>JANNSP010000388.1:0-9624 GCA_031402975.1 Hyphomicrobiales bacterium
GCCCCGCATGGGTGAAGCTGCCGGCGTCGGCCACCGCATGGAAGATGCGGAGTTTGTCCCAGTCGATATGGTTATTCTGCTGCATCGCGCACCTGGACCCGGGCATGGAGATATTTCTCCGCCTCGAGTGCCGCCATGCAACCGAGCCCCGCCGCCGTCACCGCCTGGCGGTAGACGTCGTCGGTGACGTCGCCCGCCGCATAGACGCCCTCGATCGCGGTCTGGGTCGAGCGGGGTTCCGTGATGAGATAGCCGCCCGGCCTGAACGGCAATTGCCCCTCGAACAGCTGGGTCGCCGGGGAATGCCCGATGGCCACGAAAATGCCGTCGGCCTCGACCTCGCGAATCTCGCCGGTCTTGATGTTCTTGAGCCGGGCGCCAGTGACCCCCTTGGGGTTTTCGGTGCCGATCACATCGTCGAGCACGGTGTCCCAGACGACCTTGATCTTGGGATGCGCGAACAGCCGGTTCTGCAGGATGCGCTCGGCCCGGAATTCGCCGCGGCGATGGACGACCGTCACCTCGCTGGCGAAATTGGTGAGGAACAGGGACTCCTCCACCGCCGAGTTGCCGCCGCCGATCACCAAAACCTTCTTGCCGCGATAGAAGAAGCCGTCGCAGGTGGCGCAGGCCGAGACGCCGAAGCCCTTGAACTTCTCCTCCGACGGCAGGTTGAGCCAGCGCGCCTGGGCGCCGGTCGCGATGATCAGCGCGTCGCAGGTATAGACATCGCCCGAATCGCCCTTGAGCCAGATCGGCCGGTCCTTGAGTCTCACCTCGGTGATGGTGTCGGATACGACTTCGGTGCCGACATGCTCGGCTTGCGCCTTCATCTCCTCCATCAGCCACGGCCCCTGGATCACCTTGGCGAAGCCGGGGTAGTTCTCGACATCGGTGGTGATGGTGAGTTGCCCGCCGGGCTGCGTCCCCTGGATGAGAAGCGGGCTCAGCATGGCGCGGGCGGCATAGATGGCGGCGGTATAACCGGCTGGCCCCGATCCGAGGATCAGGACGCGGGCATGACGGGCGGGCATGACGGATTCCAATCGGCTATGTGAAAACAACATAGCTCAAATTATGTCTGCCACAAGGCCGGACAAGGGATTGTGAACAGGCTGCCTAGCGGGCCAAGGCCAAGGGAAGTCTGGCCGGCGCGGCCACGTTCATTTGGCTCAGCGCCAGATCCGTGACCACGTCGCTCAACGGCCGGGCCTTGCCGAAATAGTAGCCCTGCATGAAGCGGCAGCCCAGTTGGGCCAGAGCGGCAATCTGCTCTTTGGTCTCGACTCCTTCGGCGATGACTTCGAAATCGAGGTCGCGGCCGATCCCCATAATGGCGCGGATGACGGCCCGGCTGGCTTTCTGCTCGAACATTCCGGCGGCGAAGGAGCGGTCGATCTTGACCACCGTCAGCGGGAATTTCTGCAGATAGCTGAGCGACGAATAGCCGGTGCCGAAATCGTCGAGCGCGATCTGCGCGCCGAGCCAGCGCAGGCGCTCAAGCAGGTGGCGCGCCACATCGGCGTTGGACACCAGGACCGATTCGGTTATTTCAAATACCAGGCAGCGGGGGTCGATTCCGGTTCGCGCCACGGTCGAGGCGATGTGATCGAAAAGGTCGGGAGAGCGGAACTGGTTGGCCGACACATTGATGCCCATGCGAAGGCCCGGCGGCAGCAACGCCAGATCCTCGCAGGCCCGCCCGATGACCCAGGCGCCAAGCCGCGTCATCAGCCCGGCGCGCTCGGCGATCGGAATAAAAACGTCGGGAGGGACCGAGCCGAGCGTTGGATGGTTCCACCGCATCAGCGCCTCGTATCCCGTGACGCGGTTCGTGGCGCTGTCGACGATTGGCTGGTAATGGAGTTCGAACGCTTGGGCCTCCGCCGCCGCCCGCAATTCGCGTTCGAGATGTTTCTGCCGCTTCAACACGGCATGCAGTTCGGAACTGTAGATTTGATAGCCGTTGCGGCCCGCCGACTTGACTTCGTACAACGCCAGATCGGACTTGCGCAGCAGGTCCTCGGCATTGGCCGCATGGCCGGGAAACGCCGCGACACCGACGCTGGCGCCGATCGTGATGGAGCGCCCACCGGCGGCGATAGGCTGGCACAGCGCTTTGACGATGCGGCCAGCTTTGACTTCGGATTGCGCCAGGGCGCCCTCGCCACGATCGAGGATGGCGAATTCATCCCCGCCCAGACGGGCGACGAGGCCCGTCTCGCCGGCAATCTCCCGCAGCCGCGACGCGACGTCTTTGAGGATGATATCGCCCGCCGCGTGACCGACGCTATCGTTCACTTCCTTGAAATGGTCGAGGTCGATCGTGAAAAGGACGCAGTCCTTCATCGCGGGCCTTGTCGCTTCGTCCAGCCGGCGCAGGAAGCGGAAACGGTTGGCGGCGCCCGTCAGGCTGTCGAAATTGGCCTGCCGCTCGATGGCCTCGAGGTTGGCCATGCGTTCGGTCGCATCGAGGAGGGTGCCCTCGATAAAGATGGGTTTGCCCTCCGTGTCCCGGACATACCAGGCGCTCTCGGTGATCCACAGTTTCTCACCGGTTCTGTGCCGGTAGACTTGCGAGACCAGGTCCTTGACCCGGCCCTTGGACTTTATGATCCGGGCGAACTTTTCGGCTCTGGCCGGGTCGACATACCAGTTTCGCGGCTGCTTGGTGACCGCCTCGATGTGGAGCGCTTCGCTGGCATAGCCATTAAGGGCGGCAAGCGCTGGATTGGCGCGGACCGGCGTTCCGTCGAGATTGTCGCGATAGATGCCATAGACGGAGTTGTCGAACAGGCTCCGGTATTCCGATTCGGCCTGAACCCGGGCGCGCTCCTGCGACACCTGCGCGCTCACATCCTCGATCAGGATAAAATTTCCGCCAGCGGGTGTCGAACTCCGTGTCAGCTTGACGAAGCGTCCGCCCGGGAATTCCATGACATCGCCATCATGGCGCCGGTCGCTGGAGTGCAAATAGTGCTCGAGAGCTTCGGCCGGATACGGCGTCAGGTGGAATTGTCTTGGCAGATCAAGCAGTTCGATGGCGAGGGGATTGCACAGCGTGACACTGCCGGTGGCGTCGGCGACCACCAGGCCATGGGGCAGCGCGCGCAGCACCGCTAACAGTTGCTGATCGGACGGACTGTCACTCTCCGGGCGGGAAGCCATGGACGGCATCCTAGCATCCTGTCATTTCTCAAAGATGAAGCAAGCCGTACGGACCTTTGCTATTTGCTGAACGAATCCTAAAAGGTTTCGAGGCGGAATCCAGTGCAAACATCCGAAACCAAACCCGGCGCCGGCTGGCTCGGCATCGTCTCGTCGACGGCCACCGCCGTCGTCGTGGGCTTTACCTCCACCGTCCTTCTGCTCATGGAGGCGGCGCGCGCCGTCGGAGCGACACCCTCGCAGCAGGCCTCGTGGGCGGCGGCGCTGTGCATCGGCATGGCGGTCTCCTCCTTCATCCTGTCGTGGCGGACCCGGATGCCGATCATCACGGCATGGTCGACGCCGGGTGCTGCACTCATCGCCACTAGCGGGGCAGGGGTTCCCTATGAACAGGCGCTCGGCGCCTTCCTCGCCGCCGGAGCGCTGATGTGCCTCACTGCCTTCATCAGACCCCTGGCGCGCGCCATTGAACGCATCCCGGCACCGCTCGCCGCCGCCATGCTGGCCGGCATCCTGCTCCGCTATGCCCTGGGCGTCCCCGGCGCCGCCATAGCCGCGCCGCTGCTGGTCCTGCCGCTCATCGTGGTGTTCTTCGCACTCCGGCTCAGCTTTCCGCTCTATGCCGTTCCGGTCATTGTCGGATTGGGCGTGGCGCTGGCGGGCCTCAGCGGCAATCTGACCGGTCCCTTCGAGTTCGGCTTGACCCGCCTCGAATGGGCGACGCCCGCCTTCGACTGGGCAACCATCCTCAGCCTCGGCCTGCCTCTTTACCTCGTCACCATGGCGGGACAGAACCTTCCTGGCTTCGCCGTGTTGCGGGCCTCCGGCTACCAGCCGCCGGTGCCGCCCATCCTGTTCACCACCGGCCTGACCACCGTTATCCTCGCACCCTTCGGCGGCTATGCGTTCAATCTCGCGGCGATCACCGCGGCACTGGTCACCGGCCCCGACTGCCACCCCGACCCTGCCAAACGCTGGCTGGCGGCCTGGCCCTATCTCATTTTCTACAGCGCCGTCGGGCTGGCGGCGGCGAGCTTCATCGGCATCTTGGGCGCATTGCCGGCGGCCCTCATCACCGCCATCGCCGGTCTGGCCCTGTTCTCGCCCTTGATGGCCGGCATGGCGGCGATGCTGAAAGACCCGCGCGACATCGAAAGCGCCGCCATCACCTTCCTGGTGACGGCATCAGGGGTGACGGTCGCGGGCATAGGCTCGGCCTTCTGGGGCCTCCTCGCGGGACTGGCGCTGTTCGGAGCGCGGCATGTGAAAGACATGCGGCGGGGTTGAAACCTCCACCCGTCCGATCCGGGCCCCCTACTGAAACACGATATCCGCTGCGGCCATGGTGGGTGTGCCGGTCAGATTGGCAAACTCGAACCATCCACCGCTATGATCGAAATAAAGGCGGCGCAGTGTTGTGTGGAAGAAGAAGCTTCCCGCCGTTGTGCCGCTATTGGGCGGCAGGTTCGCGCCCTTGGCGAATTTCAGCAGGAACGGAATGCTGAATGTGGTGAAGCCGCTCCTCTTGATGACGAGTTTGTCGATGCCCGAGACGAAATCGGTGATCGTGTCGGAGAGGTCGGCTTCGCTGTCGAGATAAAACCGATCACTGCCGGCCTGGCCGCTGAGAAGATCGGACCTGCCGCCGGCATCGATGAAATCATTGCCGCCACCGGCCTTTATGATGTTGGCTTCGGGCGTTCCGCGCAATTCATCGGCTTGCGGCGAGCCTTGCAGGTTTTCGACACTGGGAAAGGTATCGCCGATGGCGTCGCCGGTTGCCGCCACCACGCCTGAAAGATCGACCTTGACGGCGGTATTGTAACGCGCCGTGTCGGATCCACTGTTCCCCCGCAGCCGATCCCGGCCCGGCCCGCCATCCAGCAGATCATCGCCATTGAAGCCGTTCAACAGGTCATTGCCGCCGAGGCCGATCAGCGTATCGTTGCTGACCGTCCCGTCAAGCGTCTCGCCAGCGGACGAGCCCTGCTTGACTGTTCCAGGCGTGCTGACATTGTAGATCCGGGCGGTGATTTGATGCAGGCCCGCGCCGATGTCGTGGTTATAGACGGCCACGAAACCGGAGGTGCCGAGCGTCGCGACATCGACATCGGTCAGGGTCGATAAATCGGGATCGGTGGCGATTTCGAAATTCAAGCCACTTGGTTGGCCGGCGGCGGTGAACAACTGCCCCTTTATCACGTCGCGCGAGGTAGCCAGAGTGTCGCGGGCGATGGTTTCATTCCAGATCACCACGAACCGCCCGTCGGCAAAGCTCGCCACCGAGACATTCTCCGTCGCATCCGTGTGAAATTCGGTGGTGTTGTTGACGGTGACCGGATTGCCCACGGGGTTGCCCGCGCCGTTGTAGCGCTGGATATAGGTGCCGGTGGTGATGCTTGAACGGAAGTCTTTCGGGTTGCGCTCGCGCCATGCATAGACGGCGCCGCCACCCGGCAGCGACGCCAGGTCGCCGAAACGGCTCCAGTCCCCAAAGACGCCGAAAATGCGGGGAACAGGGTTCTTGGACGAAATGACAGCGCCAGTACTGCTGAAAAACTGCAGCACGTCCTTGTAGGTGTTGACGCTGGTGGGCCGCCGCCAGGCCACGGCGAAACCGCCACTGGTGAGGCCCGTGGCCTTCAGGTTGGAACCCAGCGAGTTGCTATCGAAGGTATCGACATCGATCGTCTTCTCGGCGACGGAAGGCGAGCCCACGACCCTGGCTCGCAGGGCCAGGTTGAAGCCCGCGCCATCGGGTATGGAATCGGCCCATACCCCGAGAAACCGGCCCGTTGTCAGGCCCGCGACCACCGGCAGGGCACCACTGTTCTGCGGGACTCCCGGCGGGGGACTGGGGCTCAGGTCGAGTGGTATACCGGTTGGATTTCCAGTCGTGCCCAGCAATTCGTAACGCGCCCCGGAGCGCAGGCCGTTGCCGATCGACTCCAGGCCGGCCACTATTGTGCCATTGCCGGTGACGGAAATGGACGGGTCAAAGGATTGCGTGGTGTCCGCCGTCTCGTCGATCGCCTTGGCCACGATCAGTTTCTTGCCCGTATGGTCGTAGGTCACCGCGAACACATCGCCCTGGAACTCGTCGGCCAGCCGTTCCCACACCACGGTAAAACGTGTGCCGTTCGCCGCCACCTGCGGATCGAAAGCGCTTGCAGCCTGTACAACCACGATCGCGGGTCCGATCATCACAGCGGGCATGTGTTCATCTCCAATCAAGTGAAATGCAGATCCGAAAACCGGCTTTCCAGGGGCCTGTTGCAACCGAGTCTTGCGCAAACCTGCAACAGTTGCAAGACCGCCGGTCATTCACCTTTCAGTAGGTCCGGCCGTCCTCCGCCGCAGTGCGATGCGCGCCTCGCGATCGCCGTTAACCGGGTCAAGATTTCGGGCGGCATTTTTTCGGATTCCGCTATAGGATGTGCTGCGCATGACCACACTGTCCGCATTTGCGTACGTGGATGCAAGCACCGCCCATAACGCAGGAGGCCCAACGTGTCCATTTTCAAAACTGCTTTAGTCGCTGCAATCGCCTTGGCGGGCGCTTGCCACGGCGCTCTGGCCTACACCGCCGTCCCCATCGGCACTTTCGCCTCGCCCGTCGATGTGCGGGTCGCCCCCAACCGGCCGGGCCAGCTTTACGTCGTTGAGAAGCCGGGACGTATCATCATGCTGCGCGGCGAAGTGAAGAAACCGACACCCTTCCTCGACATTACGACCCTCGTCCTGAACTTCGGCGAGCAGGGACTTCTGTCGCTGGCCTTTCCGCCCGATCACGACAGTTCGCGGCGCTTCTACGTGATGTTCGTGAACCTCGACGGCGATGTCGAGATTGACGAATTCCGGCGCTCGACGGTGAACGGTCTCCGCGCCGATCCAGCGTCGCGCCGCGTCGTGCTGGTGGTCCCGCATCCGGTGAGGGAAAACCACAATGGCGGCCAGCTCCACTTCACTCCCGACGGACTGCTGTTCATTTCCATCGGAGACGGCGGCAGCGGCGGCAACGAGGCCCGCAATCTCGAGTCATTGCTGGGCAAGCTGCTGCGCATCAATCCGCTGCCGGCGGGAGCCCAGGCCTACCAGGTGCCGCCCGACAATCCCTATGTGGGCATCGCGGGCCGCGATGAAATCTACGCCTACGGCCTGCGCAATCCGTGGCGCACCGCGGTGCAGGGAAGTGTCATCTCGATCGGCGATGTCGGCCAGCGCAATGCCGAAGAGGTCGACATGATGACGATCGTCGGCGCCAAGGGAGTCAATTTCGGCTGGCCCGAATACGAAGGGAACCTGCTGTTCGATCCGACGAGGCCCGGTCCCGACGCGCCGAAATTTCCGATCTTCACCTATGACCATACGGGCGGGCGCTGCGCCATCATGGGCGGCTACATCATCCGCGATGGCGGGTTGCCGGCGCTTCGCGGCCGCTATATCTACGCCGATCGCTGCAACGGGGAACTCCGCAGCTTCATCCCGCATGTGGCGACCCAGACCGCGACGGGCGACGCGGCCTTGGGAATAACGATCGCCAATATCAACAGTTTCGGCATCGGCATCGGCGGCCAGATCTATATCGCCGGCGGCGGCACGGTCTACCGGCTCGAACCTTAGTCCTTCTCCCGTGCCGGGGCCCGATATCAAACTTCGCTGTAGCAAGGTGGCGCGGAACGCGCCGGATAAAGGGTCTTACTTTATCCCCCCGCTTTGTGGGCCTCGACCATCTGCGCCATCGAGGTGAAGCGAAAGACGGTTTGGGGCATTTTGGCGGGCGTGACCGTGGCGCCCGTTCCCTGCTTGTCATGGCGGCGGAAGATCCAGCATGAGGCGAGATTCATCTCGTTGGCCGGGCCATGATCGTGAAACAGGCTTTCGGCGGTGTGCAGGATGTCTGTCCTGGCAATGCCCATGCCCTGGAGTTTATCCAACAGGTATTCGAAATTCCGCAAGTCCGGCTTGTAGGAGCCGACATCCTCGGCGGTGATGACCGCGTCGAAACTCACGCCCAGCCGCTTGTTGCTGAGCGCGAATGACGCATTGTCGATATTGGAGAGAATGACCAGTTTGTAATGCTGCTTGAGATAGGTGAGGGCCTCGGCCGAATCGGGGAAGGCCGGCCAGTCGCCGACCGAGCGGCCATAAGCAAGGCACTCGTCCCACGAGACGGCGATCCCCCATTCCTCCGCCATGCGCTTGTAAACGACGGGGAGCAGTTCACGATAGGGCTTGGCCGGGGTATAGCGCTGCTGCGATGATTCGTGGCGCGCATGGGTTTCGAGGATCAGGTCGCGGCTGAGACCGGGCACCTTCGCGGTGAGTGGCTTCAGCGCCTCCACCATGCCGCTTTCCCAGTCGATGAGCGTTCCATAGCAGTCGAAGGTCAGGACTTTGAAGTCAGCGAGGCGCATGGGTCGGCTCCCTTGAAGCAGAGTGCTGATTCCACGGCTGGACGGTCGCCGTCAAGGAAGGCTTGGATTCGCGCGAGCGATTGTGTAGGGAGGCCCAACTCCGGGTTCCTGAATGCCAAAACGTACCGACATTTCCTCCATCCTCATCATCGGGGCAGGACCGATCATCATCGGCCAGGCCTGCGAATTCGATTATTCGGGGACCCAGGCGGTCAAGGCCCTAAAGGCCGAGGGCTACCGCATCATCCTGGTCAATTCCAATCCGGCGACCATCATGACCGATCCGGACCTGGCCGACGCCACCTATATCGAGCCGATCACGCCCGAGGTCGTCGCCCGCATCATCGAAAAGGAACGGCCCGACGCGCTGCTGCCGACCATGGGCGGGCAGACGGCGCTCAATACAGCGCTCACGCTCAACAAGATGGGGGTCTTGGAGAAATTCGGCGTCGAGATGATCGGGGCGAAAGCCGAAGCTATCGACATGGCGGAGGACCGCGAACAGTTCCGCGAGGCGATGAAGCGGATCGGCCTCGAAACACCGCGCTCGATGCTGGCCAATGCCTCGGCGGCGAAGGAAGCCGACCGCGACCTGCACGCCCGCGAGCAGAGGAAGGGCGAGCCCGATTTCGCGGTGCTTTGGGCGGCGGGCGAGCAGGCGCGGCTGAAGAAATACCGCAACAAGGCCATGGTCGAGGCCTTCGAGGCGATGCTGGAAATCGGCCTCCCCTGCATTATCCGGCCGTCATTCACGCTGGGAGGAACCGGCGGCGGCATCGCCTATAACCGCGAGGAATTCCTCGACATCGTCGAGAGGGGCCTCGATGCCTCGCCCACCGCCGAGGTGCTGATCGAGGAATCGGTCTTGGGCTGGAAGGAATACGAGATGGAGGTGGTGCGCGATCGCGCCGACAACTGCATCATCGTGTGCGCGATCGAGAATATCGATCCGATGGGCGTCCATACCGGCGATTCGATCACCGTCGCCCCGGCGCTGACCTTGACCGACAAGGAATACCAGGTGATGCGCAACGCCTCG
>JANNSP010000389.1:0-13034 GCA_031402975.1 Hyphomicrobiales bacterium
GGCTCATCGTGGTGTTCGGCGCGGGCGGCGACCGCGACCGGGGCAAGCGGCCTGAGATGGGTGCGGTTGCCGCGCGGCTTGCCGACATCGCCTATGTCACCGACGATAATCCGCGCACGGAGGATCCGGCCGCGATACGCCGCGCCGTGATGGCGGAGAGCAAGGGATTGATCGAGATCGGCGGGCGGGCGGCCGCGATCCGCGCCGCGGTCGACGAATTGCGGTCAGGCGACATCCTGCTGGTGGCGGGCAAGGGACATGAATCCGGCCAGACCATCGGCGCCACGGTCGTGCCGTTCAGCGACCATGACGCGGTCAGGGCCGCGGCCGAGGGCAGGGATTATCATGGTTGAGCCGTTGTGGACCTTGGACGAACTGGTTGCCGCCACGGCTGGGCGCATGATGGGCGATGTGGCTCTGCCGCTCAACGGCGTGTCGATCGATACGCGGAGCACAGCGCCGGGCGACATTTTCGTGGCGATCAAAGGCGAGCGTCACGACGGGCATGAGTTCGTGGCGGCGGCGCTCAAGGCAGGCGCTGGTCTGGCCGTCGTTTCGCATGTCCGCGATGAGATGACAGCGGCGGGGCCGTTGCTGGTGGTCGATGGCGATCCGCTGCGGGGTCTCGAAGCGATGGCGCGCGCGTCGAGGGCGCGGAGCCAGGCGCAGATCATCGCGGTCACCGGCAGCGTCGGCAAGACCTCGACCAAGGAAATGCTCAAGACGGCACTCTCGGCATCGGGGGCGACGCATGCCTCGGCCGCCTCCTACAACAATCATTGGGGCGTGCCGCTGACGCTTGCCCGCATGGCCCGCGACACGGCCTATGGGGTGTTCGAGATCGGCATGAACCATGCGGGCGAGATCACCCCACTTGTCGGCATGGTGCGTCCACATGTGGCGATCGTCACCGCCATCGCCGAAAGCCATCTCGGGCATTTCGCATCGCTGGCCGGGATCGCCGATGCGAAAGCCGAAATCTTTTCCGGCGTGGAACCGCAAGGCCATGCGGTGATCACTCGCGACACGCCCTACTATGAACAGCTTGCGAGCGCGGCCAAGGCCGCAGGGATCAACAGCATCATCGGATTCGGCAAGCATCCCGAGTCCGATGTGCGCCTCGAACGCGTGGCACTGCATGACGAGTGCTGCTGCATCACCGCGAATATTCTGGGCGAAACCGTGATGTACCGTCTGGGCGTTCCCGGCGAACATATGGCGCTCAACAGCCTGGCCGTGCTGGCGGGCGTCAAACTCGTGGGCGCCGACCTGGCGCGGGCAGCACTTGCGCTGGCCCACACGCAAGCCCCGAAAGGCCGCGGGGGGCGCGAGCGACTCGCCATCGCAGGCGGCGAGGTTCTGCTCATCGACGAAAGCTACATCGCCAATCCATCTTCGATGCGGGCAGCGCTTGCTCTTCTGGCGCAGGCGCCTAAGGGCGTGCGGAAGATCGCCGTGCTCGGCGACATGCTGGAGCTTGGACAGTTCGGACCCACCCTCCATGCGGAGCTTTCCGGGCCAGTGGACGAAGCGGGCGTCGATGTCCTATACGCCGCCGGGCCTCTCATGGCCCACCTGTGGGCAAAGACGCCCGCCTTCCGGCGCGGCGCCTATGCCGAAACTTCCGCGGAGCTTCGCGAACTGCTTCTGGCGCAACTGAAGTCCGGCGATGCCGTGATGATCAAGGGCTCGCTCGGCAGCCGCATGGGACCATTGGCGGAGGCGGTGAGGGCGGCGTTGACGCCGGTCAAAAGGATTGCCGACTGATGCTTTACTACTTGCTCATTAGTTTGACTGACGAAGTCTCGGCCCTCAATGTGTTCCGTTATCTGACGACGCGGACGGGCGGCGCCATTCTCACCGCACTGCTGTTCGTCTTCATGTTCGGCCCGCGCATCATCTCGCTCCTCAAGATGAAGCAGGGGCGGGGCCAGCCCATTCGCAGCGACGGGCCGCAGCGTCATGTCGTGGAAAAACAGGGGACGCCCACCATGGGCGGGTTGATGATCCTGTCGGGCATTTTCGTGTCGACGCTGCTGTGGGCGGACCTGCGCAATCTCTATGTGTGGGCGGCGCTGTTCGTCATGCTGGGTTTCGGCGCCATCGGCTTCTATGACGACTTCCTGAAAGTCACGCGTTCCAGCACCGGCGGCGTGTCGGGGCGCATGCGCCTGGCCCTCGAATTCCTGATCGCCGGCGTCGCCGTCGCCTGCTTCATGTGGATCGGCGACAAGCCGCTGTCGAGTTCGCTCGCCGTGCCGTTTTTCAAGGACCTGCTCATTCCCTTCGGCTCGCTCTTCATCCTGGTGGGAATGTTCGTCATCGTGGGCGCCGGCAACGCCGTCAACATCACCGATGGCCTCGACGGTCTGGCGATCGTTCCGGTGATGATCGCGGCGGCGAGTTTTGGGCTCATCGTCTATCTCGTCGGCAACGCGGTGTTCGCCGACTACCTGCAAGTGCATTTCGTCAAAGGCACCGGCGAATTGGCGGTGCTGTGCGGCGCCATGGTGGGGGCGGGTCTCGGCTTCCTGTGGTTCAACGCGCCGCCCGCCATGATCTTCATGGGCGATACGGGATCGCTGTCGCTGGGGGGAGCACTTGGCGCCATCGCGGTCGCGGTCAAGCACGAGATCGTGCTGGCCATCATCGGCGGACTGTTCGTTCTGGAAACGGCCTCGGTCATCATCCAGGTCGCGTCGTTCAAGCTGACGGGCAAGCGCGTGTTCGCCATGGCGCCGCTGCATCATCATTTCGAACAGAAGGGGTGGAAGGAGGAAACCATCGTCATCCGATTCTGGATCGTGGCTTTCGTCCTGGCGCTGATCGGTCTGTCGACGCTGAAGCTCCGGTGAGATACGTGTTTCCCGCGACATCGTTCAGGGACAAGAAGGTCGCGCTGTTCGGTCTGGCGCGGTCGGGCACGGCTTGCGCCGAGGCGCTGCGCCTTGGCGGTGCCGAGGTTCATGCCTGGGACGACCAGGAGAAAGCGGTCGAGGGCGCGCGCGATGCGGGGTTGCCGGTTTCGGATTTGCGGGACATGGAGTTTTCCGGCTTCGATGCGCTGGTGCTCAGCCCCGGCGTGCCGCTCACGCATCCCGAACCGCACTGGACGGTGTTGAAGGCGCGGGCGTTGGGATTGGAAATCATCGGCGACACGGAAGTGTTCCAGCGCGAGATTGAAGGCACGGGTGCGAAGATCGTCGCCATCACCGGCACCAACGGCAAATCGACGACGACGGCACTGGCGGGGCATCTGTTCCGCACCGCCGGCCGCGATTGCGATGTCGGCGGCAATATCGGCACCGCGGTGTTTCTCATGCGGCCGCCGGTCAAGGACCGGATCTATGTGCTGGAGCTTTCGTCGTTCCAGATCGATCTCATGCCGAGCCTCAGGCCGGATGCGGGAATTCTCACCAACATCACGCCCGATCATCTCGACCGCCACGGCGCCATGGAAAATTACGCAAGCGTGAAGGGCCGGATGTTCGCGAGGCAACGGAAAGGTGACACGGCGATCTGCGGCGTCGATGACGAGTGGAGCAAAGCGATCGCCACGGGGATCGAGGGACCGGAGGTGCGGCGCGTTTCGGTGTTACGCGATCTCGACGATGGCATTTGCGCCAAGGGTGGAATTCTTCGCGACATGTGGAAAGGTACAGAGGCGGCGCGCATCGATCTTCGCGCCATGCCATCCTTGAAGGGCGCGCACAATTGGCAGAATGCGTGCATGGCCTATGGCGCGGCTTCCGCGTTGGGACTCAGCGCCGCCGAGATCGAGCAAGGCTTTCGCAGTTTCCCCGGCCTCGCGCATCGCATGCAGGAGGTAGCCAACGTCAACGGCATTCCCTTCATCAACGATTCGAAGGCGACCAATGCGGATGCTGCCGAGAAGGCCCTGTCGTCCTTCGAGCGCATCCACTGGATCGCCGGCGGCATCGCCAAGGCGGGCGGCATCGAACCGCTCAGGCCGCTGTTCGATCGCGTGGTCAAGACCTATCTGATCGGTCAGGCTACGGATGAATTTGCCGTGACACTCGCCGGCCGCGCGTTCGAAAAATGCGGTACGCTGGAGCGGGCGGTCAATGCGGCGGCGGCGGAAGCCAAGCCCGGATCGGTGGTGCTGCTGTCGCCGGCCTGCGCCTCTTTCGACCACTATCCGAATTTCGAAGTGCGGGGCGATGCGTTCGTCACCGCAGTGTCGCGCCTGGCGGGTGCCGAGATGAACCATGAGGGAGGCAAGGATGCTGTTAAACCGTAGCCATCGCGGGCTCCTGGCCCAGTGGTGGTTCACCGTCGATCGGGGGTTGATGTCGGCGGTGCTGCTGCTGATGGCGATGGGCGTGCTGATCAGCATGGCGGCGAGCCCGCCGGTGGCCGAGCGGATCGGCGTCGATCCCTTCCACTTCTTCCGCAACCAGCTTCTGTTCCTGTTCCCGGCGATCATGGTGTTCGTTGGCGTGTCGTTTCTCGACCAGAAACAGGCGCGGCGAGCGGCACTCGCGGTGCTGCTCGTCGGGCTGGCGCTGATGGTGGCGGCCTTGCAATGGGGCCCGGAAATCAAGGGCGCGCATCGCTGGATCAATGTGGGGCGGATCAATCTGCAACCTTCGGAACTGGCGAAGCCCGGTTTTGTGGTGATGGTGGCGTGGTTTCTGTCAGAGAGCGCGAGGCGCGGAAACTGGGCGGGACTGGTGGTTAGTTTCGTTCTCGCCGGCATCTTCGTAGGGCTTCTGGTGCTGCAACCGGATTTCGGTCAGACGGCGCTCGTCGTTCTCACCTTCGGCTCCATGCTGCTGATCTATGGCATTCCGTGGGTGATGGTCGCGGGCCTCGCCGGATTGGTCGGGGCGGGCGTGCTCAGCGCCTATGTGCTGGTGCCGCATGTCGGATCGCGCATCGACCGCTTTCTCGATCCCGACAAGGGCGACACGTTCCAGGTCGATACCGCCGTCCAGGCGTTCAGCAATGGCGGACTGATGGGCACAGGGCCGGGCGGCGGCGAGGCCAAGCAGATCCTGCCCGACGCGCATGCCGACTTCACCTTCGCCGTCGTTGGCGAGGAATTCGGGCTGATCGCCTGTATCGGCTTGCTGCTGCTGTTCGCCTTCATCATTCTCAAGGTGTTGCAGCGGGCCAAGAGCGAGCCCGAACCGTTTCCGGCACTCGCCATGGCGGGGCTGGTGATGATCTTCGGATTTCAGACGATCATCAACATGGGGGTCAATGTCTCGCTGCTCCCCGCCAAGGGCATGACGCTGCCGTTCATTTCCTATGGCGGATCGTCGCTCATCGGCATGGCCTTCGCCATGGGGATGGTGCTGGCCTTCGCCAGGCGGCGCCCCGGTGCTGCCGTGTTGCGGCCGGCCGCCGCCTGAGATGGGGCTGATCGTGCTGGCGGCGGGAGGCACCGGCGGACATCTGTTTCCGGCCCAGGCGCTGGCCGAGGAACTGACGCGGCGGGGTCACGCGATTCATCTGATGACGGACGAACGGGTGCGCGACTACGGCAAGAATTTTCCGGCGGCGGAGACGCATGTGGTGCCATCCGCCACCTTGTCATGGCGCCAGCCGTGGCGCATGGCGAGGCTCGCGGAAGGTTTCGGCAAGGCCCGCGCGATCTTGAAGCGAACCGCACCTTCGGCGGTCGTGGGCTTTGGCGGCTATCCGTCGTTTCCGCCGCTGGTCGCGGCCTGGCAATTGCGGATTCCAACCATTGTGCATGACGCCAATGCGGTGATGGGGCGCGCCAACTGCATGCTGTCGGGGCTGGTGACGGCGGTCGCCTCGTCGTTTCCGGAGCTGCAAGGTTTGCCGCCGAAAGCGCTGGCGAAACTGGTGGTGACGGGAAATCCGGTGCGCGATGCGGTGTTGCGCGAGCGGGCCGCACCCTATCCGGCACTCGATGGCCAATTCAATCTCCTGGTGTTCGGCGGTAGCCAGGGCGCGCGGTTCTTCGCCGAGTTCATGCCGCGCGCGGTGGAACATCTGTCGACTGATTTTCGTGGGCGAATGACACTCGTGCAGCAATGCCGCCCCGAGGATATCGAGACGGTCCGCGCGGCTTATGCGCCGCTTGGCTTCCAGTTCGAACTGCAGCCGTTCTTCGCCGACATGCCGAAGCGCATCGCCGCGGCGCATCTGGTGATCTGCCGCTCAGGCGCCTCGACCATCGCCGAACTGGGCGTTGTCGGCAGGCCCGCGATCATGGTGCCGCTGCCGGGCGCCATCGACCAGGACCAGTTGCGCAATGCGGAGAGTTTCGCCCATGCGGGGGCCGGGTGGATTCGTCCACAAGGTTCCGCCGATCCAGGAGAGTTCGCCGCATTTCTGACACGGCTTGGCGGTTCTGGAGAGGAGTTAGCGCGGGCATCTGTCGCGGCGCTGGCGCATGGCAGGCCCGATGCCGCGTTGCGGCTTGCCGACCTGACGGAAAAGATTGCAACGAGGGGAATCAAATGAAACTGCCGCGCAGCGCCGGCCCCATCCATTTCATCGGTATCGGCGGCATCGGCATGAGCGGCATCGCCGAAGTCATGGCGACGCTGGGCTACCGTGTGCAGGGTTCCGACATCGCCGACGGCTACAATATCGAGCGGCTGCGCAAGAGCGATATCCAGGTCCAGATCGGGCACCGCGCCGAAAACCTGGGCGAAGCGCAGGTCGTCGTCGTATCCTCGGCGGTGAAGCCCGACAACCCGGAACTGATCGAAGCCCGCGCCCGCTACCTTCCAATCGTGCGCCGGGCCGAAATGCTGGCCGAACTGATGCGTTTCAAATCCTGCGTGGCGGTCGGAGGCACGCATGGCAAGACCACGACGACATCGCTGGTGGCGGCGCTGCTCGACGCCGGCGGCTTCGACCCGACTGTCATCAATGGCGGCATCATCAACGCCTATGGCACCAATGCGCGTCTCGGCAAGGGCGAGTGGATGGTGGTCGAGTCGGATGAATCCGATGGCACCTTCGTCAAGCTGCCGGCGGATGTGGTGATCGTCACCAATATCGATCCCGAGCATCTCGATCACTATGGCAGTTTCGACAAGGCCAAGGACGCGTTCCTGACCTTCGTAGAGAACATTCCGTTCTATGGCTTCGCGGTCTTGTGCCTCGATCATCCGGTGGTGCAGGAACTGATCGGCAAGGTCAAGGACCGCCGCGTCATCACCTATGGCCGCAGTCCGCAGGCCGATGTGCGCCTGGTCGAGACGCGTTACGACAATGGCGAGATGCGGTTCTCGGTCCGCTTCACCGATCGCCGCACGGGCAAGACCGAGGATATCGGCGATCTCTGCCTCGCAATGCCAGGCGAGCACAATGCGCTCAATGCGACGGCGGCGGTGGCGGTGGCGCGCGAACTCGGCATGTCGCCCGCCGATATCGCCAAGGGGCTCGCAAGCTTCACCGGCGTCAAGCGGCGGTTTACGCGGACGGGGCAGGGAGGCGGCGTCACCGTCTACGATGACTACGGCCATCATCCGGTCGAGATCGCGGCGGTGCTGCGGGCGGCGCGGCAGGTTACCGCCAATCGAGTCATCGCCGTCATGCAGCCGCACCGCTATACGCGCCTGTCGAGCCTGTTCAACGAGTTCTGCAATTGCTTCAACGATGCCGACGAGGTGATCCTGGCGCCGGTCTATTCGGCGGGCGAGGCGCCGATCGAGGGCGCGACGCACACGGCACTCATCGAAGGAATGCGAAGCCGAGGCCATCGCGCCGTCCATGGAATTGAATTGCCTTCGGAACTGGCGCCGCTGGTTGCCGCAATCGCCAGGCCCGGCGATATCGTGATCTGCCTCGGCGCCGGCACCATCACGCAATGGGCCTATGCCTTGCCGGGGCAACTTGAAGCGCTAGGCGCGGCATGAAACTCGACGGCGAGGCATTGCTTCGGAGGCTGCCGAAGGTTCGCGGCCGTCTCGAGGCCAATGCGCCGCTGGCGGATTTGACCTGGTTCAGGGTTGGCGGACCGGCGGAGGTTCTGTTCACTCCCGCCGACGAGGCCGACCTCGCGGAATTTCTCGGCGCCACGCCTGCCGACATTCCAGTGACTGTGATCGGCGTCGGTTCAAATCTCCTGGTGCGCGATGGCGGCGTTCCCGGCGTGGTGATCCGCCTGGGGCGTGGGTTTTCCGCTCTGGCGGTGGAGGAGGGAGCGCTCATCCGCGCCGGGGCCGCGGTGCTCGATGTCCGCGTGGCGCGGTACGCTGCCGAGCATGGTATCGATGCATTAACCTTTCTGAGAGGTATACCGGGCACCATCGGCGGCGCGCTCCGGATGAATGGCGGCGCCTATGGGGCCGAGACCAAGGACGTGCTCGTCGAAGCCCGCGCGGTCGACAGGATGGGGAACGTGACGGTGCTTTCCAATGCCCAGATGCGATATTCCTATCGCCATTGCGGGGCGCCGGAAGACTTCATTTTCATGCAGGCGCTGTTGCGGGGAAAGCCCGGCGACAGGCAAGAGATCGCCGCGGCGATGGACGCGATCACGGCGGCGCGCGAGGCAACCCAGCCGGTCAAGAGCCGCACCGGGGGATCGACTTTCAAGAATCCGCCAGGTGGCAAGGCGTGGGAATTGATCGACAGAGCGGGCATGCGGGGATTCGCCATCGGCAACGCGCGCGTGTCGGAACTGCACTGCAATTTCTTGATCAATGACGGCGGAGCGACCGCTGCCGACATCGAGGCGCTGGGCGAGACGGTGCGGGCGCGCGTCCGCGATACTTCCGGCATCGATCTGGACTGGGAGATCAGGCGAATAGGCGTTCCCCAATGAGCAAGCGTAACCCAGGCGAGACCACGGTGGCGGTGCTGATGGGCGGCTGGTCGGCCGAGCGCGAGGTCAGCCTGTCGTCGGGCGAAGCCTGCGCCCAAGCGCTGCGCAATGCCGGATTCAACGTGGTGCCGATCGATGTCACGCGCGAGCGCATCGTGTCGATCCTGCAGGACTTGCAGCCGGATGTCGCATTCAACGCGCTGCATGGCCATTGGGGCGAGGATGGCTGCGCCTCGGCGGTGCTGGAGACGCTGCGGATTCCCTATACCCATTCGGGCGTGCTCGCCTCGTCGCTCGCCATGCACAAGGAAAAGTCCAAGATCCTGTTCCGCGCCGCCGGAATTCCGGTGGCCGAGAGCAGACTGGTGGAACTCGAATCCGCCGCCGCCCAGCATCCGATGACGCCGCCCTATGTGCTGAAACCTGTAGCCGAAGGCTCGAGCGTCGGCGTTCACATCGTGACGCAGAGTTCGAATGGCCCGGCCGCGATCATTCTCGAACAGCGCGACATCTATGGCAGCCATGTCATGGCCGAGCGCTTCATTCCGGGCAAGGAACTGACCTGTGCTGTAATGGGCGACGTGGCGCTGGGTGTCATCGACATCGTGTCGCAGGGCACATTCTACGATTACCGCTCGAAATACGCTCCCGGAGGTTCACGGCACATTCTCCCCGCCGAGATTCCCCACGACATCTATCGCAAGTGCCAGCAATACGCGCTCTTGGCGCATGAGGCGCTGGGCTGCCGGGGCGTCACGCGCGCCGACTACCGCTATGACGACGCGCCGGGCGTCGAGCACCCGCTCGTGCTCCTCGAAATCAATACGCAGCCCGGCATGACCGGCACCTCGCTGGTGCCCGAACTTGCCGCCCATGCCGGACACAGTTTCGAGGCGCTGGTGACCTGGATGGTCAGTGACGCATCGATCGACAGATGAACAGGACCATGAAGCACAATCACCGCCTCCGTTCCGACGGTTCGTTTCTGGCATCGGGCGAAACCTGGCGGGTGCGCTTCGCGGCGCGCGCCGGCGCCGTGTTGTTTCTCGGCGCCACCATCCTCTATGGCCTCGTCGGCGGCGGCATGCTCGACTATGAGGGCAGCCCGTTCCACAAGCTTCCCGGCAGGCTCGCCAGCCTCGCCGGGCTGGCGGCCGACGATATCGAGATCACCGGTCTGGTGCATCAGCAGCCGGAAACGGTGCTGGCGGCGATCGGCGTGACACCCGGCGGATCGCTGATCAGCTTCGATGCCGCGAATGCCAGGCGCACTCTGGAAAATCTCGACTGGGTGGCGGCGGCGAAAGTTCAGCGCCTCTATCCCAACCAGCTCGAAGTGACGGTGGTCGAGCGCCAGCCCTTCGCCATCTGGCAGCGCGGCGAAAATTATTATGTGATCGACCGCGACGGCACCGCCATGAGCAATATCCCCGCGTCCAAGCTCACGAGCCTTCCCTTGGTTTCGGGCGAAGGCGCGCAACGGGCGGCGGAAGAGCTCATTAACCAACTCGAAGCCACTCCCGATATAATGTTGCAGTTGCGGGCCGCGGCGCGGGTGAGCGACCGGCGGTGGACGCTCTATCTCGACAACGGGGTCACGATCCTCTTACCCGAGGACAATGCCGGCGCCGCCCTGGCGCTGGTTGAACGTCTCGACAGGACGCAGAAACTTCTGTCGAAAGGGATTACCTCCGTCGATCTCCGGATCGCCGGACGCGTGGTGGTGGCGGTGGCCGAGGTGGCCGAACCTAAAACCGGAACGGCCAGTCTTAGATCTGGCCAGTGAGTAGGAGTTCGAGTCGATGACCGTGGTGCTGTTGCACGGAAAAGGGGTCTGCGCGGCAAAGGGCGCCACGCTGGCGGCGCTCGACATCGGCTCCTCGAAAGTGAGCTGCCTCATCGCCGAGGCGGTTCCCGACCGGCATCGCAACGCCGATGGCCAGAACGCGCCGGGACTGCGTATCCTCGGATTGGGACATCAACTGGCGCGGGGCGTCAGGAGCGGCGCCATCATCGATGTGGACGAGGCCGAACGCGCCATAAGGCTGGCGGTCGATGGGGCCGAACGCATGGCGCAGCGCACGATCTCCGAGGTCACCGTCAATATCTCGGGCGGGCGGCCGCAGTCGCGGGTCTTCGGCGCGGTGGAAAAGACCGCGACTGGGGTCGTCAGTCCACGCGACATGGACAGAGTGCTGGAACTGGCGCTGGCGCAGGTCGATCCAGGCCGCCGCACGGTGTTGCATCTGTCGCCCATCCAGTATCATTTGGACGACGCCAAGGGGGTCAAGGCGCCGCTCGGCATGCATGGCGACATGCTGGGACTCGATTTGGGCGTCGTCACCGCCGAACCGGCGCACTTGCGCAATCTCTCGCTCGCCATCGACCGGGCGCATCTCGCCGCCACGGGTTTCGTGGTCGCTCCCTATGCCGCGGCCAAGTCGGTGCTTGCCGATGATGAACTGGCGCTGGGCGTGACGCTGGTCGACATGGGTGGGGCCACCACCAGTTTCGCTATCTTCCACGATAGCCACCTGATCTTCGCCGACATGATCCCGCTGGGCGGCCAGCACGTCACCAACGACATCGCGCGGGGACTAACGACAACGATTGCTCATGCCGAGCGGATGAAGACGCTGTGGGGTTCGGCCTTGGCCTCGATCACCGACGAACGCGACATGATCTCGGTGCCGCTCCTGGGCGAGCGCGGCGTCGATACCGTTCAGAAAGTTCCGAAATCCATGCTCACCGGAATCATCCGGCCGAGGCTCGAGGAAATCTTCGAGATCATCCGCGACCGTCTGGCCGAGTCGGGTTTGGCCCATCTCGGCGGCCGGCGCGTGGTGCTGACGGGCGGGGCCAGCCAATTGACGGGCGTGCGCGAAGTGGCGGGGCAGTGGCTCGACCGCCAGGTGAGGCTCGGCGTTCCAGCACTCATGCCAGGGATGCCCGAAGCGGCGACCAGCCCGGGCTTCGCGGTGTGCGCCGGGCTCTTGAAATATGCGCTCAAGCCCGACACGCATTACGCCATCCCGAAGGAAGCGGCGAAGGTGCTGGAGCGGGCGCAGATGGGCTATGTCAGGAAAGTCGGTAGGTGGATCGCGGAGAGTTTTTGAGGGGGCGAACTCTCGGCAATGCCCGTTAAAGTCAAAGAAATAATCCGGCTCATTGAGCAGGATGGCTGGTTTCAGGTTGCAACGCGAGGTAGCCATCGCCAATATAAGCATGTTGGGAAGCTTGGCCGCGTGACCGTTCCTGGCAAGCCGTCGGACGACCTGTCACCAGCTATGACCAGTAGCATCCTGAAGCAGGCCGGAATGAAGAAGGGTCACTAACATGCGCTATGCCGTCGTCATCGAAAAGGCCGGAAACAATTACGGAGCCTACGTGCCCGACCTCCCGGGCTGTGTCGCCACGGGTGATACGATCGAAGAGACAGAAGCCGAGATTCGCTCCGCCATCGAATTCCACCTCGACGGAATGGTCGAGGACGGCTTGCCAATCCCTCCCCCGATAGCGCGCGCGCAGTATGTCGAGATCGCCATCGCCAAGGAATTGAGTGTGCTGTCACCTTGATTGCCGGCCCATTGAAACTGTGCTCCCGAGGTTTGCAGTGGAGTTCGATCTTTGCGCGAGCTTTTCGGCCCAGCGCGCCAGGCTGCCGACGGGGTCCGGTCCGAGCGCCAGGGCTTCTCGCGCCACGTCGAGCGCTTTTGCGAGGTCGCGCCGGCAGAGAGCCACCGAATAGTTTGCCAGGCGCGATGCCTGGTTGGCTCCCTCGGCTGTCGCGGCCTGGAGGAGAATCCGTTCGTGTTCCGGCTGTCCATAGGCATTGAAATATGTGAGCGCGATGCTCTCGATCAGGTAACCGGATTCGACGGGCTCGGAGAGCGCTGAGGCCAAGGCAACGGCCACCGGTTGGGGAGGGGGAGATGGCGTGAACAGGGCGAACACATCGCTTTCAGGTCCACCGGACAAGTTCCCGCCATAGCCTCCACGCGGCGCGAGATACTCGTCCAGCGTGCCGCCCCGGGGTGGATCGATCATCAGTAGACGGAACAGATGAAATGTGGAGTTGGCGTTCCTCAGGCGGGCTTCTAGACCGTCGAGTTCGCCGGACCAGTGAGCGATTTCGGCGGCGCGGGCCGCGGCGGTCATGTCGCGCCGCGCCGCGCCCTGAATTGAAAAAGCCGTCACTTCGTCGCAAGAGTCCCACTTGCACGCGGGGTGGCGCGCGTAGCCCGCGAGAAACCCC
>JANNSP010000390.1:0-16968 GCA_031402975.1 Hyphomicrobiales bacterium
CATTCAAGTTCAAGGGACGGGCATGGGCGAGGAGCGGGTCGAGCGTCGGCTGGCGGCCATATTGGCGGCCGACGTGGTGGGCTACAGCCGCCTGATGGAGGCCAATGAGGAGCGCACTCTTGGCGCTCTTCGCCAGCACCGCCGCGAGTTCTTCGATCCGACCATGGCCAAGCATGGCGGAGGCAATCCCGGGCAACGTCCCCCTGGCCGGGGCGAGCGCTCAGAAGAATTCGCGCGCCGACAAGCCCTCGGTGGCGATCCTGCCTTTCGCCAACATGAGCAACGATCCCGATCAGGAATTCTTCAGCGACGGCATCACCGAGGATATCATCACCGATCTGTCGAAGGTCTCGGGGCTCTTCGTGCTTGGCCGCAACACTGTTTTCACTTACAAGGGGCAGGCGGTGAAGCTGGAGCGGATCGCCAAGGAACTGGGCGTCGCCTATGTGGTCGAGGGCAGCGTCCGCAAGGCCGGCAACCGGGTGCGGATCAACGCGCAGCTGATCGAAGGGTCAACCGGCGGCCATTTGTGGGCCGACCGCAAGAGGAGGCGCGAGGCGAAGCCCGCTCCAGCCCAAGCGCTTCGTCGAACTCATCCACCGTTTCCTTCATGCACCAAGGCCCATCGCCAAAATCGACACGCCGCCATCTCCCAACGCAAGCAAATCGCAAAGCAGATTCAACCCGAACCAGATCGAGGTCAATCTTGCATAACTTTCCCCGGACACTCGTGCGCGAAAGCGGGAAAGCCGAAATCGGGGAGAGTGATTCCAGTTGATAGCCCGTTGCTCCAGCGATCTCGGCCACCGCATCGAGATTGGCCGCCGGGCGATGCGCGGAAGCAACGATTGTCCGGTCCAAGTGGAACCCCCCCCGCGCCCCGTGCTCTTGCCCGATGATGAAAGCCTGCAGATCGTCCGGAGACTTGAAAGCGCCATTCCCGGCCATGGCCTCGAGAAAACCTGGGGGTCAACCTGAACAAGAAATTCTGTCTCCAGGGGCGCCGCGTTCCGAACGCCACCAACGCAAAGCTCGCGCAGCCG
Organism: Hyphomicrobiales bacterium; assembly: GCA_031402975.1. Classification (GTDB taxonomy): domain Bacteria; phylum Pseudomonadota; class Alphaproteobacteria; order Rhizobiales; family Aestuariivirgaceae; genus Aestuariivirga. Next base: position 1,044 of record JANNSP010000390.1, read on the forward strand.
GTCTACTGACGAAAGTCCCAGTACTGCTATCGTTCTTCTTTGTGGAAGGGTTTGAGCAGCGCGGCGGGTGCGTGAACCCGGCGTGACACCATCATCATGGCGATGAGGGTTATGAGGAAGGGCATCATCAGGAAGACCGGATATGGAATGTCGATGAAGCCGCTGGATTGCAGCCGGAGCTGCAGAGCCTCGACTCCGCCAAACAGCAGTGCCGCCAAAGCGCACGGCAAGGGCCGCCATCTGCCCAGCACGACAAGTGCCAGACAGATCCAGCCCCGGCCGGCGACGAGGCCCAGGGAGAAAGAATTGAATACCGCCAGATTGAGGAAGGCGCCGGCGAGCCCCATCAACGCGCCGGAGATCATCAGCGCCTTGTAACGCGTCTTGGCGACGCTCACCCCCGCCGATGCCGCCGTCAGTGGATTTTCGCCGGCCGTTCTGAGGGACAGTCCGCCTGGCGTATGGCGGAGGTAGAAGGCGGTGAGTGGAACCAGGATGAATGCCAGGTATGACAGGGCATATTGATCGAACAATACCGGCCCGACAAACGGGATATCCGACAGGAAAGGGAGTGCAATGGTCTTGAAGGGTTCGATCGAGGGCGGCGTTCCGCCGGCGCCGAACACCAGTTTGTAGATGAAATAGGCAAGTCCGGTGCAGGTGATGGTCATGCCAAGTCCCGCGACGGTCTGGTCGAGGCCCAAGGTCACGACCAGGACCCCCGTGACGAGACCCAGAACCATGCCCACCAAGGCCGATGCCAGCACGGCCAGCCACAGGTTTCCGGTCTGATAGGCGACCAGGAAACCCGCGATCGCGCTGAGCGTGATGATCCCTTCGATACCGAGATTGAGGATGCCGGCGCGCTCGGAAAACATCTCTCCCAATGTCCCCAGCAGCAAGGGAACCGCGAGCCGTATCATGGCGGCGAAAAAGCCGATTTGGAGGATCTGGTCCAGGATAGCCATCATCTCGAGCCTCTTTCAGGCCGCGGCGCGAACACGGATGCGAACGCGGTAACGGATAAAGATGAGTGCGATCAACATGCACAAGAGCGCTATGCCTTGAATGACGTCGGCGAGATAGACTGGCACGCCGGTCTGCCGCGACATTTCGTCGGCGCCGACGGTGATCGCGGCGAGAAAAACGGCGGCCGGAATGACTCCGGCCGGGTGCAGACGCGCCAGCGTCGCCACCACCAGCCCGGAATAGCCATAGCCCTGGGAGATGGACGCCAGAACCTGATACTGCACGCCACCCACCTCGCCCGCCCCGGCGAGCCCGGCCAGCGCGCCGGACGTCATCGCGGCCACAAGAATCAGGCGCTTGACATTCAGTCCGGCATGCATCGCGGCGCGCGGATTTTCTCCGACGGCATCGATGCCAAATCCCAATGTCGTTTTCTTGAACAGGATCCACACTGCGGCCGCCGCCACGGCTGCCAGAAGGATGCCAAGATGCAGCCTGGTCCGGTGCAGCAGGATGGGGAATTCGGCATCCATGCGGATGTTGGGCGAATCGGCCCAGCCACTGACCGGATCTTTCCACGGTCCCGACAGCAGCGCCATCATGGCATAGAGAATGATGAAGTTGAGCAGCAGCGTGCAGATGGTTTCGTCCACCTTGAGTTCCTGCTTCAGAAGGGCGGGCACGGCGGCGCACAAGGCTCCGGCGGCGATGCTCGCCAGGAGCATGAGCGGGACCAGGGACCAGGTGGGAAGGCCAGGCTGCGTTCCAATGAAAACGGCGGCCATCGCGCCGGCCAGCAACTGTCCTTCCGCGCCGATGTTCCAGAATTTGGCACGGAAGGCCACAACGGCCGCGAGGCCGGTCAAGATCATGGGCGCTGCCTTTACCAGCGTCTCGGCGATCTGGTTGCGGCCCCCAAGCGCCGATTTGAGCATGATGGCATAGGCCGAAACAGGATTTGCCCCGGCCAAGGCAATCAGGCCGCCGCACAGGATCATGCTCGCCGCCACCGCCGCGACAGGCAATGCAAGATTGAGCCAAATCGGAGCGGATACCCGGGGCTCCAGCGAAAATCTCATGACGCAGGCCTGGCAGAACCGAGATCTCGTGGTGCTTTGATGTTCCGTGGTTGATCGTTGGACCTGTAGTCTCCCGCCATGGCCAATCCCACTTTCGCCACGGTGGCTTCCGAAGTCTCGACGTCGAGGACAATCTTGCTTTCGTACATGACGGCAATGCGATCGGAGAGGGTGAAAATCTCTTCCAGATCGTCGCTGACCACGAGGATGGCGCAGCCCCGTTCGCGCAGATTTAACAACTCGCGATAGACGAACTCAGTTGCGGAAACATCAAGACCGCGTGTCGGGTAGGCGATAATCAGAATCCTGGGCGCGAAGAAAAGCGCCCGCGCCACAATGGCCTTTTGCTGGTTGCCGCCGGAAAACAGGCTGGTCCGCATGTCGGGATTGTCGGGCCGGATATCGTAGCGCTTGATCTGGGATCTCACCCAGTCGCGCGCCTTGCGCCGATCGATCCAGCCAGCCCGGCTGAACGGACTCTGATGGATGCGCGGAAGAATCATGCTGTCGACGAGGGAGAGCGACATGATGAGGCCCGCGCCCTGGCGGTCCTCCGGCAGATAGGCGAGACCCAGATCCTGCAACTTGCGCGGCGTTGGATGGCGTATGATCTGGTCAAGAACGGTAATCTGTCCCTGCGCCGGTTGCAGCACTCCCGCCAGAGTTTCCGCCAGTTGCGCCTGTCCGTTTCCGGATACGCCGGCCAGTCCGACAATCTCGCCCGCGTGAAGGGAAAGATCGATCGGCGCCGCGGCCGCATGGCTGGACACGCCGCGCAATACGATGTCGCGGGCGCGCAGCAGCGCGGCGCCAGGCTTTCGTTCGGCTTTGGGCAAGGGCGTCAGCTCATGCCCGCACATGAGCTGGGCCAGCGAGGCATTTGAAAGGTTGCCGTCGTTGGCAAGCTCGGCCACGACACGGCCATGCCGCATGACAACCACGCGGCTGGTGATGGCGCGTATCTCGTTCAATTTGTGGCTGATGAAGATGACGCCGACGCCCGAAGCGGTCAGCGCCCTGATGGCCTTGAACAGGCCCTCGGCCTGTTGGGGAGTCAAGACGGCCGTCGGCTCGTCCAGAACAAGGATCCTGGCGTCGCTCAACAGCGCGTGGATAATTTCAAGCCTTTGGCGCTCGCCTACGCTGAGATCGGCGACGAGCCGGTTCGGATCGAGCGCCAGACCATAGAGCTCGCCGATTTCCCCCAGCCGTTTGCCCACGCCGCGCCGATCGAGCATCAGGCGCCAGGCCGGCTTGCCGGTCATCAGGTTTTCGATGACGGTATGACGCAGAACGACCTCGGCATGCTGATGCACCATGCCGATGCCGGCAGCGATCGCGTCGAACGGCGACTCTATGTTGGCTGTCCGTCCTTCGACACGAATGGTTCCGGCGTCGGCCTGGTACAGTCCGTACAGGATGTTCATCAGGGTCGTCTTGCCGGCGCCGTTCTCGCCCAGCAGTCCCAGGACCTCACCCCGCCGCAGAGTGAGATCGACCTGCCGGTTGGCCGCCACATCGCCGAAGCGTTTGTCGATTCCCAGCATTTCCAGCAATGGTGGCTGATCGGCCATTGAGCAATTCTGCAATGTTGAATGAGCGCCGCCGGCGCGGACCAGAGTCAGCTAGTCGGACTTCGGTTCGGAGCCGTCGTATTTGATGACGAAAACGCCGGATATGATGTCCTTCGATTTGGCTTCGATCTCGGCCTTTGTGTCAATGGGTATCCTGTCTTCGAAAGCGCCGTAGGGCGTCAGGTAGGAACCGCCCTTTGACATCAACTCGAAGGGGCTCATATCCTGGCCCTTGAACGTGCCGGCCTTGATCCTGTCGATCGACTCTTTGACCAGCGGATAGGGATCCCAGATGATACTGGTTACCACCGTATCCGGTTTGACGGCGGCCTGGTCGGACATATAGCCGAAAGCCACGATCCCTCTCTCGGCGGCGGCCTCGATGACGCCGACTCGCTCGGCGATAATGACATCCACGCCCTGTTCCACCTGGGCAATCGTTGCTTCTTTCGCCTTGGGTGGATCATACCACGACCCGATGAAGGAAATTTTCACCTTTACGGCGGGATTGATCGACCGCGCCCCGTCGCGGTAGGTGTTGATGACCACATTGGTCGCCGGCACGGCGAAGCCCGCCACGATGCCAATGGTTCCGGTCTTCGAGAGCTTCGCCGCCAGCATGCCCGCGAGGTAGCATGGCTCATAGTTCTGGCCCGGATAGATGGAAAAATTATCGGCCACATCGGACACGGCCGACGCCATCACGAAGGCCGTTTCGGGGAAATCCCTGGCCACGCGCCGGCAGCCGTCTTCGGCGCTGTAGGCATCTCCGACGATCAGCTCAATTCCCTGATCGGCCCAGTCGCGCAGGACCCTGATATAGTCCGCCGCCTTGACCGATTCCGACATTTCGTAGTCGAGCCCATACTCATCCTTCAGCCGTTTCATCGCCAGATGGAGTTGCAGCATGAACGGCTCCTCCAGCGGAGATTCCGAAATCAGGCGCGCGCGCATCGGTTGGGCGGCGGCAGCGCCCGGTCCGCGCGCCAGGGACAGCGCCGAACCGGCGGCGGCGACACTCAGTCCATTCAACAGGTCTCTGCGAGTGATGAGCATGATTTCCTCCCCATGGTACCATCGTGAAAGTTTCATATCGCAAATATGGTCTCTGTGCAATGCGCTTGTTCAGCGTGCAAAATACTTGACAAGGTATCTTTCCACCGGTAGTCAGGACCATAGCGGATGACGTGCCGAAGGGCCTGAACGATGGGCGACACCAAGACAGCCAAGCGCTTTTTCCTGCTGCAATACGGGGCGGAATGCGTCCCGAAATCCATGTCGGTTCTCGGTGCGGACAACATTCCTCGCTGGGTTCCGGTGATTGGAATTGCCGTTGAAACCGAAATCGGATGGGTGATCCTGGAAACCGGCTTTTCCCGCATGGCCCTTCAGGATGAGAGCAGCTGCCGCGCCATCTATGACCTGAATCGCGATGAGGGTTTCCCCTATCATCCGCCGTGGGGACTGGATGGAGAGCCCTTTGAGGCAGGTCTTGCAGGCATAGGTCTCAAGTGTTCCGATATCGCTCTGGCTGCGCTCAGCCACTTCCATATCGATCACACCGGCGGCCTGCCGTTGCTCGGCGCGGCTGGCGTACCCGTCGTCGTTCAACGCCGCGAACTCGACTTTGCCATGAATGAGGCTGACATCGGCCACGCCTACTATCGGCCCGACTATGCCCAACACGGCATCAAGTGGCGGGTCATTGAAGGCGACGCCGAAATCGCGCCCGGTATCTGGGCCTTGTTTACCCCCGGCCATACGCCAGGCCATATGTCGTACCGGGTCGATCTGCCGGAAACGGGGCCGTGGATCTTCACCGTCGATGCCGCGGATCTGGCGCAGAATTTGTTCGATCCCGTTGCGATCGGCGCCACGGCCCTGCCGGAGGATGCATCACTGGTGCTTCCCTCTATTCACAAACTGCTCAAGGAGGCAGAACGGCTGGACGCCAGGCTGGTGCCTTGCCATGATCCCATCGTCTGGAAGGCTGTGGGCACGCCACGAGGCGGACACCGGTAGATCAAAATCATCGATTCATGTAAGTTACTTGTATATAACGCAAATATCTTGACAATATGTTTCGATCCCGTCATTGGGGCGTTCGGACGATAGGTTAAAGGGCTGATCCTTGGCTGAGCATTCCCCCCTGACGGTTCCACAGCTCCTGGCTCGCGCCGAGCCGTCATCTCCAGCAATTCGTGCTGCCGGCAAACTTACGCTCAGCTACGGTTCATTGCGCGCTCATGCAGAAGACATTGCCGCCCGTCTGCGAAGCCTGGGTGTTGGCAAGAACGATCGCGTTGCGATCGTCCTGCCGAACGGACCGGAGGCAGCGGTTGCCTTTCTCGCGGCAACACTGTGTGGGACGGCCGCGCCATTGAACCCGGCCTATCGCCGGGAAGAACTGGAATTCTACCTCGATGACCTGAACGCCAAACTGCTGATCGTCGATGCGAATGCCCCTGGCCCCGCTTCCGCGGTGGCAGCTGCCAAGGGCATCACCATTTTGCGCGTGGCATGTGGCGCGAGCGCTACGGCCGGGATGCTGGTCTCGCCCGATCTGGACGCGGCCGCATCGCGCCCCGCGGCGACCGATGTTGCACCCGGCGACATCGCGATGGTGCTCCACACCTCGGGCACCACGTCGCGGCCGAAAATCGTGCCGCTCTCTCATCGGAATATCACGGCATCGGCCGGACACATTACCGCCTCCCTGGCTTTGCGGCCGGAGGATGTGTGTCTCAACATCATGCCGCTCTTCCATATCCACGGGCTGATCGCGGCGGTGCTTTCATCTGTGCATGCCGGCGCATCGGTGGTCTGCACGCCGGGCTTCAATGCGCTGCGCTTCATGGGACTGCTCAGAAGCGAGAACCCGACCTGGTATACGGCGGTGCCCACCATGCATCAGGCGATCGTCGAGCGGGCCGCGCGCCAGCCCGAGGAAGCTTTACGGAACCGGCTGAGATTCATACGGTCGAGTTCGGCTTCGCTCGCGCCATCGGTTCTGGAAGATGTGGAGAAGACATTCGGTTGCACGGTGGTCGAGGCCTACGGGATGACCGAGGCGGCGCATCAGATGACATCCAATCCGCTTTCGCCTGGACAACGCAAACCGGGAACGGTCGGGCTTCCGGCGGGTCCAAGGGTCGGGATTGCCGATGAAACCGGGAATTTCCTTTCCGCCCGGATCGAGGGCGAGATCGTGATCTCCGGACCCAACGTTGCGCGCGGTTACGAAAACAATCCGCTCGCCGATGCCGCGGCGTTCTTCGACGACATGACCGGCCAGGCCCGCTGGTTCCGCACCGGCGATCTCGGCCGTTTCGACGAAGACGGATTTCTGACCGTGACTGGCCGGATCAAGGAAATGATCAATCGCGGTGGTGAAAAGGTCGCGCCCCGCGAGGTCGACGAGGTGCTGCTGCTGGCGAGCGGAGTGCTTCAGGCCGTGACCTTCGGCTATCCGCACCCCAAGCTCGGTGAAGAGGTGGCGGCTGCCGTCGTGCTCGCACCTTCGACCGACGCGACGGCAGAAAGCATCCGGCTGTTTGCCGCTGAACGGTTGGCGGCGTTCAAGGTGCCACGCCAGATCATCGTCGTGGACGAGATTCCGAAAGGAGCAACGGGAAAGATCCAGCGCATGGGCCTTGCCAAGCTGCTGGGTGTCGGCTGACCGGAAGAGCGCCCATGAAAATCTGCATCTACGGCGCCGGCGCGATCGGAGGCTATCTCGGGGCGGCGCTTGCCGAGGCCGGTTGCGACGTCAGCCTTGTTGCGCGCGGCCCACATATGCAGGCTATCCGGACGGATGGTCTCCGTCTTGTAAAAGGCGGGCTGGAGTCCGTTCACCGATTGCTGTGCACCGACCGGCCGGCTGACTTGTCTCCACAAGACTATGTGATCGTCGCTCTCAAGGCGCACCAGGTTCCTCTGGTCGCCGGATCGATCGCGGCGCTTCTCGGTCCCCAAGGCAGTGTGGTGACCGCCGTCAACGGCTTACCGTGGTGGTACTTTTTCAAATCCGGCAATGCCTACGAGGACACAAGGCTGGAAAGCGTCGATCCGGGGGGCATTCAATGGCAGGTGATCGGGCCGCAGCGGGCGATCGGCTGCGTCGTCTATCCGGCCTGCGAGGTCACGGCACCCGGCGTGGTGACCCTGATCGAGGGCAACCGCTTCTCCCTGGGTGAGCCCTCGGGCGAGACAACGCCCCGCATATCCGCACTTTCAGACGTGATGCGCAAAGGTGGGTTGACGGCGCCGATCCGCCCCCGCATCCGTGACGAGATCTGGATAAAACTCTGGGGCAATCTAAGTTTCAACCCGATTTCAGCCTTGACGCTGGCGACGCTGGAAGACATCTGCCGCGATGCCGGAACGCGCGGCGTGGCGCGCTCCATGATGGTGGAGGCCCAACGGATTGCCGAGCATTTCGGCGTGAAATTCGCCATCGATGTCGATCGCCGCATCGCCGGGGCGGAAGCCGTTGGCGCGCACAAGACGTCGATGCTGCAGGACCTGGAACGCGGCCGCCCGATGGAAATCGAGGCATTGGCGGATTCGGTTCAGGAACTGGGCCGGATCGCCGGGCTTGCAACGCCATCAATCGATATCGTGCTCGCTTTGTTGCGCCTGAGAGCGAAAGCGCCCGCGCCGCATTGAACCGCTTCGTGCGACGGTCAAGTGCCGATTGAGTTGCCCAATGTCAGAAATGGCAACTGGAGATAGGGCGCGAAGGTCGAGGCGGCATCCAGATGTCTGGCTGTGTAGCGGCCTTCTTCCGCGAGAATGTTCATCGACCCCAGCGTTCTTCCCAAGGCCACGATCGGAATGTTCATGGTTGCGCCCAAACCCAGACTGACGATGAGATCGAAATCGGCCGGGAAGGCCCATTTGAGTGCCTTGCCATCGGCGCCGAGATAGGGACGTTGCTCGACGAATACGTGCCGGCCCCACGCGGTCGTGCCCAGCCGTTCGCGCCCCCCAATCGGGTAGTTGACGGGGTCGGTGGTGTAGAGGCGCTGAACCTCGTCGCCGTCCGGCGTGAGGGAAAGCATCGTCAGCAATCCGAAACCGATGCGTTCTCGAACGGCGGCGCCCACCGCGTCGAAGATTTCCCCCGGCAGACGGGCGGCCGCATGAACTCGCGCCAGTTGGCGATAGTCATCGATTGTGATCATCTCTATCGTCCCACCGCATAGCCCTGCATGAAACGTGGCGTGGCCGCCGCCTTGAACATGCCGTCGGCAAAACCCACCCCGCACACGCGGCCCAACGACCAGCTTCCTTCGATTTTGAGCTTGTGACCTTTGGCGGCCAAGGCGGCGAGCGTTTCGGCGGGAAATCGATCTTCGATCAGGAGTTCGCCCGGCGCGCGCGATCGCGGATAGAACGAGGCTGGACCATGCCGCGTATTGAAGAGCGGCGCGTCGATGGCCGCCTGAAGGTTGAAACCGTGATGCAGATGACGCAGGAAAACCGTAGCCGTCCATTGATCCTGCTGGTCGCCGCCCGGCGTCCCCATGGCGAGCCAGGGTTTGCCGTCTCGACCCACCATGGTTGGCGACAGCGTGGTGCGCGGCCGGTGCAGCGGCGCCAGTGACGACGGCAGGCCCCTGGCGAGCCAGAACATCTGCGCCCTGGTCGAAATTGGAAAACCCAGTTCGGGTATGACTGGCGAGCTTTGCAGCCAGCCGCCGCTCGGCGTGGAGGACACAACATTTCCCCAGCGATCGATGATGTCGAGATGCACCGTATCGCCCTCGACTTCCGGCAGGTCTACAAATGTGGGTTCGCCCCCTCCTGGTCCAACCGGCGTCTCGCAGCCGGCCCGCTCGATGATCGATGCCAGACGCGATTGCGCGCCGGGGAGGTTTCCCGGAACAAGATCGTGGGACGCCTCCGGTTTTATCAGCTTGCGGCGCAAACTGTTGTAGCTGTCGGACAGCAGGGTATCGAGCGGGATGTCCGAGAACCGGGGGTCGCCATAGAACACATCGCGATCGGCCATCGCCAGCTTGGTGCATTCGGCGATCAGATGAACGTAGCCGGCGCTCAATGGATCGAGTGCGGCCAGGTCAAAACCCTCAAGCAATGCCAAAACCTGTAGGAAGACAGGCCCCTGCCCCCAAGGCCCCGTCTTGAAGATGCGCGCGCCATGATAGTCATAGTGCACAGGGGTCTCGTAGCTCGCCTGCCAACGCGCCATGTCGTCCGCCGTCAACAGTCCGAAATGTGGCCGGCCGCTGGTGTCCATCAATTCGTTTGACGCGTAGAACCGGCCAATGGCGTCAGCCACGAAGCCCCGGTAAAATGCGTTTCGCGCCGCCTCGATCTGGGCAACCCGATCACGCCCAGCGGAGCGCGCCTCGCCGCAAATGCGGTCATAGGTATTGGCGATTGCAGGAGTCGTGTAGAGGCGGTCCGGCTTTGGCGGACGGCCGTTGGGCAGCCAGACGTCCGCCGAACTTGGCCATTCGCGGCGGAAGAAATCATCGACCGCGTGGACCGCCTGCACGGCGCGCCGGACAAGCGGGAAACCGTTCCGTGCGTAGTCGATCGCCGGAGCCAGCACCTCCTCCACCGACATCGTGCCGTAGTCGCGAAGCATGAGCATCCAGGCATCGAACGCGCCCGGCACGACCGCGGGAAGAAGGCCTGTGCCTGGAACGAGCCGCAAGCCCAATGACTCGAAGTGTTCGATATTGGCCGCGGCGGGCGCCGTTCCCTGGCCGCAGACGACGACAGGGGCCGCTTCGCCCGCCTTCCACAGGATGATCGGAACCTCGCCGCCCGGGCCGTTCAGATGGGGTTCGACGATCTGCAGAACGAAACCGCAGGCTACGGCGGCGTCGAACGCGTTGCCGCCGCGCTCCAATACCGACATGCCGACCGATGACGCGATCCAATGCGTGCTGGTGACAACTCCGAACGTTCCCTTGATCTCGGGACGGGTGGTGAAATTCGGTTCCAATTCGAGTTCCTCCCTTAACCTGGAAACGTGTAGGCGGTTCTGGTCTTGGTATAGAAACGCATCGCATGCGCGCCCAATTCCGGCTGGCCATAGCTCGACGATTTCATGCCGCTCAGCGGCACGTGAAAATCGACGCCGGCGGTCGGCAGATTCACCATGGCGATGCCGCTGCGGATATTGGCCTTGAAATGGTGAGCGAGTTTGAGAGACGTCGTGACGATTCCGGCCGAGAGGCCGAACTCGGTGTCGTTGGCGACCTGCAGCGCCTCATCATAGTCGCGCACAGGAATGATACAGGCGATCGGCCCAAAAACCTCTTCGCGGTTGATCCGCATGGCGTTGGTTGAATCGGTGAAGAGGGCGGGCGAGAGATAATAGCCGGGCGTGGCGCGATTGAGCTGTTCGCCCCCGAACAGGCGCCGCGCGCCCTCCCTTTCGGCGAGGTCGATGTAGGACAGGTCCTTGCTGAACTGCCGGTCGTCGGCCACCGGCCCGATGTCGGTCTCCGGACTGGGCCCCTCGCCGACGACTAGCGCCTTCATTCTCTCGACGAGCGCCTCGGTGAAGTCGGCGACTATTTGCCGGTCGACCACCAGCCGGCTCGACGCCGTGCATCTCTGACCCGTCTGAATATAGCTCCCCTGCACGGCGCAATCGACGGCGACGGACAAATCCGCATCGGCCGCGATGATGAGCGGATTCTTGCCGCCCAGTTCACACTGGGCCGGAATCATTCGCGCCACCGCCTGCTGCGCCACCGCGCGCCCGGTCGCAACCGAACCGGTAAAGCTCACAGCGTCCACCACATCCAGGATCGCCTTGCCGACATCCCCGCCGCCCATCAGGAGATTGAACACCCCGGCCGGCGCTCCCGCGTCCTTGATGATTTGCGCCAATGCCCAGCCGCAGGCCGGGACAAGTTCGCTCGGCTTGAAAAGGACCGTATTGCCATAGGCGAGAGCCGGGGCGATCTTCCATGCCGGAATGACCATGGGAAAATTCCATGGCGTGATCAGTCCGACAACGCCGACCGGTTCATTGAAGACCTCGACCCCTACTCCCCGCCGGACGGAAGCCACCCGGTCGCCCGACATGCGATACACTTCGCCGGCATAAAACCGAAAGATATCGGCGGAACGGACGACTTCGGCGGTGGCATCGCGCAGCGCCTTGCCTTCCTCGCGCGACAGCAGCAAGGCCAGCTCCGCTCGCCTGGCGTCAATCTGGTTGGCGACAGTTTCCAGCAAGCGCGCACGGTCGCCGAGTGGCGCTCCGGCCCAGGACGCAGACGCGTTCCGCGCCGCTTCGGCCGCGTCCTTGACATCTGCAGCGGTCGCTTCCGCATAGTTGCCGACAATCTCGTTGGTATTGGAGGGATTGATGTTGGGGCGCGAGCCGCTCGTGCGCGCCCATTCGCCGCCGATCAGATTGGCCTTGGTTTCCATATCCGGATGCCTCATGCGCGACTCGACATCATGCCGGAGAAAGTCTTCAGGCCGCGCTCAATTCTCGCGAGAAGATCGTCGATTTCCGTTTCCGTGATAATCAGCGGAGGCGAAATGGCGACGGTATCGCCGATGGCGCGGACCACGATGCCTTCCTCAAGGCATTTCGCCTCGAGAGCGAGTGCGGCGCGAACTGATGGATCGAAGTTCTCTCTTGTCGACTTGTTCTTGACGATCTCGAGGCCGGCGATGAGGCCCATGCCGCGAACGTCGCCGACAAACGGAGTGTCCGCGAAACGGCGGAGCCCTGCGAGAAACCGGGGAGATATCCGGCGGACATGAGACACGATGTCTCGCTCCTCGTAGATGTTGAGTGTTTCGAGCGCCACGGCCGCCGGAACCGGATGCGCCGAATAGGTGAAGCCATGACCGAACACGCCGAGGCGCCCGGCTTCATCGGACAGGGCCGAGAATACCCGTTCGTTCACGAACAGGGCCGAGATCGGCTGATAGCCGGATGACAGCGCCTTGGCCACGATGATCATATCCGGCTTGAGGTCGAAGGCCTGCGTGCCGAACATATAGCCAAGCCGTCCAAAGCCGCAGATGACTTCGTCGGCGACGAACAGGATATCGTATTTGTCGAGGATCGCCTGGACCTTCTGGTAGTACCCTTGCGGCGGGACGATCACGCCACCCGACCCCATCAGCGGTTCCGCCCAGAAGGCGGCGATCGTTTCGGGTCCCTCGCGCAGGATCATCGCCTCGAGGTTCGCCACGATGCGATCGACAAAGGCTTCTTCGCTTTCGCCCGGCTCGCCATAGCGGTAGTAGAGCGGGCAGTCGGTGTGCAGAATTCCATCGATCGGCAGATCGAAACTCGCGTGGTTTCTCGGCAATCCGGTGAGACTGGCGGTCGCCAGCGTCGTGCCGTGATAACCGCGAATTCTCGATATCACTTTCTTCTTCTTCGGCCGCCCCAGCGCGTTGTTGAAGAAGCGCACGATCTTCAGGGCCGTGTCATTGCCTTCCGAACCGGAACCCGCGAAATAAACCTTCGACATCGGCACGGGTGCCAGCTTGATCAACCGTTCGGCGAGTTCGACCGCGACGTCGGTGACCTTGTGGCCAAACGAGTGGTAGCAAGGCAGCTTTTGCAGTTGCTTGTAGGCGGCCTCGACGAGGCGGCTCTCGCTGAAGCCCAGAGATGCGTACCACAGCGACGCGACGCCTTCGATGTATTTGCGGCCACTGTTGTCGTAGACATAAATCCCCTCGCCGCGCTCGATCACCAGCGGCCCGGTTTCGGCCAGCGCCTGGGGATTGGAGTAGGAGTGCAGATGGTAGGCGACATCGCGGGCTTCAATCGAGTTGGGCATGAGTGTCATCGAAGATGTCCTTCTATTCGGTTGCGTTGCGATTGTGTTGGCGTGGCACGTTTGGCAAAGGCCTCAGCGAGCGGATGCGCTCCATGATTTGCAGGACGCCGCCCGCCAGCCCTCGGGGAAACAGCATGATGATCGCCACGAGAGCCGCGCCGTAAATGATGAGACGCCATTCGGCGAAGTCGCGGAAAACCTCTTGCAGGCCGACAAGCAATATGGCGCCGAGAAACGAGCCCCATAACGTTCCCCGGCCGCCGATATAGGCGATGACAAGAATTTCAACGGTACGAAGAACGCCGAATTCCTGCGTCGTCGGCACCAGGATGCCGATGTAGTGAGCGTAGAATGCCCCGAACACACCGACAAAAAAGGTGGCGATCGAGAAGTTCAGAAGTTTGTACCTCACCACCTCGATGCCGAGCACGCCCGCTCCAAGCTCGTCGTCCCGGATAGCCTTGAAAATCAACCCGATGCGTGAGCGCACAATCACATGAAGGCAGACATAGACGGCACCCGCCAGCGCCAGCAGCAGATAGTAATAGGTAATTGGATCGCGCCGGGAGAATGTCAGGCCGAGGAGCGGTGTGAAGGGGTCGACTATCAATCCGGAGGCGCCGCGGGTGAACTCGCGTCCGCTCAAGATCGTGTAGCGCAGACTTTCCATGACGAACAGGGTGGTCAGTCCGACGTAGATGCCACGCAGCCGCAAGGTCAGCGCGCCGGTCACCACGCCCAGCACCAATGAAGCGATGCCGCCGATCGCCAACCCCAACCATGGCGAAACGCCTAGGTATAAAACCGACAAAGCTGACCCGTAGGCGCCGGCGCACAAGAACCCCGCAATGCCGAAATTGACGATCTTGAGATATCCAAGCATGAAATCGAAGAGCGCGCCCAAGATGAAGAACAGAACGATGGACGCCATGACGGTCGGCACATAACGGCCGCCGGTGATGAGCGGAATCACCACCATGGCGGCCGCCGTCGCGCCAAACATCGCAAGCTCGGTTGCTGATGCGAACCTGCCGATTGTTGGGAGTTTCATGGCCTCGCGACCTGTCTGCTGAACAACCCTTGCGGACGCAGGAAGAGCACCAAAATCACCAGCAGCGAAATCGTGGTGTTTTGCCAGCCGCCCGAAACGAAAGCCGTCGAATAAGATTCGATCAGTCCGAGAAGCGGGCCCGCCAGCATCGCTCCCCAGACATTCCCCAATCCCCCTATGATCACGACGACGAATGCCTTGAGCAGGATGTCGCCGCCAACAGTGGGATAGGCTGGGTAAATGGATAGCAGGATGGCTCCGACCGCGCCAGCCAGAGCCGCGCCGATCCCGAAGGTCAACGTGTACATGTTGGCGATATTGATCCCCAGCGTCTGGGCGGCGCGTGGATGTTCGGCCGTGGCGCGGATCGCCCTGCCGAGTAACGTATAGTTCAGAAACACTCCCAGCGCCGTGGCCAGCGCCAGTGCTGCGCCAAGTATCACAATGCGCTCGTTTGAGATCACCAGATCGCCCAATTCGACCCGTCCCGGCCAGAAGCTGGCGACGCCGAATTCACGGGGACCGAACACCATCAGCGCGAGATTCTGCAGGATAATCATCAGACCGATTGTCAGCACGTATCCATCGACCAGCCAGTTCTCGCCAAGCCGCGACCGCAACGGCGCGATCAGCCCGCGCTCCAGGGCCATGCCGACCAGGAACAGCAGCCCCGCGGAAATCAGAATGCCCGCGAGCGGCGGAATGCCGAGAACGGCCGTGACGAAATACATGGCATAAGCGCCGAGCATGAACAGCTCGCCATGGCCCATGTTGATGACGCGGACGATGCCAAAGATGAGCGCAAGACCGGTCGCCATCAGTCCATACATCGCGCCCCGCGTCAGCCCGTCGATCGTCAGCTGCAATAGGATGACTGTGTCCGACATGATCCCCTCCTCAGATGAACTCGCGCGCAATATCCTCGGCTCGGCCACGGAAATCGGCCGCCGGCCCCTGCATCTGGATTTCGCCGAGGCGCATGATGTAGATATGGTCGGCGATCGCTAGAACATGGCGGGCACTCTGGTCGACAAGCAGCACGGTCGCCCCGCCGGCGCGCAGCTTGTCCACGCGGCCGAAGGTTTCATGAACGAGCTTTGGCGCAAGGCCGAGCGAGACCTCGTCCAGAATGATCAGGGACGGCTTCGACAGATCGAGTCGCGCCATTTCCAGAATTCGCTGCTGGCCGCCCGAGAGCAGGCCGGCGCGAATCGATTTCTTGGTTCTGAGGATCGGGGACCACTCGAACGCCTGTTCGACGGCGCTCGCGCGTTGCGCAAGGCTCATGTTCTTCGACCAGGTGCCAAGCAGCAGATTTTCCATGACGGTCAGTCCCGGAAAAACCGAATGGCCCTCCATCATGTAACCGATGCCTTCGGCCGGAAGGCGGTCTGGCTTGAGGCCGGTGATATCCTTGCCCGACAGCGCAACCGTTCCGGCGCGCGGCCG
>JANNSP010000391.1:0-7441 GCA_031402975.1 Hyphomicrobiales bacterium
TTCGACAAGTCCCTCGGCATAGCGCTGCCACTTCACCACATAGCTTTCGGCCGAGCGGCGGATCGTGGCGGCGGCGGCGGCGTCAAGCGTCCGCACCACCTTGCCCGGCACGCCCATCACCAGAGAATTGTCCGGAATGACCTTGCCCTCGGTGATGAGGCTGTGGGCGCCGATCAGGCAGTTGGCGCCGATCCTGGCTCCATTGAGGATGACGGCCCCCATGCCGAGGAGCGTATTGGCGGCGATCGAGCAGCCATGCAGGATAGCCTGGTGGCCGATGGTGCAGTGGCTGCCTATCGTGACCGGCAAGCCCTTGTCGGTGTGGATGACGCAATTGTCCTGGACATTGCTGTGGTCTCCCACCTCGATCAGTTCGATATCGCCCCGGAGCACCGCGCCGAACCACACGCTGGCATGGGATCCCAATCTGACACGCCCGATGACCCTGGCGCCCGGCGCGATCCAGTATTGGCCGTCGCCCGGCAGTTCGGGCGAAATGCCGTCGAGCGCGTAGATGGCCATGGCTGGTCCCTTCAGGTGAATCCGAAGAAGGTCGCGAGGATAAACACCCCCTGCACAAAGCTCCAGCCCAAACCCAGCGCCAGAAGCAGCAGTGCCACGAAGGGATTGTGCTCGACATACCACAGGCCGAGCCGGAGCAGCAGGGCCGGCGCGCTCACCACCACGGCGATCGCCCGCAAGGGAGTTGCCACATCGGCCCTGGCGAGGTGGCCGGGCCGGGGAAATTCGCCCGCCACCACGGCCCACAGGCTGCCGGTGAAGCCCGCCGCTACGAGACCCACGGCGATGGCGAAGAGATAAGCGAAATGATGGGGCTCCATGACGTCCTCCGCGCGGACTGTGCCATTTGGGCACAGGGCGTTAGGACTTCTGCAAGGAATGGTCCGTTCAGCAGCGGTTCAAGTTCCGCCCGCCAGGATGCCGCCTGATCGCAGCGAAGCAGGATAGATCGATGAAATTTCTCCATATGCTCGGAGCCGCCGCCATTTGTCTGGGTGTCATGGGTGAGGCCGCCGTCGCGGCTGACGCGCGGATCGCCGTTGGCGGAGCCAGATTGCGATCCGGCCCCGGCACATCCTACGCCGTGCTGACGGGCCTGCCCGGAGGGGTGAATGTAAAGCTCCACGGCTGTCCCGGACAGGGCTCATGGTGCAGGATCGGTGTCTCCGGACGGCGCGGCTGGGTGGCGAGATCGCGTCTGGCTACTTATTCGATCGGCCGGACCGGAGACAAAGCCGATGGCTCCAAACTGCGCGGCGACGGCACGCCCTATGTGCGCATCCTGGGACGCGTGACCGATCGGCCCGGCTACTGTTACGCACTCAGCCATTCAGGCGATAGCATCATCGTCATATGCCCTTGACGCCTAAAACCGGAAGGTCAGATTGACGCGCGCCGTGTGCAGTAGATCGGGTGTCACGTCCTGTTCGTAGGTCAGAAGATTGCTGGCGGCGCCGGAAATGACCAGGGGCTCGAAGTGATAGGCGCGGTACTCGGCGCCGAGCGAGATTGACTCGCTCAGGGCGTAGTCGATCCCGGCACCGGCAGTGACGCCCAGCAGGATATCCTTTTCCGTGGCATCGATGGTCAACTGGCCGCAGAAGCTGCGGGCGCAGGTATCGACGGTCGTGCCTTCGGCATCGAGCAGCGAAACGCCGCCCCGCACATAGGTCAGCCAGCGGCCCGAGGCATAGCCCAGCCGCCCGGTGAGCGAGCCGAACAGACCTGCCTCGAATGACGTCTCGGGTCCCGCCGGTCCCGGAATGGGAATGACCGGGGAATTGGGATCGATGGCATAGGTGTCGATATTCATCGACCCCACTTCGACCCCTGCCCCAACCACCAGGTTGCCATATTGGCGGTCATAGCCAAGCTGAACGCCGAACATGGCGGCATCGTCGTCATAATCGTATCCCGGATTGGGACCGGGCGGAAACCACCAGCCGCCGCCGAACGCCTCGGTGTGGAGTTCTGTCTGCTCGATACTGGTCCGCTGCCAGCCACCGAACACGCCAAGGCTGAAGCCCGACCAGTCAACACCGTTATTGGAAGAAAGATCGGCTGAAACTGCGTTGCCGGCTGTTGCCAGCAGCATGAGAGCGCCAAGACCAAAGTGCCTCACGATATCCCCCTTGGTAGAATCAAAAGACCCCGGAGGAACTTACTCCTCCGGGGCCCGGTTGACACCGATATTTGAGTGTTATGGACGGATGTGATAGATCCAGGTCGTCCAGTTCGGACCGGTTGTCGGCATGGCGCCACCCTTCGAGAACTGATGGGTGAGGCCGACAGCACTTACCGCTCCGCCCTGGGGCGCGGGATCGGGATCGGCCGAGGCATAGTCACCCCAACGGCATTTCTGCCCGGCACCGGCGCAAGTGAAGTCCCTGTAGGGGCCAGCTCCGGCCTTGACCAGAACATGAACCAGCGGCGCGACGGGGCTGACGCTCGAGGCCGCCTGGATGCGGGCCGCCACGGTCAGGCTCGACACATTGTAGCCGATCACGAACTTGCCGCCGGTCGTGGCATTGGTGGCGCGGCGGTCGGACGAGATCGCCCCGTTGAAGATATAGGTGGTGGCGGACCCGGCAATTGTTCCCTGACGCAGAACTGTCGGGGGGATGGTGTTCGGCCTGATCTCATACCACTGGATCTTCGACGCGGTGGCTCCGTTGGCGACCGTCTGGTTAGTCCACAGCGAAAGCAGATTATTGCGCAGCGGATTCTTGGCAAGAACCGCCTGCCACGTCCTGGCATCGAGCGTGTCGAGCACCTGGGTGAAGACCGGCTGGCGGGCGTTTGACGGAATTGAATAAGACGGAACCGTCACGAAGCGGAAGACCGACAGTGTCGGAGCAACCGCCGCCGTGCCGGTGACCGTGCCGATCCACAGCCTGGTCGAGGGCAGCGCGGCATTGCGGCCGACGACAAACCCGTTGCCGGCGGCGTCGATGCTGTTGGCCGGCGTTGGCGTCAAGACCGGCGCGTTGCTCGGATCCTTGATGTTCTGGAACACCCGGAAGCGGCTCGGCGTGCCGACCAGTTGAGTGACCGTCGGACAGGTGACGATGGGGGCCGTTCCCGCCGGCTTCGGCACCGCGATGACATCGGACCCGATATAGTTGGGCGCGAAGTTGTTGGTGCCGATCAGCATGTAGAACTGATTGTCGCCGAGCTTGGGATAATCCGGGAATACCGAGCCGTAAGCGACGTTGTAGTGGCAGAAATCCGCCGAGGAATTGGGCGAGGCCGTCTTGCTGAAGCCCAGTGTGATGCGGTTGTCGGTGTTGGAAATAATCGAGTCCATGGCGTAGTAGAAGCGGTTGGTGGTGGGATCCCAGATGATCTGCGGATCGAACGAGTTGACCGTCGGGGCTGCCCCGGCGAGTTCGTTCAGCGTATCGATATTGATCGGCACATTGCCGGCGCGGGTATAGAAGGCAACGAAACTGTTGACCGTCTGGATATAGCGGGTGGGACCCGTCGCGCCGAAGGTATCGGGCGGCGAGCCGCTGACACCGGATTGGCCGGCGATTCCCTTGGCGATCACCGGCGCCCGCGTGGCGCGCGAGATGGTGTCATCGCCGTTCTCCGCGCTCCTGTTGGCGAAAGCCGCGGTGGCAACGGCATCGGCCGCGGCCTTCGCCGCCACATCCGCCTCGCTGGTGGGCAGCGCCCCGGATATCCGGGACTGGTGAGCGGCGTCACTCATGGTTCCGTCGCCAGCGGGCATGGCGCCGCTGCCGAAAGTCGGGGTCCCCGCCGATGCCGTGCCTATCGTCGCCAGCGCGACAATCGCTGCAGCGCAGGAACTCCGCAACAGTCTAACAATCTTGTTTTGGTGAGTCATCACCGTCTCCCTTATTTTTCCAAAGTCTCGTTTTCTGCCAGAAAGGGTCCGCCACAACCGGCATGCAAGTTTGCCGCCGCCGGCCGCGCCAAGATCGGTTTCTTGTCAAACATCGTGATCGACAGTACCGTCAATAGTCAGGACCCCCGATGCCCCCAAGCGCAAGATACCACAATGGGAAATGGCGTCAATGAAGTGAAAGAAAGAGATTCTATGAGCGGCCAGAACGACCTCATCCATGGCGTCCATCCGGTGGTCCATGCGCTCGGCAATCCCCGCCGGCGCGTGGTCCGGCTTCAGGCCACCAAGAATGGCGCGGATCGAATCGCCGCGGACATCGCTGCCGCTGGAATCGTGGCGGAGATCGTGCAGCCGCGCGATCTCGACCGGCTTCTCGGCGCCGATACGGTGCATCAGGGCCTCCTGCTGGAGGCCGAACCGCTGGAGCAGCCTTCCCTCGGCGAGATCGAAAAAACCGGCACCGCCGTCCTCCTCGACCAGGTGACCGACCCGCACAATGTGGGAGCTATCCTCAGGAGCTGTGCCGCCTTCAAGGTGAGCGCCCTCATCACCACCGCGCGCCACAGTCCGGAGGCCTCGGGCGTGCTGTTCAAGGCGGCCTCGGGCGCCTTCGAGCATGTGCCCTATGTGAGGGTCAGCAATCTGTCCCGCGCCATGGAGGAGATGAAGGAGTTCGGCTACCAGCTTCTGGGACTGGACAGCGAGGCCCCCCAGTCGATCGGCGAAACGGCCTGGGCGAGGCCCGTGGGGATTGTCCTGGGTGCTGAGGGCAAGGGCCTCCGGCACCTGACGCGCCAGCGCTGCGACGCCCTGGTCCGGCTCGAACTCGACGGCCCGATCCGGAGCCTCAACGTCTCCAACGCCGCGGCCATCGCCCTCTACGCGCTTGCGGGCGCGGCGCGGTGATATTAATGAGGACGACCAAGCCGGTTTAGCTCAGTTGGTAGAGCACCTGATTTGTAATCAGGGGGTCACAGGTTCGAGTCCTGTAACCGGCACCATCATTTCATAACCCTTTGAAACTTCACTATCCAAATGTATTGTTTGCTATATTCCCATTTCATTGCTACAAAGCTTGCTACATTTCTAGTAAGGACTTTCAGCAATGTCCGGCAAAATTCGCCATCTGTTGTTCCGTCGCGGGAGATACTATGCGCGCATGGCGGTGCCTAGTGCGCTGCGCTCAATTATCGGCAAACGGGAACTGACAGAAGCACTCGACGCTGACAGGCGCATTGCCGAACGCCTTTTGGCAGCCGTCACAGCCAGAATGCAGCGCCAGATAGACGCGGCCCGTGTCCAGACCGACGAAGCGCCGCAACGCCGTACGGTTCCCATTAGAGGAAGGCAGTTACAACAGCGCCAGCTAGCGCTTGCCCATTACGAGACAGAGCTTGAAATAGACGACGCCACGCGGAACTCGGGACAGTATACGCCTTTCGGCCAGCCATTCGCGGACGTCTATCGCAACAAGCTCAAACTGCTTGCCGCTGGACTCTTGGCCGACGATGAAATTGGGGCCCTTATCGGTTGGGCACTCACTGGTTTTATGGATCGCGGCAACCTTAACGTTGAACGCGGCTCGCCTGAATGGCGGTCCATGGCGCGGACGCTCGCCAGTGTCCAGCTAGAGGCACTACAGCGGCTCCAGGAACGCGACCAAGGCGACTTCACCGGCTCGCCAACTCTGCCCATCCTTAAAAGCAAAGCAAGTCCGACGCCCGACTCAAGTAATCCGCTAGCAATTCGTATCCTTGGCCCGGAGAGCCATAAGACCCTTTCTGAACTTTTGCCGGAATACCTCCGACAAAAAGACATGAGCGAAGCTTCCAAGAATGAAGCTCATGTTGCAGTGCGAATGGCCGAAGATTGGTTTGTGGAAACCCGCCCGGTCTATACCTACACGCGGCGCGATATGCTGCAATTCATGGACGCCCTAGTTGGCGCGCCCTCAAACGCCTTGAAGCGTTTCCCCGGTTTGACGCTGCCCCAAGCCATCGAAGCGAACAAGAAGCGGAAGGTGCCCTACCCGGCCCTTGATCTTCGCACCGTCGACAAATGGCTATCGTGCCTTCGCACCATGTTCAAATGGCTCATGAGGCGGGACATCTTGCCGGATAACCCGCTGGCCGATGTTAAAACCGAACGCAAGAAGACGGCGACTGAACCTTCCCGGCTCGATTTTGGGACCGCCGATCTCGGCAAGATATTTTCGCCCCAAAATGGTTTCGACCGATCTAGCGACTGGGGCGAATTCGAGTGGGCCACACTCGTTAGCCTATTTACGGGCATCCGGCCCAGTGAGCTTGCGCAAGTGACGCTCGACAATATCAGCCTGGATTCGGGCATATTGGTCATGCGGGTTCAAGGTAAGCTAAAGACCCGCAGTTCTTGGCGCATGATACCAATTCACTCCAAGCTTATTGAACTTGGTTTTGAACGCCGCATTGAAGGACTCCGCAAATTGGGCAAACGCCATTTGTTTCCCGATTGGTATGCAAACGGTTGTGCTTCGTTGACGCGCGCGGAAATAAGGGCAAAGGCAACCGGTATGCCGATTTCAAGAAACAACTTTTTCCCGAAATACATACCGACGAAGTTTAATCGCAACCTCCGCAAGCTTGGCATTACCGATACACGCCTCGATTTCTATTCCCTTCGGCACACCTTTCGAACCAAGCTCATCAATGCTGGCGTGGTGAAGGACATTTGCGACAGGCTCACCGGGCATTCCGATCACTCGCCTAGCAAGAGCTACGATCACAGCGAAGGCAAAGAGGAGAAATCCTTGATCGAAATGCTCAAGGGTGGAATCGAAAAGCTTCGCTTCGACGGAATAAGTCTCTAGGATCGTTCGAGATTTGCGCACCAAATTCTTTGGTAATTTTGGCCGTGGAATTCAAAGGTTGAACTCGGGAAGTAGTCGGATGAAATCCCCCGTTCTCGGCATCAGAGCCTATCCCCAACGCATCTGGCTGGTCTTTCTAGGACTTCGAGTTCCCTCCCATCCATTCGACCGGTCCCGCGATACACAGCCGTGTCTAGGGGCGGAAGTAACGCTAGCTTGGATCGTCGAGGCTTGAGCCAACGCGCCCTCCATGGGTCACAACCGAATATGCTGCTTCTCGCAAACGAATGCCTTAGAAGGGGCGGGCAAACGCAGGGTTAGTCGTCGCCAAGAACTGAGAGTCAGATGGAAACAGTGCGGAGGCGGACGGTCGTTGTGCATGGGCGTCTGGCGATGCGGGAGCTACGGCTTTCCGCGGCGCGTGAACGCCGGCATGGGCTGCAGGTGATGACCTTCGAGCAGTTGGCGGCGCGGCTGGCTGGTGGCATGTCGCAGGCGATCGATGACGAGGCGCTCCGGGCGGCGATCCAGGAGGCCCTTCCGCTGACACCCTTGGGCGAACTCGACGCTATCAAGGACCTGCCGGGCATGGTGGGTGCGGCGGCTGATACATTGCGCTAGGTGTGGCGGGCCGGCATCGACCTTCAGGCGCGCCGCTACGGACATCCACGACTTGCCTCGGTCGCCACCCTGGAGGAAGC
>JANNSP010000392.1:0-2595 GCA_031402975.1 Hyphomicrobiales bacterium
ATCCTGACGGCGGCGGGTTTGGGCTTCCTCGGGCTTGGCGCGCAGCCGCCGTCGGCGGAATGGGGCGCCATGGTGTCGGCCGGCCGCGACGTGATCCTCGACCAGTGGTGGGTGGCGACCATTCCCGGCATCGCCATCTTCATCGCCAGCCTGGGCTTCAACCTCCTGGGCGACGGAATGCGCGACGTGTTCGATCCTAAATCCTCATGAGCCCGCCCCTCCTCACCGTCGAAGACCTGAACGTCTCGTTTCCGGGGCGCTCGGGCATCACCCGCGCGGTGCGCAATGCCAGCTTCACGCTGGGCCGCGAGCGCCTGGGAATCGTGGGCGAATCCGGCTCTGGAAAGTCGACAACCGGCCGCGCGCTGCTGGGTCTCATTCCACATCCAGGAACCGTCAGCGCCAGGACCTTGCGCTTCGGCGGCGACGATCTTCTGACCGCCAGCGAGTCCGATTGGCAGCGCCTCAGGGGCCGCCGCATGTCGATGGTGATGCAGGATCCCAAATACTCGCTCAACCCGGTGCGGACGGTGGGCCACCAGATCGCCGAGACCTGCCGCCTGCATCTCCGCTCAAACCGCAAGGAAGCGACGCGCCGCGCGCTGGCCATGCTGGAGGCGGTGAAGATCCGCGATCCGGAATTGGTCTATCATCTTTATCCGCACCAGCTCTCCGGCGGCATGGGCCAGCGCGCCATGATCGCCATGATGCTGGTGGCGGAACCCGATTTGCTCATCGCCGACGAGCCGACCTCGGCGCTCGACGTCACCGTGCAGAACGATGTGTTGCGCATTCTCGACGATCTGGTGCGCGATCGCGGCATGGGGCTGATTTTCATCAGCCACAATCTGACCGTCGTGTCGAGCTTCTGCGACCGCGTTCTGATCATGTTTGCTGGCCGGATCGTGGAGGAATGCGCCGCCAGGGATCTACAGAAGGCGAAGCATCCCTATACCAGGGCCCTCATCGCGGCAGCACCCTCACTCGATGTCAGGCGCGCCGAGCTGGCGACCGTCACGCGCGACCCGGACTGGCTGCTGTGATCGCGGTCAAAGACCTCAACGTGACCTTCCGCAATGGCGGACGATCGATCCATGCGGTGCGCGGCGTCTCCTTCGATGTGGCCGCCGGCGAGACCTTCGGCATCGTGGGCGAATCGGGGTCGGGCAAATCCACCGTGCTCAAGGCCATCGCGGGACTTGTCGCATCGAGCGGCGGCGCGGTGGAAATTGCCGGCCGGGCCGCCTCGCAGCGCCGCAACCGCGAGGACCGGCGGCTCATGCAACTGGTTTTCCAGGACCCCTACGCCTCGCTGCATCCGCGCCAGACGGTGGACGATATCCTGCGCGAACCCCTCGTCATCCAGGGCATCGCCGGTATCGACGAGAAGGTGAAGGCCGCGATCGCCGATGTCGGCCTCTTGGCCCAGCATCGTTTCCGCTACCCGCACCAGTTGTCGGGCGGGCAGCGACAGCGCGTGGCCATCGCCCGCGCCCTGATCCTCAAGCCGCCCATATTGCTCCTCGACGAGCCGACGTCGGCGCTCGACGTTTCCGTGCAGGCGGAGATCCTCAATCTTCTGTCAAGGCTGCGGCGGAGCTACAGTCTCACCAGCCTCCTGGTCAGCCACGATCTGGCGGTCGTGGCGCATCTGTGCGACCGCATCGCCATCATGCAGTTGGGCCGGCTGGTCGAGGTGTGCGATGCCGATGATTTACGCTCGGGCGCCGTTGCGCAGGACTATACGCTGGCACTCATCACCGCCAGCCGGGGTTTCACCCGCGCCACGGCCTGATCCCCGCGTCTTGCCATCAGCAAAAAAATGGTCTCTGATACTGGAAACTGCGGATTGGATTTACCCGCGGAACCCAGGGAGACGATCATGCTGAAAACCTTGAAATACGCGTTGCTGGCGGGTGTGCTGATGACGCTGACGCCGCAGGCCATGGCCGAGACGCCGGCCGACACGCTGGTGATCGCCAAGCAGATCGACGACATCATTTCCATGGACCCGGCCGAAGCCTACGAACTGACCGGCATCGAAATCCTCGCCAACACCTATGACCGCATCATGCGCTTCGAGCCAGACGACATCACCAAGCTCGTGGGCGGCGTAGCCGAGAGCGTGACGGTGAGCGACGACGGCAAAACCTTCACCTTCAAGATCCGCGCCGGCCAGACATTCGCGTCCGGCAATCCCATAACCGCGATGGATGCCGCGTTTTCGCTGCAGCGCGTGATCAAGCTCGAAAAGACCCCGGTGTTCCTCATCTCCCAGCTCGGCTGGACCAAGGACAATATCGACAAACTGGTGACGGCGCCGGATGAGTCGACGCTGGTCGTCACCATCACCGAAGACTTCGCGCCGTCGCTCGTCTATGCGCTCTTGTCTTCGATCGTGGGCTCCGTGGTCGACATGAAGACCGCGATGGAACACCAGGCCGATGGCGACTTCGGCTATGCCTGGCTCAAGACCAACTCGGCAGGCTCCGGCGCCTACACCATCAAGTCGTGGAAGCCCAATGAGACGGTCGTGCTCGAAGCCAATCCGAACTATCGCGGCGGCCCAGCCAAGCTGAAGCGCGTGGTGATCCG
>JANNSP010000393.1:0-9652 GCA_031402975.1 Hyphomicrobiales bacterium
CGCAGCGCGAGCCACCGGGCGAGCACGACTTTCTGCTGGTTGCCGCCGGACAGGTTGCCGACGAGCTGATCGCCCGACGCCATGCGGATATTCAGGAGCTTGCGGTACTCCTCGACCAAAGCCTGTTCTTTCCGTCCGCTGATGAAAAACCGGAATGCCGATATGCGGTCATGCGCCGCGATTGACAGATTGGTGCGGATGGCGAGAGCGAGGAACAGCGCCTGCTGTTTCCGGTCTTCGGGAACAAGACCGATGCCGTTGCGGATCGCATCGGCGGGTGAAGCGATCCGCACCTCTTTTCCGTTGATCAGAATGCGGCCCGAGTCGATTGTGTCCGCTCCGAATATGGCCCGCGCGGTTTCGGTACGGCCCGCGCCAACGAGACCCGCGATGCCGAGGATTTCGCCTTTGTGCACCGCCAGCGACACGCCGTGCAACTCGATGGCGCTGGCATCGCTGCGTTTCCTGAGGCGCGACAATCCTTCAACTGCGAGTGCTACTTCGCCGGTAGCGTAGGACTGCGAAGGGGGCGCCAGCAGGCCCAGTTCACGCCCGACCATGAGGCGGATGATGTGGTCGAGCGTGGTGCCCTGAACCTTTCCGGCGCCGGCGTTGCGGCCGTCGCGCAAAACGGTGTAGCGGTCGCAAATCTCGAAGACCTCTTCCAGACGGTGGGTGACGAAGATCGTCGAGATGCCATCGCGCTTCAGTGCCCTGATGATGCCGAAAAGCTTTTCGACCTCCGTGCGGCTGAGAGCCGATGTCGGCTCGTCCATGACGATCAGGCGCGATTTCATCGAAAGGGCGCGGGCGATTTCAACCATCTGCTGCTCGGCGACCGAGAGGTCGCGGACCAAAGCTCTTGGGCTGCGGTCGAGGCCGATGCGATCGGACAGAACGCGAGTTTGTTCTTCCAGCTTTCTCCGGCTGATGAACAGCCGCGAGCCCGGTTCGCGGCCGATGAAGACATTCTCGGCAATGGTCATGTCGGGAGCGAGCGTGAACTCCTGATAGATGGTCACGATGCCGCTGCCCTGGGCGTCCTGCGGACTGGCGAGGGCAAGCCGGCCGCCGCCAAGTTCGATCATGCCGGAATCCGGCGTCTGGGCGCCCGACAGGATTTTCAGGAGCGTCGATTTCCCCGCCCCGTTTTCGCCCAGAAGCGCATGAACCTCGGCCTCGGCCACTTCGAAATCCACCTCCTCAAGCGCCCGCACGCCGGGAAAGGACTTCGAAATCCCGGACATGCGCAGAAGCGGTGATGGCTGTGGAAAGGGGGGCATTGCGAATTAGCCGCCGGCTGGAGAATTTGGACCTGCCGGCGGCTTTCAACGCTGGTTATTTAACTTCGCCAAGCCGTTCGGCGATATTGAGATTGTCCTTGGTGACCGCCTGCGGGGTCAGCAGCAGCACTTTCTCGGCCGGTTTGGTTCCGTCCTTGAGAAAGGCCACCAGCGTCTGCACGCCAAGCGAGCTTTGTTGGCCGGGGAATTGTTCGATGGTGGCGGTCAGGCCACCGTCGCGCACTTGCGCCAATGCTTCCGGCAGAGCGTCGAAGCCGATGATGGCGATGCCCGAAAGGCCACGGCCCTTCACTGCTTCCATGGCGCCGAGCGCCATGTCGTCATTGGCAGCGACGATCACCTGCGGCGGCTCGGCCATGCCGGAGAGCGCAGCTTCGGTCACCGAAAGTCCCTTGTCGCGGTTGAAACCAGCGGTCTGCTCGAAGACAATCTTGTACTTGTCCTTTCCGTCGAGCACATTGTGCAGGCCCTTGTTGCGGTCGATCGCCGGCGACGCGCCCGACTGACCCTGCAGGTTGATAATGGTGGCGCCATCCGGGAACATCTGGAGGATAAGGTTGCCCTGGGCTTCACCGCCCTTCACGTTATCAGCGCCGACATGCGCAAGGATGCCTTCGACCGAAGGCACGCGGCGGTCTACAGTGACCACTGGGATGCCGGCTTCCACCGCCTGCTGCAAAGCTGGCGCCATGGCGTCTACTTCATTGGGGCTGATGACGATGCCTTTGACGCCTTGGGTAATCGCTGCCTCGATATCGGCAGTCTGCTTGGGCGATGACACCTGGCCGTCGCTCTCGATGACCTCGTATCCCTGCTTGACGATCTCGGCTTTGAAGGCGTTCAGCATATGAACAAAGAACGGAAAGCTGAGTCCCGGGACCGAGGCGAGTATCGTGTCGGCAGCCTGGGCTGTTGAGGCGGCAGACATCGAAACTACGACCGCTCCCGCCAGAAACAGCCGTCTGGTAAAGTTTTTCATATTGATTTTCCTCCCGCGAAACATTTCGCTGAGTTAACGATGCCCTCAGAACCAAGCGGGTTCAACAAAAAAGCGCTCCGCCGTGGCATGTTTCCTGAAGGCTTGAAAGCGATGTTCCCGACTTAGGCCAGAAGGCTTGTTAAAGGGTCGCTGGTACTGAACTTGCTTGGAATTCCTAGATGTCCCGCAAAGGGACAGTAAACGGTCAGAGGCGGTCATGTCGGCAGTATTTCAAGGAACGTGCGTTGTGGGCCGCCGCCGGTTGTCCGACAGAAAAAGCCGGGCGCCTGCATGAAACCCGCCGCCAAAATCCCACTTGAGCCAGCCTTCTCGGACGAGCGTCCGGGGCCGTTTGAAACCCACCATAGCGCCGTTGTTGCACTGCAGGGTGCGCCGGGTGCACTGCTTGATTCGATCCGGATCGTGCGCGGGGAACTGCCAGCGGAATATCGCGGTCAATGGCAGACCCTGATGACTGGCGCGATCAGCACGCCATTTCAGTCCCCGCAATGGCTTTGCGACTGGCAAACGCATGTCGGCGACGCACAGGAAGCCGAGCCGATCACCGTCTTCTGCTTTCACCGGGGCGAGCTTGCCGCGGTCCTGCCGCTGTCGCGCCAGGTCAAATGGGGCTGCTGCATTCTGGGTTGGAGAGGCAACGAGGTTAACGACTACGGCGCCCCGGTCATTTCCGCCGATGTGGCACGGCTGCTGGATCAGAGTGAAACAACTGCGCTGCTTGCCCAGGTGGCTAAAGCCCTGGGTGGCATCGATCTCATCCATCTGACAAAACAACCCACGACATTCGGCGGCATCGACAATCCCTTCGTGCTCCCGAGGTCCCTCCTCTATCACGCAGGGGCTCACCGCATCATTCTGGGGAGCGACTGGACCACTTATTACAATTCCCAGCGGAGCGGCAAATCTCGCCGGCGTCTCAGGGAAAAAGCATCGGCACTTCAGAAACTCGGTCCGGTCAGCTTGCGGTTTGCCCAGAACGGCCGGCAAAAAGCCGAGCTGGTCGATATGTGCCTCGGGCTCAAGGTTCGGCAGATCGAGCGTCTGGGCCATTGGAATCCGTTTCACGACGAACGGGTGAGAACTTTGCTGGCGTCGCATGCCTTCGAGGACCGCAAGGACGCGGTCTGGGCCGTCTCGCTCGATGTCGGCGGCACGCCCTCCGCGATTGCCTTTGGGTTTACCAGCGGCAGCGGGTGGTTACTCTATCAGATGGCGATGACAGAGGGTCCAGCGTCGCAGCATTCTCCCGGCATCCATCTCCTGCACCATCTCATGCAGCACTGCATTTCTCTCGGCGTGCCATGCCTCGATCTGTCGCTTGGCGATGAGTCCTACAAGATCGACTGGTGCAACGAACATGTCTCGCTGATGACGTCCGTTGTCCCTCTGAGCCCATCCGGGCACCTCGCCGCAGCGGTCATCCGGGCGCGCTCTGCCCTGCTGCTGAGGATCAGGAAGAACCCCTTCGCCTATGACCTTGGCCAGAAGGCCAAGGCCCTGCGCCAGAAGGCCGGCGCGTGGATTTCAAACAAGGAGAAAGCGACATGACGGCCAGAATCATTCGTTCCTTTGAAGACAAGCACAAGCAGCTGTGGGGTCAGCATACGGTCAAACTCCGGCATGAGCTGGCCAAATCCGAGCTGTTCACGGATGCCGGAATAGCCGACCTCATCGACCAACTTCCGCGCGAGCGAATTGCCATCAACACGATGTCGCCTGGGATGCCGAAGCGCGAGTCGTGGAGCTATTGCGACCGGGGATCGGTGCGCGGCGCCGACATCCTCGACATCGTGAAACGCGGTCGGCTGTGGATCAATATGACACGTCTGGAAACCGTCGACCGGCGGTTCGCCGGCCTGCTCGAGGACATGTTCACTGAATTCGAATCCTTCCTGCCCGATTTCAAGACGTTCAAACGCTCGGTTGGCCTCTTGGTCTCGTCGCCGAGCGCGCAGGTGTTCTATCACGCCGACGTTCCCGGCCAGGCGCTTTGGCAATTGCGCGGGCGCAAGCGCATCTACATCTATCCAGCGGAAGCGCCGTTTCTTGCACCTCGCGAAATCGAGAACGTGGTTCGTGGCATCACCGAGGAGGAAATTGAGTATCGTCCGTGGTATGACGAGCATGCGGAAGTGCATGAGCTCGAAGCCGGCGACATGCTGCACTGGAAACTCAATGGGCCGCACCGCGTGGTCAATCTCGACACGTTGAACGTCTCGCTGACGACAGAGCATTTTACGCCCGCGATCCGGCGGAGTTACGCTATGAACTACGGCAACGGCGTGCTGCGCGATCTTGGGTTTTCGCCCCGCTCGCGGCGGATCGACGGTCCGGCGTTCTGGAGCAAGGCCGCACTGACCGCCGCCTGGCGCGCCTTGCCGATGCACAAGGAACGATCCTTCAAGCGAGTGTTCAAGTTCCGTATCGAACCGGGCACGGAAACGGGCCTGATGCCGCTTGAGCAGAACTAAAGCAACAGTTGCGGCACATAGTTACCGGGACCACTGGAATGCTGACGACACCTGAACGAGGGAGCAGGCTCCTCACTTCGGAAATCATAGGCCGGGAAAGCCTGGCCGCGCTGCTGCCACAATGGAAAGCGCTTTCCGAACGCAGCGCCGATGACAATGCCTACTATTCTCCTGCCTATGCGATGGCGCTGCTTGAGACCGTGTCAGCAAAGGACAAGGTCCGCTTCCTGACCGTCCGCGATGGCGCATCGCTGGTGGCGTTCCTGCCATTTCAGACGTCGCCTATGCGCTGGCCGCCGTTCGGTGTGGCTGGTCTCGCATGGCAGTCGCCCCACACCTATACCTGCGCGCCGTTGCTCGACCGCGACCTCGCTTACGAAACGGCCGACACGCTTGTTACCGCGCTCATGTCGATGCGTCCCGGCACCTGGATGTTTCCGCGAATGAATACCGGCAGCACCACGGTTGCGGCGCTGGTGGCGGCATTCGAGCGGCGATTGCTCAAGCACCGCTTCATTGAACCGTTCAAGCGAGCGGTGGTCGGTCATGGTCCGTCCTTCGATGAGCATCTGAAAAAAAATGTCGCCTCGAAGCGGCGGCGCGAACTCGCCCGGAATCGCCGGAGGCTTTCGGAAGTGGGTCATCT
The DNA here is from genome assembly GCA_031402975.1 of Hyphomicrobiales bacterium. Lineage (GTDB taxonomy): Bacteria > Pseudomonadota > Alphaproteobacteria > Rhizobiales > Aestuariivirgaceae > Aestuariivirga. The sequence continues at coordinate 5,422 of JANNSP010000393.1, forward strand.
CCGCCATAGGTTCGTGACGGGAGGGCCCGATCTGGAGAAGGCCGTGGAGGCCTTTCTTTCGATCGAGGCGGCCGGCTGGAAAGGTCACGGCGGAACCGCACTCCAATGCCGGCCCGACAGTCTCGCCTTTGCCAGGAAGGCATTTACCGAAAATCCCGGCTGCATGGCCGACATGCTGCTGCTCGATGACAAGCCCATTGCGGTGTCCCTGATGGTCAAGTCGGGCCGGACCGGGTTCACGGTCAAATGCGCCTATGACGAGACTTACCGGAATTACGGCGCGGGCCTGCTGCTCGAAGAAGACGCGTTGCGCAATTTTCTCGACGGCAACTTCGTGGACCGGCTCGATTCGGGAACGAACGGCAGTCACGTCATCGATGGATTGTGGCCCGAGAGCATCGAAGTCGGCGATCTCATGTTCTCCGTCAACCCGCAGGCCAGCGACCGGGCGTTCAATGCGGTTGTAAAGACAGAACTCTTGCGGCGGCGCGCCAAGGACTATCTGAAGCGTATTCTGCGCCGCGACTGAGAAACCGGACCTATCGCGCGCTGTAGCCGCCATCGGCGGCAATTGCCTGTCCGGTGGTAAAGGCCGACAGGTCGGATGCGAGATAGACGGCCAATTCACCCATTTCTGCGGGAGTTCCACCGCGCGGTATCGGATGCATGAGCCGCTTGGCGCGCATCGCCGCTTCGGGGTCCGCTTCCTGCTTTGCGACTTCGATGGCGAGCGGGGTTTCGACGAAGCCGGGGCAAATGGCGTTGACCCGGACATTCCTCTCGGCCAGGTCGAGCGCCATGGATCTCACCATGCCGTTGACGCCGGCCTTGGCGCCGCAATAGGCCACGCGCTCGCGCTGGCCGACCAACCCATACATTGACGATATGATGATGACGGAGCCGGCGCCAGCCGCCAGCAGATGGTTGACGCCATATCTGACGGCGAGAAAAACCGGGCGCAGATTCTGGTCCATGATGCGCTGGAATTCTTCCGGCTCGGTGTCAAAGATCGGCGTGCGGCCGCCGGTGCCGGAACTCACGACAATGGTATCGAGCCCGCCCATGAAGGCGGCGGCGGCGGCGGTCACGCGCTGGACATCGTCCACGGAGGTCGCATCGCCCGCGGCGAAACCAGCTGGACCTAACTTCGCCAGCCGTGCCGCGCTGTCTTTCAACACCGCTTCGCGACGGCCGGAAATGAAGACCGCCGAGCCTTCTCTGGCCAGCGCCTCGGCGCAAGCGAAACCGATCCCGGTGCCGCCTCCGTAAATCAGACCTCTCTTGCCTTTGACGCGGTCAGTCATTTTAGCTCCTAACTTCGAATTGCAGGATGGACGCGCGGGCGATCGCATCCCAATCGATGCCGATCCCAAGGCCCGGACCATCGGGAGCGTGGACAAAGCCTTCGCCATCCGTGCGGATGACATTTGTCGCTCCGTATTCGAACGCGGGGTACGGAACCGGCTGCTCGAAATACGTGCAGTTGCGATAAGCCAGCATCATATGGAGGTTGGCCGCCTGCGTCAGCGTGTAGCCCCAGCACTGGATTTCGACATTCATTCCTTTCGCCTCGGCCAGCGCCATGATCTTGCGAAGCGGCGTGATACCCCCGCAGATCGTGGCGTCGACACGGAGCGCGCTCCAGCACATCGTCTGCGCCGCCGCCTCCAGCTGTTGCAGATCGACCCAGGTATTGCCCGCCGCGATGATCGGCACCGTGGTCTGCCGCCTGAGCTCGCGATAGCCGGCGATATCGGTGTCGATGAGCGGCGCCTCGAACCATTCAAATCCGAGTTCGCCAATCCGGCGGCCCACTTTCAACGCTCCGGCGAGATCATAGCGCTGTTCGACATCAAGCATCAGGTTCATGCCCGTGCCGTTGAAGTGCCTGGCAGTCGCCTCGCACATCGGCAAGTCGCGCGCCGGATTGCACCAACAATGGAATTTCACCGCCTGGAACCCTTCGCCGCGCCGCGCCGCCACATAATCGATATAGGCTTCATTGCTGGCCAGCAGCGGCGTCGACGCATAGGATAGAATTTTGTGCCGGGCACCGCCCAGGAGCTGATATAGGGGCATTGAGGCCTGACGGGCTGTCATATCCCAGAGCGCGATATCGATCAGCGACTGGGCTTGCGGCATGATGGGAGTGCCCAGATTTCGCATGCGATGCCAGATCGCTTCACGGTTTACCGGTGACTCGCCGATAAGATCAGGCAGGAGATGACGGAGCGTTTCGCCGACGGAGCGATCGAAACCGTGGGCGGTGATCATCGCGGCTCCCGCAACGCCCTGCAGCCCGCTCTGCGTCGTGAGCCGCAAAATGATGTTGGCCATGAACTGATCGCTCATGCCCTCGGCCCAGGTGTAGCGCTCCGTCTCCGGCCCCACGACAAACACTTCCGCCCGGTCGATCTTTTCCTGTCTCACGACTTACTCCCCTTCTTCCGCGCTGGTTTCCTGGCGGGCTTCGGCTCGGTCAAGGCACTTTCGCCGTGCCAGCCCAGATGGCTGAGAAATTCCCGCGTGCGGTCAACCGTTGCCGACTCGAAAATGTGGCGGGGCGTCCCCTCCTCGATGATCCGCCCCTGATCGAAAACGATGACCCAACTCGCTACGCGCCTGGCGAAATCCATCTCGTGGGTCACCACCACCATGGTCATGCCTTCGTCGGCCAACGCCTTCATGACACTCAGCACCTCGCCGATGGTTTCCGGATCGAGCGCCGATGTCGGTTCGTCGAACAGCATCAGCACAGGCTCCATGGCGAGCGCCCTCGCAATCGCCACTCGTTGCTGCTGTCCTCCCGAAAGCGTGGCGGGATAGGCCCCGGCCTTTTCGGACAACCCCACTTTGCCGAGAAGCTGGCGGGCGCGCTTGTCGGCCGCGGCCGGGTCGAGCTTGAGGACAGTGGTGAGGCCGATGGTGATATTGCGCAGAGCGGTGAGGTGGGGGAACAGTTCGAAATTCTGGAACACCATGCCCATGCGCTGGCGCACCCGCCTGGCACTGGCGGCATTGCCGGCATCGACCGGCTCGCCATCGAACAGCACCCTGCCCCCATCCAGCGTTTCAAGTGCATTGGCGCAGCGGAGCAATGTCGACTTGCCCGATCCGGAAGGACCGATCAAACAGATGACCTCGCCCCGGTTGACGGTCAGGCTGACGCCCTGCAGGGCCCGCAACGTGCCATAGCGCTTCGATACGCTTTCGAAGGCAAGGATCGGAGTTGCCTCGCTGCCCACGCGACGATGTGACTGGGAGGCCACTACTCCACCACCTTGTAGCGGCGATGCAGCCAGTCGACAATCTTGGCCTGGGGATAGCCCATCAGCCAGTATATCGCCGCCATTGCGGTCAGCACCTCCAGGATCCGATATGTCTCCGACCTGATCTTGAGCGAGACATAGGAGAGGTCGGCGACCGAGATGATGGAGACGAGCGAGGTATCTTTGAACAGCGATACCCAGGTGCTGGCGAGAGCCGGCAAGACCCGGGTCACCGCCTGCGGCAGGACGATGTGCCACATGATCTGCCGGTCGGTCATGCCGATTGCCCGGCCGGCGTTCCACTGGCCTTTGCGGATTGACACGATTCCAGAGCGGAACGTTTCGGAATTGAACGATGAGATATTGCAGGCGAGCCCGACGATAGCGGTCGAAATCTGCGATAGCTGAATATCGAAATAGGCGGGCAGGACATAATATACCCAATAGATCTGCAGGATGAGGGGCGTGGCGCGGAAGAACTCGACGAAGCAGGCCGCGAAAAACGAGAGCGGACGAAACCGCGATAGCCGCATGAAGGCCAGCACCAGTCCGCCCGGGATCGCAATCACCATGGTAACCACGCTCAGCCAGATGGTCATAAGCGCGCCATCCAGAAGGCGCGGCAGGTTTTCCCAGATGACGTTCCATTGGAAGGTCATGACGAACCGAGATGGGCGACGCGGCGGTAGACCATGTCGACACCGCGGGCCACCGGGAAGCAGAGGAGGAAGTAGACGAGCATCGCCGCGGTATAGAGTTCGAACGGACGGTAGGTATTGCCGGCCACCACCTGGGTCTGGCGCAGCAGTTCGGGAACGGCGATCACCGAGGCGATGGCGCTGTCCTTGATGGCGAAGACGAAGAGCGAGCCCAGCGCCGGCAGCATGCGGATGATAGCCTGGGGCAGAATGATGTGCCGGATTGCCTGGGTCCGGCTCATGCCGACGGCGAGCGCCGCCGAC
>JANNSP010000394.1:0-1826 GCA_031402975.1 Hyphomicrobiales bacterium
ATCGCCGGCCTGCAGAAGATCCTGCGCAAGGGCGAATGGAAGATCACGGCGGCGATCTATCGCCGCGCCCCCGGCGGCGGAAACCGCCTGGTTTCGATCTGGCCGGGCTTCCATGACAAGGCCTTTGGGCTCGCCATCGATGTCGGCTCGACCACCATCGCGGCACACCTCACCAATCTCTCGACCGGCGAGGTCGCGGCCTCGGCCGGTTTGATGAACCCGCAGATCCGCTTCGGCGAAGATCTGATGAGCCGCGTCTCCTATGTGATGATGAATCCGGGCGGCGATAAGGAAATGACCACGGCGGTACGGGACGCGCTCAACACGCTCGCCGCCAATGTCGCGCAACAGGCGGGCATCGAACTCACCGACATTCTCGAAGTCGTCCTCGTCGGCAACCCGGTCATGCATCATCTGTTTCTCGGCATCGATCCCACTGAACTCGGCGGCGCCCCCTTCGCGCTGGCGACGGGACTGCCCCTCACCCTTCCCGCCCGCGAACTCGATATCCGGCTCAACCCCGGCGCCTGGTGTTACGTGCTCCCCTGCATCGCCGGACATGTGGGTGCGGATACCGCCGGAATGGTTCTTTCCGAAGCGCCCCACGAGCAGGACGAGATCATGCTGGCCGTCGATGTCGGCACCAATGCCGAGATCGTCCTTGGCTCCAAAGCTCGACTGCTGGCCTGCTCGTCGCCCACCGGCCCCGCCTTCGAGGGCGCCCAGATATCCTGTGGACAGCGCGCCGCGCCCGGCGCCATCGAGCGCATCCGCATCGACCCCCAGACGCTCGAGCCGCGCTACAGAGTGATCGGCTGCGAGTTGTGGTCGGACGAGCCGGGCTTCGAGGAACAAGTGGCACAAACCGGCGTCACCGGCATCTGTGGCTCCGGCATCATCGAGGTGGTGGCGGAAATGTATCTCGCGGGCATCATCAACCAGGACGGACTGGCCGATGGCGCGCTCGCCGCGAAGTCGCCCCGCATCGAGGCGCACAAGCGCACCTTCAATTATGTGGTGCGCGAGGGCAGCCCCCGCCTGATGATCACCCAGAACGACGTCCGCGCCATCCAGCTGGCCAAGGCGGCGCTCTATGCGGGCGTCCGCCTGCTGATGGACAGACTCGGCATCGACACGCTGGGCAAGATCCGGCTGGCCGGCGCCTTCGGCAGCCATATCGACGTCAAATACGCCATGATCCTGGGGCTAATCCCCGATTGCGACCTCAACTTCGTGCAGTCGGCCGGAAACGCCGCCGGCACCGGCGCCCGCATCGCCCTCTTGAATTCCGCCGCCCGCGACGAAATCGAAGCGGTGGTGCGGCGCATCGAGAAGATCGAAACGGCGGTCGAACCGAAGTTCCAGCAACACTTCGTCGAAGCCATGGCGATCCCGCACAAGACGGCGAGGTTTCCCAATCTCGAAAAAGTGGTGAAACTGCCGGAACCGATGGAAGCACAGTTGCCGGATAATCAGGGCGGCGAGCGGCGGCGGAGACGGCGGAGTTAGATGACACCTTTGTACTCAAAGCGGACGAGGAGTTTAGATGGACATCGAAGCACCGATAAGGACCGAACTTCGGAACGCTTTGGAGGATTACTTTGACTGTTTTGAAGAAGTCCCGCTGACTCATCCAATTTTTCCAAACCATGATATCAAAGCTGACTTGGTGGCAGTTCCATTCGATAGCAGGTTTGGGGGACTTGCCTTTGCCTTTGAGGTTAAACTACCCAAACCTCATTGGGGATACGCTGATTGGTGTGAGTCAATTCACCAAGCATCCGACTACGTTTACTCAAGAATCGGTGATGATCGACAGCTTCAAG
>JANNSP010000395.1:0-4728 GCA_031402975.1 Hyphomicrobiales bacterium
CGGTGAACGCCGTCGTGGCCCCGGACCTGGTCCGCGACGCCGGGCTGTCGCCGGCGCAACTGGGCCTGCTGACCGCGGCTTATCTCGCCGCTTTTGCTCTGTTTCAGCTCCCATTGGGCGTGCTTCTCGACCGTTATGGGCCGCGCCGCGTGCAGGCGGGACTGCTCTGCGTCGCCGCCATGGGCTGCATCGGATTTGCGCTGGCGCCGGATTTTTCCGGCCTGTTCGCCGCCAGGGCGGTGATCGGGCTCGGTTTTTCGGCGGGCCTGATGGCGAGCTACAAATCGTCGGCCACCTGGGTTCCGATCGAACGCCGCTCGCTCGCCAACACCGCCATCATGTCGATGGGCGCACTGGGCGTCATCGTCGCCACCGAACCCACCGAATTTCTGGTGAGCCAGATCGGCTGGCGCCCTGTTTTTGTTGTGTTTTCAGTCTTCATCCTGGCCGCCGCCGTAGTGATCCTGGTGGTGGCACCCAAGGCCGACACGGTCGGAACTCCGGCCCCTTTGAAGCGGCAATTCGCCGATCTGATAGCCATCATGAGACGGCCACTGTTCTGGCGCGTGGCCCCGCTCTTGGCTCTCACCTCCGGCCTGCAGATCGGCATCCAGACGCTGTGGGCGGGCCCCTGGCTCCGCGACTGCATGGGCTTGTCGCGCGAGGAGGTGGCGCGTCATCTCTTGTGGATGGCGGTCTCCTTCATGGTCGGAATTCTTAGCGTAGGCGTCATCGCCGACCGGCTGGGCCGCCGCGGCATCGGTCCCATGCCGGTGATGATAAGCTTCAACCTGTTGTATTTCCTGGCGCAAGCGGTGATCGTGCTCAGGCTCGAGGGCCTGGCGTTTCCGGCCTGGCTCGTGGTCGCGGCCTTCGGCCAGGCGGCGGTTCTGGCCTTTCCGTGGTTTGCCGCCCATATCGGAAAAGACCTGGCGGGCCGCGCCAACGCCACCATCAATTTCACCATGTTCGTCGCCGCCTTTCTCTCCCAATACCTGGTGGGGCTGGTCATCGGCTGGTTTCCGGCGACCGCCAGCGGTTATGATCCGAGAGGCTACAGCTGGGCCATCGGCTTCTTTCTGTTGCTGCAACTGGCCGCCTTCGCATGGTATCTGTTGGCCCCCAGGTTGAGGGTTCAAAATGACTAATCCGATCATCGCCGAAGTCACCCGCGGCGGCATCGTCGAAAGCTTCCACCGTGGCGCCTATGCGGTGATGGATAACAGCGGGCGGATCATCGCGTCGGGTGGTGACATCGAGCATCCCATATTCCCGCGCTCGGCGATCAAGGCGTTCCAGTGCCTGCCCCTGATCGCAAGCGGTGCTGCGGCGCGCTTCGGTTTCTCCGATGAGGAGATAGCCCTTGCCTGCTCCTCCCACTGTGGCGAGGCCGAGCATGTCCGCGTCGCGCTGTCGATGTTGGGGAAGGCCGGCAACAGCGAGGAGCAGTATGAATGCGGCGTCCACTGGCCCAACGCGGCCTCCGCCCGGTTTGAGATCGCGCGCCACGGCGAGGTGCCGCGTGCCGTCCACAACAACTGTTCCGGCAAGCATGCCGGGATGCTGGCCTTGGCGCGGCATCTGGACATCGATCCCGCAGGCTATGTGAAACCCAACCATCCAGTGCAACGCGAGATCGCCCGTGCAATCGGCGGTCTGTGCGAGTGCAAAATCGATGATGCACCTTGCGGCATCGATGGTTGCTCGGTCCCGACCTGGGCCATCCCGTTGCGCAACCTGGCGCTGGGCTTTGCCCGGCTCACGCAAAATGAAGGCGGCCGCCGCATAGTCGAAGCGGTCCGCCATCACCCCTTCATGGTGGCCGGAACCGGCCGTTTCGACACGGTGGTGATGGGAGACGTCCCCGAAGTGTTCATCAAGACCGGAGCGGAGGGAGTCTATTGCGGCTGCGTCCCCGAAGCCCGGATCGGCATCGCCATCAAATGCGACGACGGCGCCAAGCGGGGCGCCTCCTCGCTCATGGCGCTGCTGCTGGCCCAGCACGGCGGGCTTCAACAATCCGCGCGGACCAAACTCCTCGAACATTCCCAAAGCGAATTGCGCAACTGGAACAAGATCCCAGTCGGCACGATTCGCGCCATCACGTAACGAGATTGCCGTTGAGCGTCAGCCGCGCGGGAACATCGGCGCCCGCAAGACCGAGATCACCCGTCACCGCCTCGTCGTGGTCCATGCCCATGATGGCGGCGATCGTCGAACCCGAAATCATGTTGTTGGCGACAAGCGCAGGTCCGGTCGCGGGGTTGAGGGACACGGTCAAGCCCTTGCCGCAGGCGCGAATGATGTTGCCGGTGGCCGACAGGTTCCGCCCATAGCGGCCCCAGCCCAGCGAAATCCCGACTTCCCAGGCGTTTTCAACCACGTTCCCGGTGACTGTGGTATCGGCCTCGGCGTGAATGCCGCAGGCGGTGCGATCCGGCAGCGACCCGCCGCCCTTGGCGTTGCGCACGATGTTGTTGGAGCACACCGCAAGCCTCCCCTCGACATCGAAATTGGTGATCGAGATGCCCATCGACACGTCCTCGATCAGGTTGCTGCTGACCACCGCGCCCTGGAAGGCGAACTCGACATAGATCGCCACTTCCCCCATGCGCGACACCGAATTGCCGATGATCTGGCAGTTCCAGCCGGAATTGTTGCGGATCGCCGAGAAGGCGCAGTCGGTGATGCGGTTGTTGGCAACGAGCACGTTGCCGGCCCGGTAGATATTGATGCCGTTGCCGTTCTGCCCGGTCCCGCCCGCCGTGGCGGCGACCCGCTCGACCCGGTTGTTGGTGACGATCGAGCCGTCTTCGCGGTTGTCCGAGGTCCACACCTGGATGCCGTTGTTGCCGATGTCGTGGACGTGGTTGCCGGAGATTTCGAGCCCCTTCGAATTGTTCGAAAACAGGGCGGTTTGTGCGATATGGCCGAAGCGGTTGCCGGTGATGCGGCCGGAACAGGTGTCCATCGAAATCCCGCTACCTGGACTTTTCTGGAAACTGCAAGTGTCGATATGCAGTGCTGCGCCGTTGGCCTCGACCTGGTTGTCGCCCCCGCCTTCGAACCCGATGCCGCTCAGGACAACATCTTCCGCGCTCTCGATTGAAAGGATCGCGCGATCCTTGCCGCCGGCGAGAACGGTTTGCCCCGGCGTTCCAGCGAGCATGACGGGCCGGTTGATCGTGAGTCCCGACACGATGTAGCGCCCAGGCGGCAATATCACGGAACCACCGCGGTCCATGGCTTCGTCGAGTATCTTCTGCAGGGCTTTGGACTGATCCACTCGCGAATTGGGTTCGAGCCCACGTTTGGCGGCGGCTGCAGGAATTGCTCCGGCAACCAGGGTGGCGGCGGACAGCAGGATACGGCGCGAGACGTCCATTTTGATACTCCTCGACCCAGGGGCCAGCAAGGATCGGGCCGTCATCAGCTTTTGTTTACATGGAAATGCCTGAATCCTCGCACAGTGTCATTTCCGGCGATAAGGATCGTGGATGTCCGAAGAGAAGACCATAGTGGTTCGCCGGGTGCCGGTAGGCCCCGGAACGGAACTCAGCAACACCTTCCGTATCGAGTCCCGCATCGGCACCGGCCGCATGGCGGAAGTGTTTCGCGGCCACAACATCCAGACCGGCGATCCGGTCGCGATCAAGGTCGTGCTTCCCCTGTATTCGGCGAGGCAGGAGATCCTCGCGCAATTCCGCCAGGAATCGCGTCTCATCCAGCATCTCGCCCATGACGCCATCGCGCGTTACTATCTGTTCGCCGTAGACGAGGCGACGGGCCGGGCCTTTCTCGCCATGGACTTTGTCGAAGGACCATCCCTTGCACGGCGGCTTGAGGCGGGGCCTCTGTCGCTGGAGGACTGGGATCATCTGCGCCGACGCATTGCCGACGGCCTGCACAAAGCCCATGAATCAGGCATCGTTCACCGCGACATCTCGCCCGACAACATCATCCTGCCCGGCGGCGAAGTGGCGCGCGCCAAAGTGATCGACTTCGGCATAGCGCTGTCCGGTCAGGCGAGTGCCATCACCCAGTCCGGCGCAAAGCGCAACTATGCCTCGCCCGAGCAACTGGGCCTTTACGGCGGCGAGTTAACGCCCCGATCCGACATTTACAGCTTCGGTCTGGTTCTGGCCGAAGCCCTGACCGGCCGGCCACCGGATACGCCGGTGTCGAGCGCGGACCTGCTCGTCGAGCGGCAGAAATTGCCCAACCTCGCCGCGATCGATCCCGGCCTTCGCCCGTTGCTGGAGGCTATGCTCCAGCCCGATCCAGCCCTTCGCCTCGCCACCATGGCCGAGGTCCGCGATATGCCGTTGAGGCCGCAAAATCCGGTTGCAATCGAACCGGCGGTTGTCCTGCCGCGGAGCAAGGCGGTGCCGCCCAAGCGTGCGATGCCCCCCAAGGCTTTGCCCGGGAAGGGAGCTTCACACCTCCTGCTGTATGCCGGCTTGGTCTTGGCCGTGATCGGAGCGGGCGCGGGTGCAGGCTGGGTTTATGTGCAACAGGTGAGCGAAGCCCCCGCGACCCCGATAATCACTCCGCCGGTGGCAGAAGCAGAATTGCCTGAGCCCGTGGCGCCCGCTCCGGCCGAACCCGAGCCCGAGGTAGCGGTGCTGGCGCCGCCCCCGCCGCCGGTCTTGGAGACGTCTGCAGTTTCGGAGGACGGCAGCTTCACCGATTGCGCCGGGCACTGCCCGGCCATGGTCAACATTCCGG
>JANNSP010000396.1:0-12646 GCA_031402975.1 Hyphomicrobiales bacterium
ACAGCACGGCGCAGCTGCGCCGAAAATCGCGGCAACCCACCGCCACTGGCTCGATCCTCGCCGTCAATCCCCCGCGCCCCCGCGCAACGGCTCAAATTATGCCGCGCCCCACGAAATCGCCACGAGTTTTGCAAGTGGCTCCTAAGCCATTCATTTGATTTCCATCTCGCCGCTGAACCAAACTTATCACTGCCATGGTCTTTCGCCGGGCGCGTACCTCGCCGGGCAGGTTTAGCGGGTAAAGGCAGTGGCGACCGATACATTCCGGTTTGCAATGCCAAATCGGTCCGACAATTTGCCGATGACAGTTAGACGATTGCGGCCCTGCGGAAAAACGTCTACAAAAAGCATCAAGGTCCTTGGAAGCATTTGTTTCGGTTAGAGAGAGTAGTATCTCTTAATCAGTGGGTCGAAGGTTCGAGCCCTTCATCGTCCACCATGGATTTCTGGCAAATTCGTGGAATGCCCGTCCGGCGGCGCCACATAGCGGGTGTGGTGAATAACTTTCGATGACGCGCAGGGGCATTTTAACGGGCGGCACCTGGTGCATCGACCATAACCGGCTCCTCGATCACTGGCCGAAGGAAAACGGCCGCGCCGACATCCAGTCATCGGTGTCGAGCGGCGGCGCGTCGTCATGCAACATGGCGATCGACATGAAAAAGCTCGATCCCCAAATGCCGGTGGCAACGATCGGCATGGTGGGCGATGATTCCGACGGTCACTTTCTCGCCGCCGAGGCGGACCGCTACGGCATCGATCGATCGCGGCTGCTTGTCTCGAAAGACGCGCAGACCGACTTTACCGATGCCTTCACCTCGCTGGAGACGGGGCAGCGGACCCATATCAGCTACTTCGCGGCGAGCCATCTGCTGACGCCCGATCATTTCGACTTCACGGAAAGCTCGCACCGCATCTTTCATCTGGGCCTGCCGGGCATTCACCGGGTATTGGACGCGCCGTGGAAAGGCGACGCCAATGGCTGGGTGACCGTCCTGAAAAAAGCCCGCGCCGCCGGGCTCGAGACCAATATGGAACTTGCCAGCATTGCGGCCGAACGCCTGGCCAAGCTGATGCGGCCGTGCCTGCCCCATCTCGATCTCCTGATCGCCAACGACCACGAGATCGGCGGTATTGCGGGCATCCCGACGGTCGATGGCGGCAAGACGGACGTCGAGGCCTGCAAGGCCGCGGCCCAGGCCTTGCTGGAGGGCGGAGTCAATCGGGTTGTGGCCGTGCATTTTCCCTCGGGCGCCATCACGGCGAGCCGCGACGGACGCGTCGTCGACATGCCTTCGGTCGCAGTGCCGGCCTCGGCAACAATCGGGGCCAATGGCGCGGGCGACGCCTTCGCCGCCGGTTTCCTCTATGGCTGGCATGAAGGCTGGAGCGCCGAGGATACGCTGAGACTGGCCCACGCCACCGCCGCCGCCTCGCTTCGCCATATCACCACCTATGGGGGAGTCGAATCCTGGTCCAATTGCCTGGCCATCGCCAAAGGTTGGGGATGGCACGAACCCCCGCGATCAATTCCAATGGAGCACCGCAATGAAACGTCTTGACGCCAAGCTGTCGAATATCCGCGCCGGCCACTACAAGTCCTCCGATTTCATCATCGCCGACGCCAAGGATGGCGATATCGGCTTTGGCGTCAGCGCACCCGGGCCCGGCAAGCCGCGCTCGGTCCATCTCCAGGCCATCCGCGACATGACCAAATCGGGCCTCGTCGATGTCATGCTGCTGTCGGCTTCGTCCTGCCAGATCCTGACCGACGAGGGCCTGTTCAAGGACAGTGACGTGACCTCCGCCATCCGCCTCAACGACACCACCGACATCTGGTCGGCGAGGGGCGGGCGCTACCGCGACGAGCCGTCGCGCCATCATCGCACCGCGCGCGTCGATCAGGCGCGGAAATACGCCGATCTCGGGCTTTATTCGATCACGTTTTCCAACCAGCGCGACATCGACGCGATCAATGCCGAGGCCTATTCGGATTTCCGCGCCGAGGCCGCGACCCACAAGATGCGGCACTTCCTCGAAGTGTTCAATCCGGCCTTCGACATCCGCCTGAAGGATGCGTCCGATCTGGGCGGCTTCATCAACGACAATATCGTCCGCACCCTGGCGGGCGTGATGCAGGAAGATTTCCCGGCCTTCCTCAAGCTCCAGTACAACGGCCCCCGCGCCATGGAGGAACTGGCCTCCTACGATCCCTCGCGCCTCATCGTCGGCATCCTGGGCGGGGCCGCCGGCACGTCCAAGGACACGTTCGAACTGGTCAGCCAGGCCGAGCGCTATGGCGCCCGCGTGGCGCTGTTCGGGCGCAAGATCTATCTGGCCGAATCGGCGCTCAACCTGGTGCGCCTGATGCGCGAAGTGATTGCCCGCACCGTGACGCCGGACGAAGCGGTCAAGGCCTATCACGGCGCGCTGCAGTCGGCCAAGATCAAGCCGCAGCGGGCTTTGGCCGACGATTTGCAACTGACCGAGGCGCCGCTCAAGCTCGCGGCCTGAGTGTCATGAATTTCGGAACGTCGATCAAGCTGTTCACCATCAGCGGCACAGCGGTTCGGTTGCATCCGACATTCTTCCTGCTGCTGGCCTGGATCGCCGGCGTGCAGTGGCTGGAAGCAGGCCCGGCGGCGGCGCTGTCGGGTGTCGTCTTCATCGTGGCGCTGTTCGTCTGCGTCGTGCTGCACGAATTCGGCCACATCTATGCAGCCAAACTCTACGGCATCGGCACGGCGGACGTAACCATCCTCCCCATCGGCGGCGTCGCCTCGCTTGACCGCATGCCGGAAAAACCCGGCCAGGAAATCGTCGTGGCCCTGGCAGGCCCCGCAGTCACGTTGGTGCTGGCCGTGCTGTTCTATCTGGTGGCGGGCACCGGTTTCGATCCGGCCCAGGTCGGTCTTCTCGACCAGCAGCAGGGCAGCCTGGTGGCGCGCCTCGCCACCGCCAACATGGCGCTGTTCGTGTTCAACCTGATCCCGGCCTTTCCGATGGACGGGGGCAGGGTGCTTCGCGCTTTGCTGGCATTGCCGCTGGGCTTCACCAAAGCCACCCGGGTCGCCGCCATGATCGGGCAGGGTCTCGCCATCGCGCTGGGCTTCGCCGGGCTGTTCGGCAATCCGATGCTGATCCTGGTGGCGGTGTTCGTGTTTCTGGCGGCTGCCGGTGAGGCGGGTTTCGTGCAGGCGCGCGACCTGACGCGGGGGTTCCTCGCCTCGCACGCGATGATCACCAGTTTTGAAAACCTTGGGCCGCAATCGACCGCCGACGATGCGGCGTCACTTCTGCTCCGAACCACGCAACAGGAGTTTCCGGTACTGGGTCCCGCCGGAAATCTGTTGGGCGTCGTCACCCGGTCCGGTCTTATCGAAGCCATCAGGGACAAGGGCCGCGCAGCTCCGGTCAGTGGCTTCATGACCACCGGCATTCCGCTGGCGGGCGAACGTGCCGATCTGGGCGCCGTCTATCAGACGCTGCTGCGCCAGCGCGTGCCCATGGTCGGCATCGTCGATCAGGGCCAGCGCCTCGTGGGCTATGTCACCGCCGAAAACTTCGCCGAGCTGGTGATGATAAGGGGCGCTGGCGAGGCTCGCCCAAACCCGTGAAAAACCCGTTCTCCCGCCGGCCGCCGGTACGCGCTCAGGCAAAAGTCGAACCCGGCCTCCGCATCTTTGCGGTGGGCGACATTCATGGCCGCCTCGACCTTCTGGAAGAATTGTTCGCTCTCATCCGGAACGACCTCGCCGCCGCCAGGCCCCGGTCGTCGCTCGCGGTATTCCTCGGCGACTATATGGATCGCGGCCCGGCCAGCCGGGGCGTCATCGAAGCCCTGATGTCGGAGCCCCCTCTGTGCGACCGCCAGGTGTTCCTGCGCGGCAATCACGAAGCAGTTCTCCTGGACGTTCTCGGGGATGCCTCCGCCATGGCCGATTGGACCCAGTTCGGCGGATTGGATACGTTGCGGTCCTACGGCGTCGAACTGGATTTGCCGATTGGACCTGCGGATTTCGAAAGGCTGCGCGGCCGGTTCGCGGAAAAACTGCCGGACTCCCATCGGACGTTCCTCGCCGCCACCCGATTTTCCTATGAAACGGCGGATTATTTTTTCGTCCATGCCGGGGTCAGGCCGGGGATCGGCCTCTCCGCCCAGAAGCAAGAAGACCTTCTATGGATCAGGAAGCCCTTCCTCATGTCGCCTAATCCCGCCTCAAAGGTCGTTGTCCACGGCCACACGCCGGTGGCCAGCCCGGAACTTCTCGCCCACCGCATCAATGTCGATACCGGGGCCTTCATGACCGGCAAATTGACCTGCGTGGTGCTGGAAGATACAAGGCGGCGGATATTGATGACGTGATGATCGTGAAATCGGTTATTCACGAGTTTCTTACCCTCATTGATTGTCATTTGTTAGCGAGGTGACGCCTAGAGTGTGCGCTGGTAGGGCGTTTGCCGTGGAGGACTGATGCGCGTTTGCATGATCGGAACCGGATATGTGGGAATCGTGACCGGTTCCTGCCTGGCGGAACTCGGCCACGAAGTCATCTGCATCGACAAGAACGCCGAGAAGATCGCCCAGATCCTCGCCGGCAAGGTTCCGATGTACGAGCCGGGGCTGGCCGAACTGGTCGAATCGAACCGGCGTCTCGGGCGTCTCGAATTCTCGACCGACATCTCGGACGCGGTCAGGCGGGGCTCGGTATTCTATTTCATCGCGGTGGGCACGCCGTCGCGCCAGGAAGATGGCGGCGCCGACCTGAGCTATGTCTATGCCGCGGCGGACGAAACCGGCCGCGCCATCGCCGGGGTGAACAAGGATACCAACGGCTTTGCCGTGTTCGTCACCAAGTCGACAGTGCCCGTCGGCACCAGCCGCGAGGTCGCCCGGATCGTCGGCCAGCATCTGGAGCCGGCCCGGTTCGCGGTCGCCTCCAATCCGGAATTCCTGCGCGAAGGCTGCGCCATCCGCGATTTCATGGAGCCCGACCGGATCATCGCCGGGAGTAATTCCGAGCGCGCCCGCGCACTCCTCGAAGACCTGTACCGGCCACTCACCCGCCAAGGCCGGCCGCTGGTTGTCACCACTACCGTCGAAACCGCCGAACTGATCAAATACGCGGCCAATGCCTTTCTCGCCACCAAGGTCACTTTCATCAATGAAATGAGCCGCTTGTGCGAGAAACTTGGGGCCGACGTCGAGGAGCTGGCGCGCGGCATCGGCATGGACCACCGGATCGGCGACAAATTCCTCAAGGCGGGTCCCGGCTACGGCGGCTCGTGCTTTCCCAAGGACACTTTAGCGCTCATCAAAACCGCCAATGATTTCAACAGCCCGGTCGAAATCGTTGAGACGGTGGTTCGGGCCAACAACCGGCACAAGCATCTGATGCTGAACAAGATCAGGGAGGCCCTTGGCGGCAGGCTCACCGGCAAGAAGATCGCCGTCCTGGGCCTCGCCTTCAAGGCTGAAACCGACGACGCCCGCGATTCCCCCGCCCTCACCATTATCCCGATCCTGCACCAGGAAGGCGCCCATGTAATGGCCTATGACCCGGTGGCGGGCGCCAATGCCAAGGCGGCGCTGGGCAACAACACGATCAAATACGCCAAGACCCTGGCGCAGGCCGTCGAGGGCGTCGATGCCGCGGTGCTGATGACCGAGTGGAGCGAATTCCACAAGGCCGACTGGCCGGCGCTTGGCAAGACCATGGCGACGCCGCTGCTGATCGATCTCCGCAATATGTTCAGCTTGAGCCACGCGGGCCGGATCGGCATGCGCTATATCTCGCTCGGCCGCGCCACCATCGAACCGGGGCTTTGACCATGCGGATTCTTGTGACCGGCGGCGCCGGCTTTCTGGGGTCCCATCTGTGCGACCGCCTGCTTGCGGCGGGCCACGAGGTGATAGCGCTGGACAACTTCATCACCGGATCGCGGCGCAATCTCGCCCATCTCGCGGGCAACCGCAAATTCTCCCTGGTCGAGCAATCGGTCACCGAGCCTTTTGATGGAACATTCGACCAGATCTACAATCTCGCCTGTCCGGCGTCCCCCGAACATTACCAGCGCAACCCGCTTCTGACCTTCCGCACCAGCGTCATCGGGGTCGACAACCTGCTGGCTCTGGCGTCCCGCACCGGGGCCCGCTTCTTTCAGGCCTCGACTTCGGAAATCTATGGCGATCCGCTGGAACATCCGCAGACTGAATCCTACCGCGGCAATGTCAATACGATCGGGCCCCGCGCCTGCTATGACGAGGGCAAGCGCGCCGCCGAAACCCTGTGCTTCGACTATCGCCGCACCTACGGCAGCGACATCAAGGTGGCGCGCATCTTCAACACCTACGGTCCGCGCATGAACCCCAAGGATGGCCGGGTGGTGTCGAACTTCATCGTCCGCGCGCTCGCCGGCGAACCGCTCGCGGTCTATGGCGACGGCTCGCAGACGCGCTCGTTCTGCTACATGGACGATCTGATCGAAGGCTTCATCCGGCTGATGAACAGTCCGGCTGCCGTCACCGGCCCGATCAATCTCGGCAATACGCGGGAATTCACCGTGCGCGAGCTGGCCCAGATTGTCATCGGCATGACCGGGTCCAAGTCGGCAATTTTGGAACTGCCTCTGCCGGAGGACGATCCCCGCCAGCGCCAGCCCGACATCACACTGGCCGAAAAGCATCTCGGCTGGTCGCCGGAAGTCCCGTTGCGCGACGGTCTCGCCCGCACCATCGCCTATTTCGAAACGCGGACCATGGAAACCGCCTGACCGTCAACTCGGCCCTCGACCGCGAGCGACAGTGATGCCATAAATCGCACCACTGAAGCGACAAGGGAACGAACCATGGCCTCGCTGGAGATCATCGACGTGCGCAAATCCTATGGGGCGCAGAAGGTGATCCATGGCGTGTCCATCTCGATCGCCGACGGCGAATTCGTCATTCTGGTGGGTCCATCCGGCTGTGGAAAATCGACGCTGCTGCGCATGATCGCAGGCCTCGAGCCGATCACTTCTGGCGATATCCGGATCGGCGAGAAGCTGGTCAACGACCTGCCGCCCAAGGATCGCGACATCGCCATGGTGTTCCAGAACTACGCGCTCTATCCGCACAAGACGGTGGCGCAGAACATGGGCTTCGCGCTGATGCTGAGAAAAGCACCCACGGCCGAGATCGAGGCCAGGGTCAGGCGCGCCGCCGAGATCCTCGATCTCGTCCCCTATCTGGCGCGCTATCCCCGGCAGCTTTCCGGCGGCCAGCGCCAGCGCGTCGCCATGGGGCGCGCCATCGTGCGCGATCCCAAGGTCTTCCTGTTCGACGAACCCTTGTCAAATCTCGATGCCAAGCTTCGCGTGCAGATGCGGGCCGAGATCAAGGAACTGCACCAGCGCCTCAAAACCACCATCGTCTATGTCACCCATGACCAGGTCGAGGCGATGACCATGGCCGACCGCATCGTCGTGCTGCATGACGGCGTGGTGGAGCAGGTGGGGACGCCGCTTGAACTCTATGACCGTCCGGTCAACCTGTTCGTCGCGGGCTTCATCGGTTCCCCCGCCATGAACATGCTGAAGGGCACGATCCGCGCCAATGGCAAGGCTAGTTTCATGACCGAGGGCGGCATCGAACTGCCGCTGCCGCAGTCGCTCAAAAGCGCCGATGGCCGCCCCGCCATCTATGGCATCCGGCCCGAACATTTCGTGCTCGGCCCCAACGGCGTGCCAGCCGAAGTCTCGGTCCTCGAGCCGACAGGTGCTGAAACCCAGGTGTTCGCCAGGATCGGCGGCCAGAAGGTCGTGGGCGTGTTCCGTGAACGCATCACCGCGAAACCTGGCGAAACCATCCCGTTGGCGCCCGACGCGGCATCGGTTCACCTGTTCGACGCCGCCAACGGTCAGCGCCTGAATTAGCCAATCCCTCAACTTCGCGTCTGGCGCTCCGACACAGTTTTGGCAAAGTCGTTGCCAACACTGGCGCTCCATCAATCAGGGGGCGAGCCATGTTGACCCGCATGATCCATGCCGTTGCCGTCGTGTTGTTTTTCCTCTCCGCCCCCTCGGCCTTCGCCGCCGCCGATTGCCTGGCGATGGCGGGCAATGTCCCCCGCGTCCGTCTGGCAGCACTTGAAGCCGACCAGGTGCAGCTCACCTATCTCGGTCATTCGACTTTCCTGATCGAGACTGCCGGCGGCACGCGGATCGCCACCGATTTCACCGGTTACGCGGGCGGCGTCATGCCCGACGCGGTCACCATGAACCGGGCCCATTCGAGCCACTATACCGACTTCCCCGATCCGGCGATCAAGCACGTATTGCGGGGTTGGGACCCGGAAGGCGGGATCGCGCGCCACGACGTCGAAGTAGGCGATGTCCGCATCCGCAACGTGACGACGGATATCCGGCGCGGGGACATGCGCATTCCCAACGCCAATTCGATCTTCGTCTTCGAGGTGGCGGGGCTATGCATCGGCCATCTGGGCCATCTGCATCACGAGCTCAATCTCGAGCATCTGGGCGCCATCGGTAGGCTCGACGTGGTGCTGGTGCCGGTTGATGGCGGCTACACCATGGCCCAGGCCAACATGCTGGAAGTGCTGAAATCGCTGAAAGCCCGCGTGGTCATCCCCATGCATTATTTCGGGCCCTCGACGCTGGCCCGCTTCATCGCCAATGTCGGCGGCGTCTTCGAACTCCAGACCATGACGGAGCCCACGCTGGTGCTGTCGGCGGCCACCCTGCCAGACAAGCCGAAGCTCATCGTGCTGCCGGGTTACTGACGGCGCTTCGCCATATAATCGAGAATGACCCGTGTCGCGTCGTTGACCACCCGGTCGAACGGTTGCGCCGCGTTGACGATATGTCCGTTGCGCAAATCCTTGAGCAGGGCGCGATAGCCGTTGCGCTGGCGCTCGGTCTCGGCGAACGGCACCTCCTGCTTCCGCGATTGCAGCACCTCGGGCGGCGCATCGAGCAGGATGACGAGATCGGGAGATGGCGAGAGCGCGCGGACGAGGCTCAACACCCAGCGCGGGCCGCCATAGCGGTAGCGCACGCTGTCGACGAAGATATCGAGGAAGTGGCGGTCGTTGAGGATCAGCGTCGAGCGCGCCAGCGCCACATGGCGGTAAGGCTGGCCTAGCGTGTTGTAGATGAACCAGTAGCCGGCGCGGATCATCGACACCGGATAGGAGCGCCGGGGCAGGGCATGCGGCTGGTCGGTGGGTTTTGCCGGCCGGCCGAGGAGGCGTCGGAGCGATGGCGCGAAGCCGGCGCAGTAGGACCCGGAAAAGGCTGGTGCGAGCGTCGAGCCGAGAGCGTCGATGACCGAGGACTTGCCGGCGCCGTCCGGCCCCAGCAACACCACGTTGATCCCGTCCGGCCGCCACAGCGCGTTAATTTTTCGAGCGGCGTTTCGCGTTTTGTCTCGAAGTTGATTTAGCGGACTGTTGCGCAGTTCCGCCCGCAAACGCTCCTGGTCCTTCAGCACGAGACTCCAGTCGCCTGATGCGGCCGCCGCGAGGATTTGGCCCGCGCTGGTCTCCTTCCACAACCGCCGGACATGGATTTCGCAGGCAAAGCGGTCCTGCCGGAAGAGCGCGCCGAGGCGCCTTGCGCGGAGGATGTTGAGGCGGCCCCCGGCGATGGTGCGGGCCAGGTAAGCGCCGAACTCGTCGCCCACCGCTGGAATCCAGAACTGCCGGAGACGCCTCCGGTTGGCGAGAATTTCGCGGGCATCGCCATGGACCACGCCCTCCATGTCGAGATCGAGAAAGCGGGGCGAGCCGTCGGCACCCGAACCGGCGATGATGAAATGAAGCCCGTGCGAGCGGATGACCTGGCCGCCGATGCGGTCCCGGTTGTCGCGGAACACCCGCAGCAGATCGTGCCTGGTGACCGAGGGGTGGACCAGCATGTCGATATCCGATCCGCCAGACTTCGGATAGTTTTCGTAGCCGTGCAGGACGCAATAGGGAATGCCGGCGTCGTCCAGCGCCTGGAACACCCCGCCCAAATCCGGTCCGTCGGCACGGGGCGGAATATGCGCTGGAGCTTTGGCGATCTCGACCAGTTTCAGCATCTTACGCGTCCTTGGCGGTGTTGAGTGTCGGAACCAGGATGAGGAAGGCGGTCCAGCGCCCGAGGCAGCCCAGCACCTCGACGATCAGCACCGCATAGGCGGCACCGAGAAGTCCCCACTGCGTGAGGAACCACCACACCAGCCCGACTGTGAGGACGGCGGCAGCCGTGGTCACCACAGCCACCGCGCCGCTGCGCTCGGCACTTGCGAGTGCTATGGAAGCCGGAGCGCCGACGGCGGAGGCCAGCGCCGACAACGCCAGCACCGTCAGCATATGGCCGTGGCCCGCATAGTCCGCGCCCTTGAATACCAACGCCATGATGGTGTCGCCGGCGAGGAAGATGACGAGGCAGAAGGGGATCATCAGCATCGCCAGCAGGCTTGCGTCGCGCATCACCTGGCGCTTGAGGGCGGCGGCGCCGTTGTTCCTCAGCATGCGGACGGATTTGGGCGTCAGCACGTTGAACACGCCGTAGAGGAAGGGGTTGGAGAAGGCGACGATGCTCATTGAGGCAGCATAGATGCCGGTGACCGTCACCCCGGCGATGACGAGCGATAGCCAGTGCGTCATGTAACCCTGTGCCTGAATGGCAAGCTGTCCCGAAAACAGCCATCTCCCTTGCGACCAGCTCTGCCGGAAGGTTGCGCCTAGATGGCCCAAGCCGAAACTGAACTCGCGCCGCTCCACAATGAACCAGGCGGCGCCGCCAATGCCGCAACCAACGCCCACCGCCAGGAACGCGGTGATCGCCGTCAGCTCACCTCTGGACCCCAGCGCCAGCAGCAGGCCCAGCGTGATCGTGGCCACCAATGAATCAAGCAGAAAGGCCTGGAACATCCGGAGATGCGCAAAGGCATAACGGCGGGCGAATTCGCGGATCAGCACCGAGGGGAGCGCCGCCGCCATGGCGAATGTCACTTGGGCAAGCCCGGGAGACCCGAACCCCTGCAATGCGAATCCTGCCGCGGCCAGCAACAGCAACGCCGCCAGCGACAGCAGCAGGCTCAATGCGAAGGTGCTGAAAGCGTGTTGCGACGGCGTGCCGATGGGCCGGTACAGTTGGATGGCATAGGGCCGGGTGATGAGCGACTCCTGGGTGGCGAGGAGCAGCGCGAAGACCGAGACGCCGACGGCATAGGCGCCGAGTTGTGCCGCATCCGTCGCCCTGGCGATCATCACCAGTGTTACGAAACTCGTGGCACTCACCACCGCCTGGTCGGCCCAGCTCCAGATGTGATGGGCCGCCAGAAGGCGCGCCATCAGCGAGGCGGGCCTGGCATCGGAAGCGGGGTCCGCGGCGGTCACCGGGGCCACGTCAAGAAAGCGTTAACCATAGCCGTCAACACCGGCTGGGGCCCGCCCGCCCGGGGTGCGATTTTTGCATCACCCATCCCGCAATATGACACTGCTGTTTTACTCATGACCCCACCTCAAGCGAATATCATGCCAAGTTTCTGTTAAGGCGGACTCAATAGGATGTGCAGCTTCACCTACGACGAGAAGGGAACGGCGATGACCGGAACGACCCGCGGCCGCGTCCTCGTGTTCGGCGACGACATGCGGATTTTCCTGGCGATCGTCCGGTCGCTTGGCCGCGCCGGCAAGGAGGTGCATGTGGTGCCCTTCGACTGGCAGGCGCCGGCGCTCACCTCGAAATACGTGACCCGCGTCCATCACCTGCCGCGCTACACCGACGCCCCCCAAGAGTGGCTCGCCGGGGTTCAAGACATTCTCGCCAGCCAGCCCTTCGATCTCGTCATTCCGTGCTGCGACCGGGCGATCCTCGCCCTCGATCAACATCGCCATGAGCTTCCCGCCGGCATCCTGGCCATTCCAAATCCCCTCTCGATGCAGGTGCTGTTCGACAAGCAACTGACGCGCGAGCTGTGCGGCGAACTCGGTATCCCCGCCATGCAGGGCCGCCCGCTGAGGGCCGGCGACACCGCCCAAAGCCTGGTTCGCGAACTCGGCCTGCCGCTTGTCATCAAGCCCCGCCGGTCGGTGTCGTCCGACAACCTCGAAGCCTGGGAGACGGTGACTGTCGCCAGGTCGGCCGCCGACCTGGAAGCACTCCTCGCCACATTGGGCCAGCCGTCGCGTTATCTCGCCGAAGCCTTTTTCGCGGGCGCCGGCGTCGGCGTCTCGGTTCTCGCCAAAGATGGAACGATTCTCCAGGCCTTCCAGCACCGGAGGCTGCGCGAAGGCAAGGCCGGGCCCAGCACCTACCGGGTGAGCGAGGCGCTGCATCAGGGCCTCTACGACGCCGCCGCGAAGATTTGCCGCCGTACCTCCTTCACCGGCGTCTGCATGTTCGAATTCCGCTTCAACCTCGTAAGCGGCGACTGGGTGCTCCTCGAGACCAATGCGCGCTTCTGGGGCTCGATGGGATTGCCACTGGCGATCGGCGTCGATTTCCCGCGGCTCCTTTACGAACTCATGGCGGAGGGGCGGCAGTCCCCAACGATCGACTATCGGATCGGCGTCAGGAGCCGGAACTTCATGCTGGACGGTTTGAGCCTCCTGGGCAGCCTTCGCCGCCTGCGCGGGGCCGAGCTTGGCGCCTG
>JANNSP010000397.1:0-3756 GCA_031402975.1 Hyphomicrobiales bacterium
GACAAGGCGCAGAAGCTTATCCGCCTCCGCGAGCCCTCGTTCCACATCGACCGTATCCCCTACGACGACGCGAAGACCTACGACATGCTGGGTCATGGCGATACGGTCGGCGTGTTCCAGTTGGAAAGTTCCGGCATGCGCGACGTGCTGCGCAAGATCCACGCCGACTGCATCGAGGATATCATCGCCATCGTCTCGCTCTACCGCCCGGGGCCGATGGACAACATCCCGCGCTTCATCGCCTGCAAGACCGGCACGGAACAGCCCGACTATCTCCATCCGCTCCTTGAGCCCATCCTGAAAGAGACCTACGGCATCATGGTCTATCAGGAGCAGGTGATGCAGATCGCCCAGGTTCTGTCGGGCTATTCGCTGGGCGAGGCCGATCTCCTCCGCCGCGCCATGGGTAAGAAAATCAAGTCCGAGATGGATGCGCAGAAGGAGCGCTTCGTCAAGGGCGCCGTCGACAAGGGGATCGAGGCCCATCGCGCCGATTTCATTTTCGAGCTGGTGGCGAAATTCGCCGGCTACGGTTTCAACAAGTCGCATGCCGCTGCTTACGCCGTCATCGCCTACCAGACGGCCTGGCTCAAGGCCAATCACCCGGTCGAATTTCTCGCGGCCTCGATGTCGCTCGATATCGGCAACACCGACAAGCTCATGCTGTTCCGCGGCGAGGCGCAGCGCATGGGGGTGCGCGTCGTGCCGCCCTCGGTCAATCTGAGCGGCGTCGACTTCGCGGAGAAGGACGGCACAATCGTCTATTCGCTGGCCGCACTCCGCAATGTGGGCTCGGGCGCCATCGAGCATCTGGTGGAGATTCGCTCCGTGGGCGGAGCATTTTCCTCGCTCCTCGATTTCGCCAGGCGGATCGACGGCCACGCCCTCAACCGTCGCGCCCTTGAAAGCCTGGCCAAGGCCGGCGCCTTCGACAGTCTCAATGCCAATCGCGCCCAGGTCATGGACGGCGTCGAAACCATCCTCGCCACCGCCAATCGCACGTCGTCGGAAGCCGCCCAAGGCCAGAACGATCTTTTCGGTGCGGCCTCGGGCGGGGCAGGGGAACTCGTCTTGCCGGCCCGCGATGCGTGGTTGCCGATGGACCGGCTGGCGCAGGAATTGGACGCCGTCGGCTTCTATCTCTCGGGCCACCCGCTCGACGATTATGTGAAACCGCTGGCCAGGCTTGGCGTCGAAAGCTGGGCCTCGTTCCACGACAAGGCGCTGACCAAGGGCGCGACCGCCGCGAAACTTGCCGGCACCGTCACCCATCGCCAGGAGCGGCGCTCGAAATCCGGCAACAAATTCGCCTTTGTCGGTTTTTCCGATCCGAGCGGCCAGTATGAGGCAATCTGCTTTTCCGATACGCTCGCCGCGGCCCGCGATCTCTTGGAACCCGGCACCGCCGTCATCGTGCGCGTCGAGGCCGATGTCGAGGGCGAGGAGGTCAAGCTCAGGCTGCAGAGCGTCGAGAAACTCGACAAGGCCGCCGCCACCATGACCTCGGGCCTCACCATCTTCGTCCGCGACGCCAAACCCATCGACTCGATCGCCCAACGCCTGGTGAACGGCGGCAAGGCCCCGGTGAAACTCATCCTGATGCTGGACCGCGGCCGCGAAGTCGAATTGACTCTCGGCAACAAGTTCACGGTGACGCCGCAAATCAAGGGAGCGATCAAGGCGATCTCAGGCGTGGTGGATGTGCAGGATTTGTGACGTGGTGAAGTTGGTTTACCTAACCTTGTCATCCCCGGGCTCGTCCCGGGGACCCATGGTGCAAACCAACCAACGCTGGAACTTGTTGCGCCATGGGTCGCCGGAATAAATCCGGCGATGACAGGTTAGGAAATCACGCTGACGGTGCACTCAACTACTCTCAAAACCCCGTGCCGTCCTTCCGCGTCAACACCCACTTCCCGTCCACCTTCGCGGCTTTCATGTCGATGTCGGGATAATGGATGAACTCCGTCGCCGATCGCGTGCCGACTTCCAGATAGCTGGCGCGCTGTCCCGACTTGTTGACCAGCCGGTGGCCGTTGCCGTTGCCCGCCTTGAAGCCGGCGCACATGCCCGCACTCAGCACATGCTCGCCTCCATCGTCGACGAGCACGATCTCGCCGTCGAGCACATAGATGAATTCGTCCTCGCGCTCGTGCCAGTGGCGCTGCGCCGACCAGGCGCCGGGCGCGAGCGCCGTCAGGTTCACGCCAAATTGGCTCAGGCCGAAATGGTCGCCGAGCGCCCGCTTCTCGCGGCCCTTCAGTTCGCCAGCGAAAACCTCAGGGTAAATCGTGCTCGTCCGCGCCGGCAGATCGAGCGCCTTGATCGTTGCCTTCGTCATGCCGCCTTCTCCTTCGCCTCGATCTGGCTGACGGCGTCAGCTACCGCGTCGAAGGTCAGCAGCGTCGACGCGTGCCGCGCCTTGAAATCGCGGACCGGCAGCAGCGCTTCGAGATCGGCCCATTTGCCGGCGGGCGGCGGGCCGTTCTCCTTCAGCATGGCATGCATCTGAGCCCGCAGCGCCTTCAGCTCCTCGCCGCTCGAACCCACCACATGGCGCGCCATCACCGAGGATGAGGCCTGGCCCAGCGCGCAGGCCTTGACGTCATGGCCGAAATCGGTGACCACGCCGTCTTTCATCTTGACGTCGACCGTCACTTTCGAGCCGCACAGCCTGGAATGCGCGACCACCGTTGCGTCGGCGTCGGGCAGACGTTGCAGGCGTGGAATGTCGGCGGCGAATTCGAGGATGCGGCGGTTGTAGATATCGTTGATCATGGGAGCATTTTAGGCCGTTTGCGGCACCCGGCAAGCCATGATATGGGGTGCCCCGGATGCGAAACCCATGGCTTGAATACGACGCCATTCGCCGCCACATAAGGGTTTTGGGAGACATTGCAGGCATGGATGCCATCGTCAAGAAACTGAACCGGGAGCCCTCGCGTTCGCCGGTCAAGCGTCCCAGCCAGGAGGAGGCGGAAGCCGCCGTCCGCACGCTCCTCGCCTGGGCCGGAGACGATCCCTCGCGCGAGGGCCTGCTCGATACGCCGCGCCGCGTCACCAAGGCCTTCAGCGAGTATTTCTCCGGCTATGGCGAGGACCCGGCTGAAGCGCTGTCGCGCACCTTCGAGGATGCGGGCGGCTATGACGACATCGTCATGCTGCGCGACATCGAATTCAATTCCCATTGCGAGCATCACATAGCACCCTTCATCGGCCGCGCCCATGTCGCCTATCTGCCGACGCGCGAGATCGTCGGCCTGTCGAAACTCGCCCGCGTCGTCGATGTGTTTGCGAGGCGCCTGCAGACCCAGGAGACCATGACGGCGCAGATCGCCAACACGATCAATGCGACGCTCGAGCCGCGCGGCGTCGCGGTCATGCTGGAGGCGGTCCACACCTGCATGTCGATGCGCGGCATCGGCAAGCGTAACGTCGCCACCATCACCACGCAGTTCGTGGGCGAATTCAAGTCGAACCAGGTGCTGCAGACCCGCTTCATGGAACTGGTCCGCGCGCCGTCGGGCGGCTTCTCCATTTGATCGAAGAGACGTCCGAGTTCGAGCCGAAATTCGACAGCGCGGGTCTCATCCCCGCCATCGTCACCGACGCCGCCGACGGCACATTGCTGATGGTCGCCCATATGAACGCTGAAGCCTTGCGCCTGACGCTGGAAACCGGCACCGTGCATTTCTGGAGCCGCTCGCGCCAAAGCTTGTGGATGAAGGGTGAGACGTCAGGCGAGACCCTTCACGT
>JANNSP010000398.1:0-2280 GCA_031402975.1 Hyphomicrobiales bacterium
GCGACGGGCGGCACCCAGCGCTATTTCGAGGACAAGGGCGTGCCGTCCACCAAGATCAACAAGGTCCTGGAAGGCCGCCCGCATGTCGTCGACGCCATCAAGAACGGCGAAATCCAGCTTGTTTTGAATACGACCGAAACCCGCTCGTCGCAGTCCGACTCGAAGCCGATCAGGCAGACGGCCCTGCTCCAGAAGGTTCCCTACTACACCACCCTCCCCGGCATTCTAGCCGTCACCAAGGCGATTGCCGCACAGAGAGAGGGAACGCTGGAGGTGAAGCCGCTGCAGGCGTATTTTTAAGATACTGGCCTTGTGATTATACGAATATTGATATAAGAAGGTCTAGAATGGCAAAACCGATCGTCTTCATGGGAGATAGCCTGGACCGCATCAAATCTTTCCCCGAAGCCGCTCGCCATGAAATAGGCGTCGAACTTCGCCGCGTGCAGTTGGGCGGCGATCCAACCGATTGGAAACCGATGGCTGACGTTGGCCGTGGTGTACGGGAAATAAGGTTCGTGAGCCGGGCGGTATCTTTCGCACGATCTATTTGGCCACACGGCCGGAGGCCATTTATGTTCTGCATGCGTTTCAGAAGAAATCGCAGGCAACGGCCAAGAAAGACATCGACCTCGCCAGCCGCCGCCTGCGCGCAATCTGAAGGACCCTCGCATGGAACGTCAAAGCTTCAAGAATGTCTGGGATGCGCTAGCGGACACCCCCGAAGCCGCCGCCAACATGACCATGCGATCCGACCTCCTGATCGCTGTTTCGGAGCGCATCAAGGGCTGGAACATCACCCAGGCCGAAGCTGCGAAACGGCTCACCATCAGCCAGCCCCGCCTCAACGATCTTTTGCGCGGCCGGATCACCAATTTCAGCCTCGATGCACTGGTAATGCTGGCAACCAAGGCGGGATTGTCGGTGGAGATGACAATCAACGAAGCGGCTTGACACGGCGGATGAATGCCGCTGCAGGCGTATTTCTGACGCAACCTTGCCCTTCCCGCCATTTCTCTTGAAATTCCGTCGCCTTTGCGCCATCTTGTTGCCTTGCCCGGCCTGTCGCGTTCGCGCGCGGGCCGGGTGTCATTTTCCGCGATTACGCATTGTGGCACGCTGTCCGATTAAAACCGGAGGGCTGGCCTGAATTGACAGAAACTGGACGAAGCTCATGGAAAAAGTACCGATGACGGCCGAGGGTCACGCGGCCATGCTGGACGAGATCAGGCACCTGAAGTCGGTGGAGCGCCCGCGCATCATCCGGGCGATCGAGGAGGCGCGCTCGCATGGCGACCTGTCGGAGAATGCCGAATACCATGCCGCCAAGGAGCAGCAGGGCTGGGCCGAGGCGCGTGTCGCCGAACTCGAAGACAAGATCAGCCGCGCCGACGTGATCGACATTTCGAAGCTGTCGGGCGAGACCGTGATGTTCGGCGCCCGGGTGACGCTGATCGACGAGGACAGCGAGCAGGAGGCCGCCTACCAGATCGTCGGCGAATTCGAGGCCGACGTGAAGAAGGGCAAGATTTCGGTGGCGTCGCCCATCGCTCGCGCCATCATCGGCAAGAAGATGGGCGACAGCGTCGAAGTGGCGACACCCGGCGGCGGCAAGAGTTATGAGATCTTGAAGGTGAATTGGCTGTAGGAACGCGCCCGATCAGTGTTTCGTAACTCGCCGCCGCGCGCCCCCGCGTTGAGGGACGAAGAGCCTTAAACGTCGTAGCAGGTGACGTTGACACACGGCTCGACGGTGATATGACCCTGGATTGGCCAGGCCTGATTCTTCTCGATCACCGTCACATTGCCGTGCACCCGAACCGGCGCGCTGTTGTTGCTGGCGAAGGCGCCGGCGGACAGAAACAGGATGGTGAGGGTGAGGGTTGCGATCAGGGTTTTCATGTCAGTATCTCCCGCCGTTTAGAACGTCTTGCTGGGACTTAAGTTGCATCACGTTGTTGTAACCGGCGCTGAACTCTCTCTTCATCTGGCGTTTAGAATCGGGTCTCTACTTAAAGAAAAAGGCTCCGGATTTTCCGGAGCCTCGAGTTTGGGAGCGGCGTTTGCAGGGGATGGGGGGATGCCGCCCCGGGAAACTCTGAAATCAGCTGTTGGTGTCGCTGCAATCCTCGGTCATGCAGTCCTCGTCGGCGAGCGGCCCGTAGATGGGGAACGCCTGGTTCTTGGTGATGACCGTCACGTTGCTGCCGGACAGGTCGAATTCATTCGCGGTGGGCGCCACCGATGCGATCGCCGTTGCGGCGGTGGCGACGACTGCCA
>JANNSP010000399.1:0-5728 GCA_031402975.1 Hyphomicrobiales bacterium
AGCGCGTAATTCTCGAACACCATGGCAACGTCGCGATCCTTGGGAGCAAGTTCATTGATTCGCTTCCCATCGAAAAGAATTTCGCCCGCCGAGATGTGCTCGAGCCCCGCGACCATGCGCATGGTCGAGGACTTGCCGCAGCCCGAAGGACCGAGGATCGACAGGAAGCTGCCGTCCTCGCATTCGAAGTTGAGGTCCTTCACGGCTTCCATGTCGCCGTATTTTTTCCACACATGATGAAACGAAACTTTTGCCATACCCTATTCCTTTACGGCGCCCATGGTCAGGCCGGTAACGAGATACTTGCGGATGACGAGACCAAGCAACATCATGGGGAGCGTGGTGACGGTGCCCGCCGCCATGATCGAGCCCCACTGGATGTTTTGCGGCTGCACGAGTTCTCGCGTCGCCACGGGAAGCGTCTTGGCCCCCCCGGAACCGATGATGGCGGCAAACAGAAAATCGTTCCAGGCAAACAGGATGCACAGCACGATGAAGGCGCCGATGCCGGGCGCCACCAGAGGGAGAATCGCCAGAAAAGCTTGAAAGCGGGTGGCGCCGTCGACCATCTGCGCCTCCTCGATGGCATAGGGCACGTTGTCGAAGAAACCCTTCAGGATCCAGATGGCGAAAGGCAGGTTGAAAGTTGTGTAGGCGAGAATAAGGCCCGGCAGCGTACCGACCAGTTCGAGCTCGCGGAAGATCCAGTACAGCGGAACCATCACGGCCACGACCGGCGCCATGCGGGTCGAGATGACCCAGAAGAAGAGATCGCTCTTGCCGCGGAACTCGATGCGCGACAGCGAATAGGCCGCCATCGAGCCGAGGATGACGGAGACCACCGCCGAGCCGGCAGCCGCGATCAGGCTGTTGACCATGTAGGTGGCGAAACCGAGATTGAGAAACAGGTCTTCATAGTGTTTGAGCGTGGGCGTGAAATCGAAGAACACCCACGCTCCCGCCCAGTCCCCCACGGCGGGAAGCTTGAAGGCCTCAAGGAGATCCTTGAAGGACGAGGTGAACATCACGATGATCGGCAGCAGCGTCCACACCAGATAAATCGCGATGAACACGCCACAGAACAATTTGAACGCTTTATTGGTCAGCGTATCGTATTGAACGACGTCACGGGAGGCCATGTTTGCTGTGTCCTTGACCTGTCATACCTTTTTCGGCTGCTGCCGGTCAAAGACCTTCACCAGAAACATGCCGAGGAGGATGGTGACGACGAGTAGCGTAAGAGCGATTGCGGCACCGCGGCCGAGCTTGAAGAACTTGAACGAAACTTCGAACAGATAGATTG
This sequence comes from Hyphomicrobiales bacterium, assembly GCA_031402975.1. GTDB lineage: Bacteria > Pseudomonadota > Alphaproteobacteria > Rhizobiales > Aestuariivirgaceae > Aestuariivirga. Next base: position 1,304 of record JANNSP010000399.1, read on the forward strand.
GCAGGATCTTCGTGGCGTTGCCGGGTCCGCCGCCGGTCAGCACCAGGGCGGAATCGATGAAGCGGAAATTGTCCATGAAGCGCAGCATGATTGCGATCACCAGCACCGGGTAGAGATTGGGCGCCGTCACCGATATGAAATTGCGGAAAGGCGAAGCGCCATCGACCATGTTGGCTTCAAGCTGGTCCTGCGGAACGCGCTTCAAACCCGCCAGCGTGATGAGCGTTATAAGAGGCGTCCATTGCCAGACATCGACGATGACGATGGCCAGCATCGCCGTACTGGCGCTTCCGAGAATGGACTTCGGTCCGAGAATGCCGGCACTTTGCAAAATCCAGTGATACCATCCAAAGGTGCCATTATACAGGAAGTACCAAACCATCCCGGCAATGATCGGCGCCATCATCATCGGCATGAGAAGCGTAGTTACCAGTATCTTTTCATATCGCGAACCATCAAGCGCCACCGCCAGGAATACGCCGATGACGATCTGCAGCGTGAGGCACATGGCGCTGTACTGAAACAGCAGCAACCAGCCATTCAGAAAACGGGCATCACCAGCGAGCTTGATGAAATTTCCAAAATCATTCCAAACCACGCTGCCGATCTCGACATCGTGCAGGCTCATATAGATCATCCAGAAAAACGGATAGATCGAAATGAAAGCGAGCAGCGCTATGGCTGGAGCCATCAGCAGGTAGTAGTAGCGCTTGGAAGGCAGCGGATTGAGCTTGGAGGGCGGCTGCAAAACAATCGGCACGGGCCGCGCCTCGACACTTTCCTGCATCTCGCGCAGGCGGAAGATGCTTTTCGGCGTCGTACCCGTGGCCGCTGCTGTCATGGTTATGCCCTGGAATGCTCCAGCGGCGGCACCGCCGCTGGATTTCTCAAATGTGAAGCGTCTTAGCCGTGCAATTCGTCGAGCTGCGTCTGGATCGACTTGCTCGCATCCTCTGGCGAAAGCTCGCCCGAGAGACACTTCTGCACCTCGGCCGCGAGGATCGAATGATACTCGTTGGACTGAGGAATCTTGGGTCCCAGCACGAAATGCGGATCCTTGATGCCATAATCGTACACGGCATCGAAAGTCAGCGCATTCGGCATGGAGGTCGGACGGACCTTGGCCTTTTGCACTTCTTCCATTGCGAGAACCGACTTGCGCGTCGGCGTGCCGCCAAGGCCCTTGAGCACACTGAACTGGTTTTCGCGCGACACCGACCAGATGGCGAAGATGTAGGCGGCGCGCTTCATGTCTTCTGACGCATTGCCGTTGATGCCGATGCCACCGATACCGCAATTGGTGCCGTTGACCGCTTCGCCGCCATTCTTGATCCATTCCGGATCGCCCTTGGGGCACGGCGCATAGGCCGTCTTGCCGCCGGCCGCGCGCGAGGTCTTCTCGTCCTCGATCGAGGCGGCGAATTCGTGATACTGCGTCTGCATCGCGATATTGCCGGACTGATAGACGGTGTTCAGCTCGAGCGTGCCGTTGGCCAGATTGTCGGGATGGGAGACGTCCGCCAGTTCCTTGAACTTGGTCAACATCAGGATTGACTGCTCGTCGCCCCAATTGGTCTTGCCGGGGGTTTTCGATCCGAGCTTGTCGTCGATGTTCCAGTCGATCCAGCGTCCGTTGGCGAACAGGAAGCGCTGGATATCGAGCTGCGTCGTCCAGGCGAAGGAGCCCATGTGCTGGGCATAACCGTAAGGCACGTCCTTGCCGGCTTCCTTGGCTTTCTTGAAGAAGGCCGCCATGTCGATCACGTTTTTCCAGGTCGTGTCCTTGTTGAACTCAAGCCGGTATCCCTTTTCGGCCTCGAAGTCCTTGGAGTTCGCCTCGAACAGATCCTGGCGGTAGAAGGTGCAGGCCACCGCGGCGTCATAGGGCAGCGCGATGATCTTTCCTTCGGTGTAGAACCTGCCGCACGCCGACAGGAAATTTTCGAACCAGGCATCGTCGCCATAGCCATCGGCATCCTGCGGCAGCGTGGCGTCCCCGAACATGGGTGTCATGTCGGCATAGAAATCGGCAAACGGCGCGCCGATCGGCTTGTCCTGGACATAGTTCAGAACATAGTCGGCCTTGCCGCCGCGAAGATCGATGCCGACCTTCTGCTGAACGACGGGAAGATCGTCGGTCAGAATCGTCACTTCGATGCCGGTGAGATCGGTAAAGCTCTTGATCTTGTCGCGGATGGCGAAAGAGGGAGGCGTGTTTTCCGACATGAACACCAGCTTCGATCCGGCATACTGTTTCCACTTTGCGTCATCGGACGACTGGGCCTGCACTTTCGACCGTGTAATGGTCGAGCCAAGGCCAAGCGTCAGCGAACCGGCGCCGAGGGCCGTCGCGGCACCGCCACCAAGTTCGAGAAACCTGCGTCGATTGACGCTGGTATAAATCGCATTCTTAGGTATCGAGAACATCTGCTTTCACTCCCATGAAATTTTCTGCCCGTTGGGGCTTGTCTATTTCGTCAAGCACGGCCGTTGTCCGTCGTTTGCTGCTCCTTTCGCCGCGGCCTCACTGGCCAGCGATATGTTTCTTGATCAGGGCGTTCACTTCACCGGCCTTTTCCATGAATACCATGTGGCCCGCATTGTCGAGGACGTGCACACTGGCGCCCGGCAGGTTTTCGGAATGGGCCGCCGGAATGACCTGATCCTCTTTGCCCCAGATGACGAGGGTGGGGGGCAACTTGCCCGCCAGTTGTTTTCCCGGCGCATCGCGCTGCCTGCCGTTTTCGAAGAGACCGTTGCTCAGATCCTTGAGGAGCGGGCCCACGCCGTCGAGGCGCTTGTATTTCAACACGTCGTCGACAAGCTTTCGGCTGACCAGATTTTTGTCGGCGAACAATGTTTCGAGCACCGGCTTCAGATCCTTGCGGCCCTCAGCGGCGGTGAAGTTTGAAACATAGGTTCCGATCTCGGCGCCGAGCCCCAAGGGCGCGATGAGCGTGAGCGATTTTACTTTTTCGGGATGATTGATCGCCATCTGCATGGCGATGCCGCCTCCCATTGAATGCCCGGCAAGATGGGCGCTGTCGATTCCGGTCTTGTCCATGAATTGCGCAAGTGCGGCCGTCAGCGAGGCGAGGCCCGGTTTGTCAAGCGCTTTCGAGGATTGACCGTGGCCGGGAAGATCGAGGGCATAGACCGTCGCCGTCTCGGCCAGGGCGTCGATATTGAACAGCCAGTTGTCGAGATCGCCGCCAAACCCGTGGATGAGAATGACAGTGTCGCCGCCGTCGCCACGCTTGGCGTAGCGGAGCTTGCCGCTACGGGTATCGGCGGTTTCGTATTTCGGACCCTGTTCCCCCTCGTCCTCATCAACCACCGGGGCGACATAGGACGCCACGTATGCTTCAATGTCGGCGTCCGGCACCGATGGATCGGCGATGACGCCGAGCAGCGCCTTCACCGGGTAAATCGTGTCGGCCGCGCCCACGCGCCGGCGCAGCACGCCGGCCTCGGTGGCTTCCAGAGAGCCCGCGATCTTGTCGGTCTCGACTTCGAGAATGGCATCCCCGGGTTTGATCGTGGTGCCGTCCTCGACCAGCCAGGAGGCGAGCTTTCCCTCCTTCATCGAGAGGCCCCATTTGGGCATGAGCACGGGGACGATGCGTGTGTCTGTCATGTGAGAGGCCTCAATGCGACATTGTCTTGCGAACCGCGGCAGCAATAGCGCCGGCCGAGGGGATGTAGAGATCCTCGAGGATCGGCGAGAACGGCACCGGAGTGTGCGGCGCCGTCACCATCTGGATCGGACCTTTGAGCGCTCCGAAACATTCCTGCGCCACCATCGAGGAAACATCCGACGCGATCGAGCAGCGCGGATTGGATTCATCCACGCACACCAGGCGCCCGGTACTGCCGACACTGTCCATGATCGTGTCCCAGTCGATCGGCGACAGCGTACGGAGATCGATGACTTCGCATTCCGTGCCGGACTTTGCCAATGCCGCCGCCGCATCCATGGCACGGTGAACCATCATGCCGTAGGTCACGATGGTGCAGTCCTTGCCGTCGCGCACGATATTCGCTTCACCGAAGGGAATGGAATAGGATTCCTCCGGTACGTCCGTCTCGAGCCCATACAGATTCTTGTGCTCGCAGAAGATCACCGGATCGTTGTCGCGGATGCTCTGGATGAGCAGGCCCTTGGTGTCGTAGGGCGTGCTCGGGCACACCACCTTCAGGCCGGGGATGTGGGTGAACAGCGGCGTGAGCATCTGGCTGTGCTGCGCCGCGGCGCGAAAGCCCGCACCGACCATCGCCCGGATGACCACCGGCGTCTCGGCCTTGCCGCCGAACATATACCTGAACTTGGCGGCCTGGTTGTAGATCTGGTCGAAGCACACGCCCATGAAGTCGATGAACATCAACTCGGCCACCGGGCGCATGCCGCAGGACGCCGCGCCGATG
>JANNSP010000400.1:0-25598 GCA_031402975.1 Hyphomicrobiales bacterium
CATCGCCGTGCCGTCGAGCGCCACCGGATCGCCCTTCAGGAATTCGATTTCGATCGACGTCGCCTTGTCCGGCGCGTCCTCCGGCGCGATGGTGCGCTGATAGACGTAAGGCGGCGGCTCCTGCCACGGGTCCTCCAGGACTTTTCCTTCCGATGACGAATGCAGCAGATTGGCATCAACCGAGAACGGCGCCTCGCCGCGCTTGTCCTTCGACACCTCGATCTGGTGCGCCTCGGCAAACGCGATGAGATCCGTGCGGCTCTTGAATTCCCATTCGCGCCAGGGGGCGATGATCCTGATATCGGGATTGAGCGCGTAGGCCGTGAGCTCGAAGCGCACCTGGTCGTTGCCCTTGCCGGTGGCGCCATGGGCGATGGCGTCGGCCCCGGTCTCGCGCGCGATCTCGATCAGGCGCTTGGCGATCAGCGGCCGGGCGATCGAGGTACCGAGCAGATAGACACCTTCGTACAGCGCGTTGGCCCGGAACATCGGAAAGACGAAATCGCGGATGAATTCTTCGCGCACATCCTCGACATGGATTTCCTTGATGCCAAGCTGCTCGGCCTTGCGCCTGGCCGGCTCAAGCTCGCCGCCCTGGCCCAGATCGGCGGTGAAAGTAACCACCTCGGCCCCATATTCAATCTGCAGCCATTTGAGAATGATCGACGTATCGAGCCCGCCCGAATAGGCGAGCACGACTTTCTTGACCTGGCCGCGTTTGGACATGCTGGGAGTACCGTTAGCTGAACTTGAATGCGCGGCCTATCACGCCGGACCTAAGAGCCGCAAGGTCGCGTCGCGTCCAGCCATTGGCAACAGCCCACACGGCTGGATCAGACATGCAACACATGGATGGTTGCGACTGTGAGGCCGTCGTCGCCCATGCGCAGGACCTTCACCTTGAACATGCGCGTGTCTTCCCGGAGCGCGATCAGTCCGCCGAAGTTGCATTTGCCGGATAATGCGATTGCCGGAAACTGGCTGCCGGCGCCCGGACTTGGCTGGCCGTAACGCAAGTCGAAGGACAAGCCGTCATCGCGCACAGCCACCATCCCGGCGGCCCGGAAGCGGCTCGACAGGAACTGTCCGTGGACGGCGATGTGACGGATGTCCTCGGCATAGTCCCCGTTCAGGGATTTCCGGATGGCAATGTCGCGAATTTCGAAGGGCAGGCCGTCTGCCAATTCGATCCGGATTCTGCGCGCGAACACCGGCCTGCCGCTGGACATCTGCAGCTGTTCGGATGCGGCGCGCCTCGGCCCGAGGATCGTCAGCATGCTGCCCGCTGCCAGCAGGCGGAGCGGAACATATTCTTCCGGGTTCAATCGGCGGCGCGGGCGATGAGGATCAAGACGGGTGAGGATCGCATCCAGGTTACGCGCCAGGTCGCAATGCGCGCGCACGAACCTTGCCCCGCGCCTTGCATTTTCGGCGCGAAATGCCGCGGGGGCCGACAGGATTTCCTGCGCAATCAATTGCGGCGTCTTGAGCCGGCCGATGCGCCGCGCGCTGAAATTGTCGGCGATGAGTTCTTCCAGCGCCGGGGCTTCGATCCAGCCGGGACCGCCGAAGCGGTCATAGAGATAGACCGGGGTCTCGCGTGAGAGCGCTTTCTGCACTGTGTGGCCGATCGTGATCACCGCGTCGAAACTATCGGCCAGCTCCGGCGTGAAGTGCTGCGGTGTCAGCTTGCTGGAAAAGAATTCGACCTTCACTCCGGCGGTGCCGAGCAATCCCGCGGCCGCCATTGTTTCTTCAGGAAGATGGTTGGAGACGACCGCCACGCGGCGGACCTGCGGCGGATGGTTTCGCTCAAGGACGGGAGTGAGCCACTCCGGCCCGAGACTGTTCACGTTGACCAGCGACTTCGCCTGGACGGCGGCAGATAGCGACTTGCCTTGAATGGCGCGATTGACCTCGGAATGAAAGATCACGAGATCGGCTGCTTCGCTCAAGGGCGAGGCGATTTCGTATTGATTGACAACCGAATACGACGCAACGGCCAGGTTGCGGAACGAGATCCGCCTTTCCAGGAGCGCCAGTGCCACGACCGGCCAATGGTTTCCCCAGACCAGATCGACCTCGCCACCCGCGTCCTTGAAAAACTCATCCTCGTCGATGCCCGCGACACTCGCACCGGCGTCGAGCAGCAACTGCTTCACCGGGTTGCCGATGTTGAATGCCGTGACATAGACTCTGTGATTGCGGCGGACGAAATACTTGACGAAGTCGACTGAGATCAACTCGGTGCCAGCCAGTGAGACCAAATTGAGATTGGTGATCAGAACCTTCATGAATTGCGATCAGACACCCTCTGCCAGCCGCTCGCTCGCCCGCATCTTCTGGCTGTCGCTTTTCAACTGCCCGCACGCCGCCATGATGTCTCGTCCGCGCGGCGTTCTGACCGGCGATGCGTAGCCTGCCTTGTTCAAAACCTCGGCGAAGATTTCGATCGTGTCCCAATCGGAACATTCGTAAGCGGTGCCGGGCCATGGATTGAACGGGATGAGATTGACCTTGGCCGGAATGCCCTTGAGCAATTGCACAAGACTCTTCGCATCCGCGAGTGAATCGTTGATGCCTTTCAGCATCACATATTCGAAGGTGATGCGGCGCGCGTTGGAAAGCCCCGGATAGGCGCGGCAGGCCTCCAGCAAATCCTTGATCGGATACTTCTTGTTGAGCGGCACCAGCTTGTTGCGGATGTCGTCCGTCGTGCCATGCAGCGAGATTGCCAGCATGGTGCCGATCTCGGCTCCGGCGCGCACGATTTCCGGCACGACGCCGCTGGTCGACAGCGTGATGCGGCGTTTCGACAGCGACAGGCCCTCGCCGTCCGACGCAATCTCCATCGCCGCCTTCACATTGTCGAAGTTATAGAGCGGCTCGCCCATGCCCATCAGCACGACATTGGTGATATACCGGGTGTCGGCCGGCATCTGGTGCGGCCATTCGTTGAGACGGTCGCGCGCCGTCATGATCTGTCCCACGATTTCGCCCGCCGTCAAGTTGCGCACCAGTTTCTGCGTGCCGGTATGACAGAAGGAACAGGTGAGCGTGCAGCCGACCTGGCTTGAAATGCACAGTGTGCCGCGATCGGCCTCGGGGATATACACCGTCTCGACCTCGTGCCGGGCGCCTTTCGCATCCGACCCAAGGCGCAGCAGCCATTTGCGGGTGCCGTCGCTCGACACCTGCTCGGTCACGACCTCGAGCCTGCCGATGATGAAGGCCTCGTCGAGACGCTCGCGCAGGTCCTTCGAGATGTCGGTCATCTGCTCGAAACTTTGCGCGCCGCGATGATAGATCCAGTGCCAGATCTGGCGCATCCGCATCATGCGCTGCCTGTCGGCAACGCCCGCGCGTTCCAGCGCCGCCGCCAGTTCGCGCCGCGTCAGCCCGATGAGCGAGGGTCGCGGATCGTTGGGCAGGTAGGGCGCGGCAGCTTTTGCGGTCTCAAGCAGGGCGGTCATGGCGGGCTGCATGTAGCATGCGAGAGCCCGCCATCCAACCCGCTTACTTGGGGAAATAATCGAGCGTTCGTTTGGTCGCCGCCTCGATCACCTCGTCCACCGTGGCTTCGCCAAAGACGCCGCGCTCAAGTTCCTTGCCGATGACGCTTTCTATATCGACCCAGGTTTCCATGACCGGGACGGCGCGGATGTCGCCGATGCCGTCGAGAAACACATTGCTGCGCGACGGCGCCACGCTCGGATCGAGAAAGGCCTTGGAATTGGCCACCGACTTCATCGAGGGCACGGTCCGCCCCGATTTGGCGAGGATGGTCTGGCCGTCCGCCGACATGGCATATTCGATGAAGGCCCAGGTTGATGGCTTGTCCTTGGTCGACGCCGACATGCAGAACGCGTCGGCATGGAGGATGCCGGCCTTCTGCTTGCCCTGGGGCAGCGGCGCCACGTCCCAGCCGAAACCGGTGATCTCGCGATAGGCGGGGACGCCGCGGCGGCTGTTGAGAAACATCGCCAGCCTGCCGTTCTGGAAGCGGCTGTCGCTGTCTTCGGAGGCCTCGTTCACCCGGTCGGGCATCACCTTGTGCTTGACCTGCAGATCGACGAACCACTGCAGCGCTTCCTTGGCGGCCGGGGTATCGAGCGTCAGGCGCGTGGGCTTCGCCGGATCGTCGACGATATCGCCGCCGTTCTGCCACACCGTGGGAGCGAGACGGAACACCGAAGCCTCGGTGCCGATGCCGAACTGGTCGGTCGCGCCATCGCCGTCGATGTCCTTGGTCAGCGCCTTGGCGGTCGAAACGAAATCGTCCCAGGTCCAGTCGTCGGACGGATAGGCCAGCTTCGCCTCATCGAACAGGTTCTTGTTGTAATAGACGACGAGGCTGGAGAGGTTCTGCGGCAGGCAGGTGAGCGTGCCCTTCCACATATAGGGCAGGATCGCCTCTTCGTAAAAATCCGTGGCCTTGATGACCGTGCTCTTTTCAAAATAGGGGCCGAGCGGCTCCAGCACGTTCTTCGCGGCGAAGCCCGCATAGCGGCGATAGTTGATCAGTGTCACGTCGGCGGGCGCGCCGGCGGCGAAATCGGTGGCGAGGCGTTTGCGGTAATCGGACTGGCCCGGAATATGGGTGATCTTGACCTCGATGTCGGGCCGCTTCGCCATGAAGGATGTGGCAAGCTCCTGATAGGCCGCCTTTTCGGCCGGATCGCCGAACACCATGAACGACACTTCGCCGGCCTCCGCCAAAGAAGCGAAAGCGAGGGCCGCCGACGCACAAAGAACACTACGCAAAGGTTTCATCGAATTCTCCAGGTTGAATCTGTGGACCATGCCCCGCGGCGAAATCTAACCGATCCTTCGTAGGCGTCAACCGGCGACGGCCGAGGTCTTTTCGCCCTTGCTTTCGTCCGGCCAGAAATGGCGTTGTACCAACAGGAACATGACGACGACCGGGGCCGTCATGAAGGTGGCGCCCGCCATCAGCAGTGGCCAGTTGGTCTTGTCCATCTGCTGCATAATCTGCAACGCCACCGGAAGCGTGTAGCGTTCCTCCGATTTGAGATAGAGCAGTGGGCTGAAGAAATCGCTCCAGTAAAAGATGAAGGCCAGAACCGTGACCGTCACCGTGGCGGCCCGCGCCTGCGGCATCGCCACATGGTGCCAGAGGCCGAGGGCGCTGGCCCCGTCGAGGTGGGCCGCGTCGAACTGTTCGTTGGGAATGCGGCGGAACGACCAGTAGTAGAGCAGCACGAATAGCGGGCTCGATCCCATGATGGCGGGCGCCACCAAGGGCCAGATGGTATCGATCACGCCCAGATTGACGAACAGGATAAAGCGGGCGAGCCAAAGCGCCGTCACCGGCACCAGCATCAGCAGCACGCACACCAGCACCATGCGCTGGCGGAATTTCAGGTCCGATCGCGCCATGGCGAATCCGGCGAAAGACGCGGTGAGAAGGGTGACCGGCACCGCGATCGCCGCCACCATCAGCGAGTTGCCGAGAAACGTGGCGAGCGGCACGATGTCGAAGATGCGGGCATAGTTGCCCCAGACGATAGGATCGGGAATCCACTCGATCGAGCGCGGCGGCGGCAGGCCCGGCTGGCGCAGCGAGAAGCCGACAACCCAGACCAGCGGCACGGTGAACAACAGCGCCGCCAGGAGGCGCCATGGGTGATAGCGGATGAAACTCCAAAACGCGGCCTTTTCAGACATGGTCTTCATGCAGCCAGTGGCGCATCATTTTTTGCACGGCGTATAGCGTGACCGCCACCGCCGCGAACACCGTCAGCATCATGGCCGAGGCCAGGCCGAAACGGAACCGGTCGAAGGCTTCCTCGTAGATCATGATGGGCATCAGGAAGGTCGCGTAATAGGGCCCGCCGCCGGTCATCAGATAGGCCGCGGTGAAACTGCTCTGCAAGGTGATGACCACGTCGCGGGCGAACAGCAGGAACAGCCAGGGCGCGATCAGCGGCAAGGTGATATGCCAGAAACAGCGCTCCGGCGTAGCGCCGTCGATGCGCGCCGCCTCGTAATAATCCGTCGGAATCTGGCGCAGCGCCGCGAGAGTGAGAACGAACCCTTCGCCGATCTGGAACAGCGACATGAAGATGAGGGCGCCAAGGGCCGTATCCGGGTTGACCAGCCAGGCCGCGCCCTTGATGCCGAACGCCGCGAGCATGAGGTTCAGAGGGCCGTAAAGCGGATTGAAGATCCACAGCCAGATCAGCGCATAGGCGACATCGGGAACGACGGTCGGCAGAAACACCGCGGCCCGGTAGGCGCTCGTTCCCTGGCGCCGGCGCTCGAGAAGCAAGGCCAGCGCCATGGCGCCCAGAATGCGCAAAGGCACCGCGAAGCCGACGAAGATCAGGGAATTCCACGCCGCCGTGTAGAATACCGGATCGTGAAAAGCCTCGCTGAAATTGGCCAGGCCACGCCACGCCGGCGGCGACAGCGCGTCATATTCGAAGAAGGCCAGGGCAAACGTCATCAAGGCCGGCAGGACGATCAGGAACAGCGTGCCAATCGCGAACGGCGCCAGCAACAGCCAGCGCATGGTAGCGGATTGCCCCATCAGGCCGCCCCGCCGGACGGCCGTATTGCCGGATCATCCGCTGTCACTCCGGTATTCCCTCGGTTGCATTCGCCGCCGGTGAAGATAAGGGTCCCAAACGGCGTTGTCGACGCCCCGATTACTTGCAGGCTTCGTCGATTTTTTTTAACGCTGCGGAAATTCCGTTGAGGGAATAGGAATCGGTCGTTTCGGTGCCGCGCCACGAGGTTCCCTTGACGGTAAGCTCCGAGCCGGTCTTCATCGCGGCAACGATGTTTTTCTCGGTTGCGCCGCTGTCGGCCCAGGCCCCGTCGGCATTGGTGAACAGCTGATAGGCCGCCTCGTCGATCCTGAGCTCGACGGTGGTATCCTTCTTGAACGGATAGCCGATGATGGTCGAGACCTCGCCCCTGACCTTGCGGCCGGGCATGTGGGTGACGAGGAAGAACACGGGGTCGCGCTTCGCCGTCTTGGGCTCGGTGGATTTGGGCTGGGACGAAATATAGCACACCTTGGTATCGGCCGCCTTGTAGGTATAGGCCGCCCAGTCGCTGAACTGGCCGAGCGACTCCGGCTCGGCGCCCTGCGCCATGGCCCCCGGAATACCCGCCGCCGACACAATTAAAAGCGCCATCGCGCTGCTTTGCAATATGTGAATCATGTCCGCGACCTTATCCACAGAACCCGCCGAAATCCATGGCCGGTGAATTGCTTGACGAATCCGGCCCAATTGCGGCGGAGACGGCGCGTGCTGTAAGGAACGCCTTGAGCGGAGGCGTCCTTGACCAAAAGCATCATCATCACCGGCTGTTCATCCGGCATCGGCCTCGCCTGTGCCACCGGGCTCCGGCAGCGCGGCTGGCGGGTGTTCGCCACGGCCCGCAACGACGCCGACCTGTCCAGGCTAGAAGGTTTGGGCCTTGAGGCCCTGTATCTCGATTACACCGAGCCGCAATCGGTCGATGCCTGCGCCATGGAAGTAGGCCGGCGCACCGGGGGCAAGCTCGATGCCCTGTTCAACAACGGGGCCTATGGCCAGCCGGGTGCGGTCGAGGACCTGCCGCGCCAGGCGCTCGAGGCCCAGTTCAGCGCCAATGTCTTCGGCTGGCATCAATTGACCAGGGCCTGCCTGCCGCTGCTCAGGGCCAATGGCGGCGGCCATGTCGTCCACTGTTCCTCCGTCCTCGGACTGGTGGCGCTCAAATGGAGGGGCGCCTACAACGCCTCCAAATTTGCCATCGAAGCGCTGGCCGACACGCTTCGCCTCGAACTCCGCTCGACCGATATCCATGTCGTGCTGATCGAGCCGGGGCCCATCGCCAGCCGCTTCAACGAGCATGCCATCGCCGCCTTCGACCGCAATATCGACGAGACGTCGTCGCATTATCGCAAACCCTACGAACGCCAGCGCGCCCGCCTGGGCAAGGGCAAGTCCGGCCGGTTCAAGCTGCCGCCCGAGGCGGTTTTGGACAAACTCGTGGCGGCGCTCGAAAATCCTAGGCCGAAGGCCCGTTACTTTGTGACCACGCCTACCTATATCATGGCCTGGGCCCGCCGGCTGCTGCCGCAGCGGCTGCTCGACCGGTTTCTGGAGTGGGCCTCGGACAAATGACGATCTTCGACTATCTTCTCCCCGTAGCACTTGCCGCCGTCGCCATCGTGCTGCTGCTGGGCTTGTGGAACATGCTCCGGGGCGGGTCCGCCAGCCGCTCGCAAACCTTGATGCGCTGGCGGGTCATCCTGCAATTCGCCGCCATCCTCATCATCATGGCGGGCCTGTGGTACACGCAAACCTGAGGAGTCCGAAAATGGACCTGACGCAAAAGGAACACCAGGTGCGCCAGGGCTTCTGGCCCAAGCTCGCCCGCGTTCTGGCCAATGTGCCCTTCGCCGAGACGGTCGTCGCCGCCTATTACTGCGCCTTCGATCCGTCAACCCCGCTCAAGGTCAAGGGCATCCTGCTGGCGGCTCTCGCCTATTTCATCCTGCCCTTCGACCTCGTGCCGGATTTCATCCTGGGATTGGGCTTCACCGACGACATGGCGGTGCTGTTCACCGCCGTGAATCTGATCCGCAACCACATGACGGATGCGCACCGCGACAAGGCCCGGGACGCGCTCGACCGGTTGAGACAGGGCCAGTCCCCGGCCTGACCGATAAGCCCCCGCGGGATGGACAGCCTCGAACCCGAACCGCCCTCGATCCGGTCATTGCTGGTCGAAGCCGTCTATCGCCTGTTTGCCGACGAGGCTATTCCCTTGGCCGGCAATATCGCCTTCCGCACCATCTTTTCGGTCTTCCCGTTCCTGATCTTTCTCACCACGCTCGGCGGATTTCTCGGCAATGCCGACCTGGCCGAGCGGATCGTGATCTATCTCTTGGGCGTTGCGCCGGTGCAGCTCGTCCAGCCCCTGGCGCCGGAGATCCGCTCGATCCTCACGGTGCCGCGCACTGGCCTCCTCAGCATTTCGGCGCTGCTCACCATCTGGAGCGCCATGGGCGGCATCGACAGCCTGAGAGTCGGCCTCAACCGCGCCTATGATCTGAAGGAGGACCGCAACATGTTCTGGCTCTACGGCCAGGGCGTGCTGTTCGTCATCGGCACGGCGGTGGGCCTGCTCGTGGTGGCGCTGCTCATCGTGGTGGCCCCGGTCGGCTTCGTCATCATCGACGCCATATCGCCCGATCTGCGCAAGAGTTTCGCCACCATCGACCAGCTCCGTTATCCGATCGCCATCCTGCTGCTGACCGGCGGCCTCCTGCTTTGTCATAGGTTTCTGCCGTCGAAGCGGCTGAGCACCGTCGAACTCCTGCCCGGCGTGCTGCTCACCGTCGTCGTGTGGATCGTACTCTCCGGCGCTTTCTCCATTTACCTCGTGCGCTTCAACACCTTCGCCTCGACCTATGCCTCGCTGTCGGGCCTGTTCGCGGCGATGTTCTTTCTCTATCTGTCGGCGCTGGTCTTGATCTTCGGCGGCGAAGTCAACCGCGTGCTGGCGGTGCGGCGGATCACCAGGCCGCTGGGCGTCCCTCTTGACGGCGGTTGACGCCGCGGTCTTGCCACTGTGGACGCATTATGCTGCCATGACGGTCGCGCCTACGAGAGACGGCATGCGGGCTTTGGTATTCTTTTCGCGAAGCATGATCCGGCTGGCATTGGCCAGCCTGCTTTTGATGCTGTTCGCCGCGTCTTCAACGCGGACCGAAGAGGCGAAGGCGCTGCGGGGCGTGGCGCTGGTCATCGGCCAGTCGGACTATGACACACTTCCCGATCTGCCCAATCCCGGCAATGACGCCCGCGCCATCGGCAAGCTGTTGACCGATCTGGGTTTCGACGTGGTGCCCGTCACCGACGCGGATACGCAAAAGCTCAGGCGCGCGCTCGACCGGTTTAGTGAAGACGCGGCCGAGGCCGATGTGGCGCTGGTCTATTATTCGGGCCATGGCATCGAGGCGGCGGGCGAGAACTACCTGGTGCCGGTTGATGGCGATCTGCAGGATCCAGGACAGGCGCTCGTTCCTCTCTCCGGCATCCTGGCCGAATTACAGCAGAGTGCGAAGATCGCCATCGTCCTGCTCGACGCCTGCCGCAGCAATCCGTTTCCGCCCGGGGCCCGGATCAGGACAGCTTCGGCGCCGCAGGGGGTGGCGATCGGTGCCCAAGGCCTGGGCGTGGTCCGCGGCGTCACGTCCGCCGAGGACGGCCCCGTCAACGAAAGTCTGGGGCAGGTCCTGGGCTTCGCGGCGGAACCGGGGGAACCCGCATTGGACGGCGTGGCCGGCGGCAACAGCCCTTATGCCGCGGCACTCCTCAAGCATCTCGCCGCCAACCGGGGCTACGACTTCGGCCAGGTGATGACGCTCGTGGCCGAGGAGGTCTATCTCTCGACCCAGGCTAGGCAGCGGCCATGGACCAACGGCTCGCTCCGCCGCTTTCTCAATTTCGGCCTCAACCCCGAAGAGACGCAAGGCGACGAGGCGCTGATCCGCGACACCCGCAGGAAGCTTCTCGTTACCATTGCCGCCACCCCCCAGGACCTCCGCCGCACGGTCGAAATGCTCGCCGCCGAGAAAAAGGTGCCGCTCGCCGGCATGTATGACGTGCTGCGGGCGTTGGGCCAGTCGGATTTCCCGAAGGATCCGGAGAAGATCGACAGGCTGTTATCCGAACAGGCGGAGAAGATCGCCACGATGATGGCCGAGCGCCGGGCCCTTGATGCCGCGGACCCGGAGATCACCCGGCTTGCTATGCTCGCCGACCGGGCGATTGACGAGGGCGCACTCCCCGCCGCGCGGACATTCCTCGACCAGGCCAAGACAAGGATAGAGCACGGACGCGCCACCGTCGAAACCCAGCGCGGCAGGCTGAAAGCCAAGGATGCCGCCGACGCCGCCCTCATGGCGCGAAGCGCTGAAACCTTCGTGCGCGATTTCGACCATCTCGCGGCAGCCGGCGACTTTGCCAAGGCTTACAGTTATGTGCGGGAATCGGATGCGGCTATGGCTTTCGCCTACAAATCCTCGGAAGCCGACGCGCTGTCAAACCACGGTGACTACAAGGGTGACAATGACGCCCTGAAGCGATCCATGGATGCCTACCGGGAAGCACAATTGCTTGCGCCGCGCGAGCGCATACCGCTCGACTGGGCGGCGGCCCAGAACAAGTTGGGCAATGCTTTTTTGATCCTCGGTTCACGCGAGAGCGGGACGGAGAAGCTGGAGCAAGCGGTCGCGGCCTATCGCCAGGCGCTTGAGGAAAGGACCCGCGAACGCTTACCGTTCCAATGGGCAATGACCCAGAACAATCTGGGCAGCGCGCTCTTCAGACTTGGCGAGCGTGAAAACGGCACGGCAAAGCTCCAGGAAGCGGTCGTGGCTTTTCGCGGTTCGCTGCAGGAAAGGACCCGCGAGCGCGTGCCGCTGCAGTGGGCGGCCACCCAGACGAGTTTGGGCAATGCGCTGGTCAGGCTCGGGGAGCGGGAGAGCGGCACAGCCAAACTGGAGGAAGCGGTCGCGGCCTATCGCGAGGCGCTGCAGGAAAGAAGTCGCGAGCGCCTGCCGCTCGACTGGGCGACGACGCAACACGGCCTGGGATTGACACTCAGGATTTTGGGCGAGAGGCGGCGCGACAGGCGGCTGCTTCAGTCGGGGCGGGAGGCCATCGCGGGAGCGTGGGAAGAGTACAAACGGTCGGGATACGATTACGACAAATATTTCCAGGAACGGATCGCCCAGTTCGATGCCGCACTCGCCCAGCTGAAGTGAGCTTGCGTCTTTGACTAAAATCCCCCGCGAGTTTGATAAAATTTTGGCGGCCGGAGTAAACATCTGGTTCACTCCGCCTCCAACCCGTCGTTGGTTAACAGCGTAAACAGAAGTATAACTTTCACAACGCCGCCGTTGAAGTGGAGTGCCTGAAATGCTCGAGGACCTGTTGACTATCGGCCTGCCGTCGGTGTCCGGCCTGATGGGTGGCGGAGTGGGATATGTGGAACCGGAAGCGGTTTCGCTCTCGACTTTGTTCAGTGGCGCAGGCGCCGTGATCCTCGGCAAGTTCACCGGCAGCGTGGGCTCGCTCACCATGCCGATGAACTATTCGGCGCTGTTCGTGGGCGCGCTGATGGCCAACTGGGCGTTCCGCGGGCTCGATCTGCCGATCGACCAGCAACTGCAGCAGCCGATGCTGATCACGCTGGGCGGCATGCTGATCGGCGCCTTCTCGATGCTGTGGTGGCTGAGGTCGCGCGTCGTGCACTGACCACGCGTCCTTGACTTCCCGCCACGGTCCCGCCGACCATGGCCGCATGACCGACTCAGACTTCCTCAAAGCCGTACAGTTGCATCAGTCGGGCCGCCTGCGCGACGCGCTCCCCGCCTATCGGCCTATGCTGACACATCCCGAACATGGCGCGGACGCGGCTTCCAATCTCTCCGCCCTCAGCCTGCAGATGGGCGACCGCGCCAAATCCGAGGGTTACGCCCGCCGGGCCATCGCGCTCAAACCCACCCATGCCAATGCCTGGAACCATCTCGGACTGGCGCTCAAGGCGCGCGACGCGCTGAAGGAGGCGGGCGCCGCTTTCTCAAAAGCCGTGACGCTCGATCCAGCCCACGCGCAGGCCTTCGCCAATCTGGCCGAGGTCAGGGTCGCGGCCGGCGATATCGCGGGCGCGGTGCAATGTTACGCCAATGCACTCAGGATCGAGCCGGAACTCACCATAGCATTGGTGGGACTTGTCCACAGGAAGCAGCAGATCGCCGACTGGAACGGGCTCGATCCGGCGTTGGCGCGGCTATCGCGGCAGATCGCTCGCGGTGAACCCGCGGTCGATCCGTTCATGCTGCTGTTCTGCTGCACCGAGCCCCAGGAGATTCTCAAGGCCTGCCAGAACGCGGCCCATGCCCGCGAGGCCTCGGTCGATGACATCTGGGGAACGAAGCTATTTCATCATGGCGGCAAGCGGGGGCCGAAAATCCGTGTCGGCTATGTCTCGGCCAATTTTTACGACCACGCGGTGGGGACGCTGATCTGCCAGTTGCTCGAATCCCACGACCGTTCGGATTTCGAGATTTTCTGCTACTGCCACAGCCCGGTCAAAACGGGTGCAAGGCGCGACCGCATCAAGCGCGCCGCCCAGCATTTCATCGACATCGACCCGCTCGACGATCTGGCGGCGGCCCAACGCATCCATGCCGATGGGATCGACATCCTGGTCGATCTCATGGGCTATACCAAGGGCCATCGCCTGCGCATCTTTTCGCTCCGCCCCGCTCCCGTGCAGGTCACCTGGATCGGCTTTGCCGGTAGTTCGGGCGGGCGCAGCGCCGACTATATCATCGCCGACCGGGTCGTTATTCCGTCTACGGACGATCGCTTCTATGACGAGAAGCCGGTCAGGATGCCGGTGTGCTACCAGGTGAATGACGGCACCAGGCGGCTGGCCGACCGGCGCATGACGAGAGCTGAGTTCGGCATCCCCGAAAACGCTGTCGTCTTCTGCAATTTCAACCAGACCGCCAAGATCACCCCGCCGGTGGCCGATCTGTGGGCGGCGATCATGGGCCAGGTGCCTAATTCCATTCTGTGGCTGTGGAGCCTGTTCGATGCGGGCGCCCGCAATTTGAGGGCCGAGCTGGCGGCCAGGGGCGTCGCCCCGGAGCGCATCCATTTCGGCGCCACGCTGCCCGATGCCGAGCACCTGTCGCGCTACGGCTTGTGCGACCTGTTTCTCGACAGCTTTCCCTATTGCGGCCACGCCACCGCCAGCAACGCGCTGTTCGGCGGCTGCCCGGTGCTGACGCTGCCCGGCCGCACCTTCGCGTCGCGCGTCTCGGCCAGTCTGCTGACGGCGCTCGATTTGAAGGAGCTGATCGCCACTTCGCCCGAGGACTATGTGCAAAAGGCAGTTGCGCTGGCGCGCGATCCGGCGAGATTCAAGGACCTCAAGCGGCGGCTCGTGGAAGCCCGCGCCACTTCGCCCTTGTTCAACGGCGCCCGCTTCGCCAAGGATATCGAAAAGGCCTATCGGGTGATGGTGGAGCGCCACCGGGCGGGAGAGGTGGCGGGGCCGATAAATTTGACTGGTTGAGCGCCTTGACAATATGTATCAATTTTGATACACAAACTAATGACCGGCGATTTGAAGCCAATCCCGCTGCTGTTCTGGAGAACATCAAACGGCCGGGAACCGGTCAAGGAGTGGCTGGATGAGTTCGGACGAGATGAGCAACGCGTGATTGGCCGCGATATCGGCAAGGTACAATATGGCTGGCCGGTGGGTCTGCCTCTCTGTAGGCCGCTGGGTGGCGGAATGTGGGAAGTGCGTTCCACCCTGCCGAGCAGGCGCGAATCTCGCGTTTTGTTCGGCTTCCATGAGGGCATGCTGATCGCCTTGCATGCGCTCATCAGGAAAACGCGGAAAACTCCACCGGAAGACCTGGCTCTCGCCCGGTCGCGCATGAAGGAACTGACGCCATGAAAAAAAATCCTCACATCGGTTCGAGCTTCGAAAACTGGCTCGATGAGAACAATCTCCGCGAGGAGGTAACCACCGCCGCGATCAAGGCCGTGATCGCCCATCAACTCGCGGCGGAAATGAAGAAGAAGCGCATCACCAAGCAGCGCATGGCAAAACTCATGAACACCAGCCGCGCGCAACTGGACCGCATCCTCGATCCCGATAACGGCAGCGCCACGATCGAGAGCCTGCAACGGGCGGCGAAGATTGTGGGACGGGAGTTGAGGCTTGAGTTGGTGTGATGTTATTATCCTTCAGCTCGTCAAGGCGCGCACCGCCTCGCCCCTCTTCAACGGCACCCGCTTCGCCCGTGACATCGAACGGGCCTATCAGGTGATGATGAAGCGCCACCGGGCGGGAGAGGCGGCGGGGCCCCGATCGATTTGAATTCATAGATCGCTGCTGAATGATGCCTGCCAAGTACTTGCGCTATGCCCCCTGGGGTGATACGATGGCGCCATCGGGAGTTTGCCTTGAGGATATTCGTCACCCGTTGGTTCGAAAAGTTCGCCATAAAGAAGAAGGTTTCGACATATCAACTTTGTGAAGCCATTGCGCGGGCCGAGCTCGGCTTGATAAATGCGCAACTCGGCGGCGGCCTGATCAAGCAACGCGTGGCCCGCAAGGGCGAAGGCCGATCCGGCGGTTTCCGGACCGTGATTGCCTACCGAACCGGCGTTCACGCGATTTTCCTTTACGGTTTCGGCAAGAACGAACGAGACAATATCGATGTCGACGATTTCGAGGATTTGAAGAAGACCGCAAGCATCCTGCTCACCTATGGCAAGGATGAGTTGGCCCGGGCCATCGCGGCGGGCGAGTTGAAGGAGATCGTTTGCCATGCCTAGAAAATTTCGGAGCAAGATAGCAGAAGCGATGCATGACACCATCGCCGGCCTTCACAAAGCGGGCTTGGTCCCCACGAGAACCATGCGGGATTTCGACCTCCGTTGTCTGACGAATGTCTCTCCCCTGTCGGCCAGAGAGATCGCGGCATTGCGCAAGCGTGAGGGTGTCAGTCAAGGTGTCTTTGCCCAACATCTCAACGTGAAGCCCAAGCTCGTGAGCGAATGGGAACGCGGCGAGAAGAAACCAAGCGGGCCTTCATTGAAGCTTCTCGCGCTGGTGAAAGCGAAGGGGCTCGAGGCGATTGTGTAATGCGAATCGCTTGGTGCAATACGGACCAGACTTTGGCCCGTATTGCCAACTTGCATGGTTATGCGCGTTTGAGCGTGAATGTTGTCACGCGGACGCCGTCAACCGATAGTTCAACGCGCCCCTCATTTATGAGCGCCATGACTTCACTGACAAAGCGGCGGAGTTTCGGGCTACCAACAATAAAGCGGTGCCACCGCCTTGCCTTTGCCACCGCGTCGTTGAAGCCCGCGTAACTTTTAAAGCCAGCGGCGCGTGCCATGGCACATTGCAATTGCCAGCGCGCAGCCCTTGGTCTACGGCGGTCGGTGACTCTCACTCGCAAGAAATGATTTTTTGCGTGATGAACCGCTATCGACGACTTCGGAAATTTTAGAATGTTGCTCAAAAAACACCTCCATGGTTCGGCCCACAGTGGAGGAGGGATGGAGAGGCCGGACGCCATCCCTCGCCTGCATGCAGCAGGCTCGGACGGCGGCCACCTGTTGATCAGGCGGTTCAGCTCCTGCGCAAAGCGCAGGCGGTTCTGGAGCTATCTGCTCGACCCCGGTGCAATCAATTTAATATCGCGGGCAAACGACTTCAAGCGCCCTCCGTACAACGAGTTCTTGAATTCTTGACTTGGCCCGTGCTTACCCCTAAACCCCCATCCAATCGCGCGGGTCACCTAGTACCCCGCGCGCAATGCGCTGCCTCCGGCAACCCTATCCGCCTGTTAAGTCAGGCACTTGAAGTCCGCTGAGTTTCGGGTTTTCAGCGGCGCCAAAGGGCGCGGTGTCAAGAAGGAAGACAAGATGTACGCAGTCATCAAGACGGGCGGCAAGCAGTATCGCGTCGCCGCCGACCAGAAAATCCAGATCGAGAAGCTTGAGGGCTCCGCCGGCGATCAGGTGCAGTTCACCGACGTCCTGATGGTCGCCAATGGCGGCTCGGTCGACATCGGCGCGCCCTTCGTCATGGGCGCCACGGTGGTGGGCGAGATCGCCTCGCAGGACCGTGGCCCCCATATCATCATTTTCAAGAAGCGCCGGCGCAAGCATTACCGCCGCCGCAACGGCCACCGCCAGGACCTGACCTCGGTCACCATCCACGAAATCCTGACCGGCGGCGCCAAGCCCGCCGAAAGGGCCGCCGCACCGCTCACAGCCGATGTGCCGGTGGCCACGGTCGAGGTCGGCCACGCCGACGACATTTCGTTGATTGCCGGCATCGGCCCCAAGATCCTGAAAGGCCTGACCGATCAGGGCGTCACCAGTTTCGCCCAGATCGCGGCCTGGAGCGAGGACGATGTCGAGCGGATCGAAACCGAGCTCAAGATCAAGGGCCGGGTCGCCCGCGAGGAATGGATCGAGCAGGCCAAGGAACTGGCCGACGGCAAGCCGCCGCGCGCCAAATCCGACAAAGCCCGCTCCAAGGAATAGGGAGAACCACTTATGGCACACAAGAAAGCAGGCGGATCATCCCGCAACGGCCGCGATACCGCCGGCCGCCGTCTCGGCGTCAAGCATTTCGGCGGCGAGGCGGTGATCCCCGGCAACATCATCATCCGCCAGCGCGGCACCAAGGTTCATCCCGGAACCGGCGTTGGCATCGGCCGCGACCATACGATCTTCGCCAAGGTCGCGGGCACGGTGTTGTTCCGCGCCACCAAGGGCGACCGCCAGACGGTTTCGGTGATCCCCGCGCAAGCGGCGGAGTAACCTCCGCGCCATGATCGCGACGGAGCGGCTGATCCTCCGGCCGATGACGGAGCGCGATTTGGTGCGGCTGGCCCACGCCCTCAACAATTTCCGCATTTCGCGCAACACGTCGCGAATTCCCTGGCCCTACCGGCTCGACGACGCCAGTGAATATCTGGACCGTCTGCGCGCGCTCGGGTCAGGCTCGCTATGGCTGGCGATTTCGCACAAGGCCGAGCCTTCAGGAATTGCCGGCGGCATCGGCTACAGCGCCGGGATCGCGGGACACGCGGCGGAAATTGGCTACTGGCTGGACGAGCCGTATTGGGCCATGGGTTATGGCTTCGAAGCGGCGAGCGCGATCGTGAACCACGCTTTCAATTCCACTGGCCTCGAACGCCTCGTCGCCAGTCATCATCACGGCAACGGGGCCTCGCGGCGCATTCTCGACCGGCTGGGCTTCCGTTTCACCCATCACGCTTTGTCCTATTCCCGGGCGTGGGGACACACTGTCCCCACCGCCTTCATGGAATTGTCAAAACCCGAATGGCTCA
Source organism: Hyphomicrobiales bacterium (assembly GCA_031402975.1). GTDB lineage: Bacteria > Pseudomonadota > Alphaproteobacteria > Rhizobiales > Aestuariivirgaceae > Aestuariivirga. Next base: position 17,939 of record JANNSP010000400.1, read on the forward strand.
GAACACCTTGTTGACGTAACTCTTGACCAGGCCGCGGTAGCCCAGGCCGCCATTATGCTTGGAGGCCGCCATCCGCAGGTTTCCACCCGAGCGCTGGATCGCCAGCGACAAATGCTTGAGGCCATATTCCACATTGGTATTCGCATTGAGCAAGCCGTTGCAGTCGCCGCGGTAGCCGATCCCTTTGGCGGTGGCGCATTTGAGCTGGAACACGCCGAATTCGCCGGCAGCACCCCGGGCTTGCGGGTTGTAGCCCGACTCGACATTGGCGATGCGGAGCGCGAACCAGGCCGGCACGCCATAGCTCGACGCCCGGTTATTGATAATGGCGACCACATTGCCGTGCCGCCTGGCGGTCAACGGCGAGCCTCTGGAACTCCTGGCGCGATGTCCCCGGACCTTGCCTGGAAAGGTGAAATTCACCCGCTGCCTGGTTCCCCAGGGACGAACGGCGTCGGATTTCTTGGTGGCAGTCTTTGCGCTCTTCTCCTGTTTATTGCAGTCTCCACCCCGCTTGCAACCAGCTTCGACTGGTATTGTTACCATGGCCACTGAAATAAGCGCAGCCGAAATCGTTGTCAGAATTCGAGTATTCATGACACTCCTTTTAAAGTTACCTAAAGTTGACCCCGGCGCTCCCGATATACTGGAAGCATATCCCTCGCTAATCTGCCAATGACAGCGCGAGACACGGCTTTAACTGGCGAAATGTGTCCTCAATAAGAGACTGGTCTGTCTTTTTTGGACCAGTCCGCGGTCACGCCACGCTACTAGGATTATCGCCGCCAAGGCGTTACAAGACCTCATGAAATTTCTTGACCAGGCCAAGGTTTTTGTGCGTTCCGGCGACGGTGGAGCAGGTGCTGTGTCGTTCCGGCGCGAAAAGTTCATCGAGATGGGGGGCCCCGACGGCGGCGACGGGGGGAATGGCGGCGACATCTGGGTCGAGGCGGTCGACGGCCTCAATACGCTGATCGACTATCGCTACCAGCAGCATTTCAAGGCCTCGACCGGGGGCCATGGCATGGGGCGGCTGCGCTCCGGCGCCAACAGCAAGGACATCACGCTAAAGGTGCCTGCGGGAACGGAAATCTACGAGGAGGACAACGAGACGCTGGTGGCCGATCTGCCGAAAGAGGGCATGAAAGTGAGGATCGCCAAAGGCGGCAATGGCGGCTTCGGCAATCATTATTTCAAGAGTTCGACCAACCGGGCGCCGCGCCACGCCAATCCGGGCCAGGAGGGCGAGGAACGGTGGATCTGGCTCCGTCTCAAACTCATCGCCGATGCGGGGCTGGTGGGGGCGCCAAATGCCGGCAAATCGACGCTGTTAGCTGCCGTTTCGGCGGCAAAACCGAAGATCGCCGATTACCCGTTCACAACGCTCCATCCGCAACTCGGAGTTGTGCAGGTGGCGGGAACAAGTTTCGTGCTGGCCGATATTCCGGGGCTGATCGAGGGCGCCCATGAGGGCCACGGCCTGGGCACCAGGTTTCTCGGCCACATCGAGCGCTGCGCCGTGCTGCTCCACATGATCGACGTCTCGACCGACGATGCGGTCGAGGCCTATCGCATCATCCGCAAGGAATTGAAGGCCTACAGTCCGGACCTAGCGAAGAAGACCGAGATCATCGCCTTCAACAAGACCGACCTGATCCCGGAGGAGGAGTTGGCGGCGAAGCTGGCCGACTTCCGCAAGAGGATACGCAAAACGCCCATCCTCATCTCGGCCGCGACGCAAAAGGGCGTGAGCGAGGCCATGAAGAAACTTCTGACGGTGATCGAGACGACGCGCCGCGCCGGTGCCTCGAAAGCGAAGAATATTCCGGCGGAAACCTGGCGGCCATGACCAACCGTCTCGAGCCGGCGCGCCGCATCGTGGTCAAGATCGGCTCGGCGCTCCTCGTCGAGGCGAAGACGGCTGCGGTCAAGTCGGAGTGGCTGGCCTCTCTGATCGAGGACCTGGCGGAGGCCAGGGCGCGGGGCACCCAGGTGATTGTCGTATCGTCGGGCGCCATCGCTCTTGGACGGCGAACTCTTGGACTTCCCTCCGGCAAGCTGCGGCTGGAGGAAAAGCAGGCCGCCGCCGCCGTGGGCCAGATCGCCTTGGCCCAGGCCTGGTCCGAAGCCTTCCGTACACGGAGTATCGTGGCGGCGCAGGTGCTGGTGACGCTGGGCGACACCGAGGAGCGCCGCCGCTATCTCAACGCGCGAGCGACCCTCTCGACACTTCTGGCGCAAGGGGCGGTGCCGGTGATCAACGAGAACGACACCGTCGCCACCTCCGAAATCCGCTACGGCGACAACGACCGGCTGGCGGCGCGCGTTGCATCCATGATGACCGCCGACTGCCTGGTGCTGCTGTCCGATATCGACGGGCTTTACAGTGCTGCACCCGGAACGGCGGGGGCAAGTTTCATACCCGAAGTGAGCGAGATCACGCCCGAGATCGAGGCGATGGCGGGAAAGCCCGTGTCGGGATTGGGGTCCGGCGGCATGGTCACCAAGATCGAAGCGGGAAAGATTGCCCTTGGCGCCGGCTGCAACATGGTGATCGCGTCGGGCCATGCGCTCCACCCGTTGCGCCGCATCGCGGAAGGCGAGCGCTGCACCTGGTTCGTGGCGGCGGCGTCGCCCACGCAATCGCGCAAGCGCTGGATCGCCGGCACGTTGCAACCGATCGGCCATCTGGTGGTCGACGAAGGTGCCGCGGCGGCGCTGTCGAAAGGCAAGAGCCTGCTGCCGGCGGGGGTGAAGCGCATCGAGGGACTGTTCGCGCGCGGTGATACGGTCAGCATCGTCTCGGCGGCAGGCCGCGAGATCGCCCGGGGGCTCGCGGCTTACGACGCGGCGGACGCGACCCGCATCGCCGGGTTGAAATCGGCCGAGATCGAGCAGGCGCTGGGCTTTCGCGGCCGCGATGAACTGGTGCATCGCGACGACATGGTGCTGATGGGCGGAGAGCGCCCATGAACAAGGTGCTGACCAACCGCGAGACCATGATGGCCATGGGGCGGTCGGCGCGGGATGCGGCCCGCAGTCTTGCGCTTGCGGATACGGAACAGAAAAACCGCGCGCTCCGTCTTGCTGCGGCGGAGATCAGGACCCACGCAGGCGAAGTCGCCGAGGCCAATGCCCGCGACCTGGAGGCAGCGGAAAGCAAGGGGTTGAAGTCGTCCTTCATCGACCGCCTGACGCTGACGCTGCCGCGCATCGAGGCAATAGCGAAAGGTCTCAAGGAAATCGCCGATCTGCCGGACCCGGTCGGCGCGGTGATGGAAGACTGGACGCGGCCCAACGGGTTGCGGATCGCTCGGGTGAGGGTGCCCATCGGCGTCATCGGCATCATCTATGAGAGCCGCCCGAATGTGACGGCGGATGCGGGAGCACTCTGCCTCAAATCCGGCAACGCGGCGATCCTGCGCGGCGGCTCGGACGGGTTTCGCACATCCGTGGCGATCGTCGAGTGCTTGCAACGCGGCATCGCGGCTTCGGGCCTGCCTCAAGCTGCGATCCAGATGGTGCCCGACGTGTCGCGCGACAGCGTCGGCCTCATGCTGGAGGGCTTGGGCGGCTCGATCGACCTCATCGTTCCGCGCGGCGGCAAGAGCCTGGTGGCGCGCGTCCGCGAGGACGCCCGCGTGCCGGTGTTCAGCCATCTCGAAGGCATCTGCCATGTCTATGTCGACGGCAAAGCGGACCTCGAAATGGCGAAACGGATCGTGCTCAACGCCAAGATGCGGCGCACCGGCGTGTGCGGCGCCGCCGAAACCATCCTGATAGACAAGACGGCGACGGGAAACCTCAAGCCGATCATCAGCACACTGATCGATGCCGGATGCGAAGTGCGGGGCGACGATACTTCACAGGCGGCGGATGCGCGGGTGAAGCCCGCCAGCGAGGAAGATTGGTCCACCGAATATCTCGATGCCATCGTGTCGCTGCGTGTCGTCGATGGCGTGGATGAGGCAATGGCGCATATCGCCAGATACGGCTCGCAGCATACCGATGCCATCGTCACGGATGATCCAGGCACGGCGGCGCGCTTCTTGGCCGAGGTTGACAGCGCCATCGTGCTGCACAATGCCTCGACGCAGTTTGCCGATGGCGGCGAGTTCGGTTTCGGCGCCGAAATCGGCATCGCCACCGGCAGGCTGCATGCGCGGGGACCGGTGGGGCTGGAACAACTCACCACCTTCAAATACCAGGTCAGGGGCTCAGGCCAGGTGCGGGCGTGACATCACTTTTTCATCCCTCTCCGGCCAAAGGCCGGGGAGGGTGGCAGCCGAAGGCTGACGGGTGGGGTAGTGCCACGCGGGAAGACCCCACCCGGCGCTTTGCGCCACCCTCCCCGCGCTTTCGCGCGAAGAGGGAGAAGGGGGGATGATCCTGACGCCACCCTTCGGTTTGGGCCAGAGGATCGGGCTGTTCGGCGGGTCCTTCAATCCGGCCCATAACGGCCACCGCATGGTGGCGCTCTACGCGCTGAAGCGGCTCAGGCTCGATTGGGTGTGGTGGCTGGTGTCGCCGCAGAACCCGCTGAAGGATACAAGCGAGACGGGCGACTACGCGGTGCGCCTGGCCGAAACCCGGAAGATCGCCCGGCATCCCCGCTTCGTCGTCAGCGAATTCGAGAAGCTGGCGGGCACCCGCACCACCGCCCAAACCATCGACGCGCTGGCGCCGGCACTCCGCCGCGGGTGTTTCGTGTGGATCATGGGCGCCGACAGTTTCGCCGATCTGCACCACTGGAACGATTGGCTCGATATTCCGATGAGCCTGCCGTTGGCCGTTCTGGCGAGGCCCGGTTATTCGGTGCGGGCGCTGTCGGGTCAGGCCGCCATCCGGTTCGAGGACTGCCGTGTCCCGTCCCAAGTAGCGGCGTCGCTTCCCTGCCGCGTTCCTCCCGCATGGACTTTCGTGCACATGCCGCTGCGGCGCGAAAGTTCGACCGCCATCCGCCGCCGCTTCAATTCCGCGCTGGCGGCCATCGATGCCGCCAATGCCCAGGATCCTGTAGCCCAGGCCGGAACCCCGCGTGCCCTCCTCTATGGCCGGCGCATGTCGGAGGCGCTCTCCTCCTTCTCTCCGGAGGCCAGCGATCACCTGGCGATCGCCGCCAGGGCCCAGCACATCGAGCGCTGGACCAGCCCCCGCAATTCCTACCCGGAGGGCCGCATCGGCTATCTCAAATGGCGGAAAGACCTGCAGCACCATCATGCGAAACGAACGGCCGCGCTGATGGCGGATGCCGGATACGAAGACGGCGACATCGCCCGCGTCGCCTCGCTCCTCAGGAAGGAACGGCTCAAATCCGACAATGAGGTGCAGGCGCTGGAGGATGTGATCTGCCTCGTCTTCCTGCAATACGAGGCGCCGGACTTCATTGCCCAGCATGACGACGAGAAGGTGCGCGACATCCTGGCCAAGACGGCCACGAAGATGTCGGTGAAGGGTCTCGCGGCGGCGGGCAAACTGAGGCTGGACGACAGGCTGGCGCGGCTGCTAGGGGAAGCGCTCGCCAATTTTGCACCATAATCGGCGCGCAACTTCGCGTTCAGACGGCACAGGAACGGTTCATGTCATCATTTGCAACAGTTATCGCCGGCGGCCTGATCGGCCTCGGCGTCGCCAGCGGCGGCTTCTTTGCCGGAGAATCGCTGGTGAAGAGCCGGCTTGGTTTCCGCGTGGTGACGGTCAAGGGACTGTCGGAGCGCGAGGTCAAGGCCGATCTCGGCTTCTGGCCGGTGCGCTTCGTGGTGACGGGATCGACGCTGGAAGACGCGCGCGGCAAGCTCGAAGCGGCGGAAGCCGCGGTCACCAGTTTCCTCGGCGCCAGGGGTTTCGCCAAGACCGATTTCCAGGTGCAGAACATCCAGGTCGAGGACCGCTTGGCCGGCTATAACGCCAATACCACGCCGGAAGACACGCGTTTCGTTTTAACCGAGGACCTGCTGGTGAAATCGGCCGATGTGCAGAAATTGTCGGAAGCGTCGCGCATGATCGGCGATCTGTTGAAATCGGGCGTGGTGTTTTCGTCCGATGCCTACAATGCCGGCCCCTCCTTCATCTTCACCGGCGTCAATGCGCTGAAAGGCGAGATGCTGACCGAGGCGACCAAACGGGCGCGCGAGGCGGCGGAGAAATTCGCCACTGAATCGGGCGCCAAGGTCGGCGATATCCAGAACGCCAACCAGGGCATCATCGAGATCAATCCGGCGGTCGAAATCCCCAACGACCGGCCCGACAAGCAGATCGACAAGAAGGTGCGCGTCGTCACCACCATCTCCTATTTCCTCGTCGACTGAGGTTGACGCCGCAAGGCGGGGCGTGACATAGCCCACCCACGATGACAGCGGACCGGGAAAATGAGCGGCGCGTGAAGCGTCGCCACGTCTTTTATATCTCCGGCTACGATCCCAGGGGGCCGTCGCATTATCACCGGCTCTACAAGGAAGAAGCCGCGAAGCAGACTTCGATCAACGGGCTCGTTTGCGAGGTCGGACCCAGGCGGAGCGTCAGTCCCACCGAAAGCATCTGGGAGATCCGAACCCCTGCGACGGTCACCGCCTACAGCTTCCTGCGCTATGACGACCTGATGCGGACGCGCTGGACGAAAACCAACTGGCAGGTGCTGCGCGAAATCCTCCGCTATGCACTGCTGTTCGTTCGCCGCGGGGTGTTCCGGCGGGTGCTGTTCGTGTCCTGGCCGATGCTGGTGACCACGCTTTACGCAGTCAATCTGGTGATCCTCGCGGTGCTGATCGCTGTCCTGGCGGGCGCCGCCGTTGGCGCTTTCGCCGGCTGGATCGCCGGGATTGTGGCTGCGGTCGCGGTGTTCGCTGGACTGGTGCAGTTGCGGGCGCCGCTCGAGGACAAGATCACCGCCTTCTGGCTGGCGCGCATTCTGTCCTTCATCGCCGACCAGGGTTCGGACAGCCTGCCGGAACTTGACCGGCGGATCGACGCTTTCGCGCAACGGATCGCAAGCGTGCTGCGCGACGATCCGCCCGATGAAATTCTCGTTGTGGGCCACAGCGTCGGCACGCAGCTTGCGGTCTCGGTCGCAGCGCGCGTGTTGCGGCTGGAGCCCGGGGCGCGACTGAGCCTGCTGACGCTCGGGCATACGATCCCGTTGCAATCGTTGCAGCCGGGAGCGGAGAAATTCCGCGCCGAACTGGCGGAAGTGGCGGGCAACCCCGGCGTCCAATGGATCGATGTGAGTGCGGCGATCGACAGCGCCTGCTTTCCCCTGACCGATCCCGTGACGACTTCGGGCCTCGCCCAGGCCGAGCCCGCGAAGCCTAGCCCCAAGCTCATTTCGGCGCGTTTTCCGAAACTGTTCACGCCCGCCACCTATGCCAGGCTCCGCCGCCAGTTCCAGCGGGCGCATTTCCAGTATCTGATGGCGGCGGAGCTCAGCGGAGACTACGACTATTTCCTCATCACCGCGGGAGACAGAACTTTGGCCGGCCGTTTCAGCCATCTGGCAAGCAACACCGGCTTCAACCGCTTCAGACTGGGACGAGCATGACCCATTTCGTTCCGCCCTATCCGAAACCCCTGGTCAAGCGCGGAGTCCTGATCGATGCGCTGCTGCGCCCGTTGAAATTCATCAATTCGCGCTACTGCTCGCTGTCGATCCTGATCGACCGCGCCT
>JANNSP010000401.1:0-7237 GCA_031402975.1 Hyphomicrobiales bacterium
TGCGCCCAACGGCAAGATCGACGAGCGCACCAGGGCCGAATTGAACATCACGGCCGAAGCCAGGCTGCTGACGCTGCGCGAAAATCTGCCGCGCGCCGCCACCTATCTGGAGGGATTGGGTACCCGCTATATTCTGGTCAACATTCCCTCGGCCCAGCTCGAAGCGGTCGACGCGGGCACGGTCTATTCGAGGCACAACGTGATCGCAGGGAAACTGGAGCGCCCGACGCCGTCGCTCAAGAGCCGCGTCAGCGACATCAATTTCAATCCCTACTGGAATGCCCCTGCCTCGATCGTCGAGCGCGATCTGGTGCCGAAGTTCCTGAAAGACCCGACGATCTTCGAGCAGATGCGCATCCGTGTGTTCGATGGCGTCGGCGGCCCGGAAATCGATCCGTACACGGTCGACTGGGTCAACACGCCGCCCGACCGCTACCACTTCCGCCAGGAACCGGGAGCGGAAAACGCCATGGCCACGGTCAAGATCAATTTTCCCAACGACCACATGGTCTATATGCACGACACGCCGCATCGCGAACTGTTCGGCAGCAACAAACGCTATGAAAGTTCTGGCTGCGTGCGGGTCGAGCAGGTGCGCACCCTCGTCAACTGGATTCTCAACGGTCAGGACGGCTTCGACGAAGGCCAGTTCGAGATGATCACGGCGAGCGAAGAACCCTACGACATCAAGGTTGAGACGCCGCCCGACGTGCGTTTTATGTATCTGACCGCCTGGGCCACGGAAGACGGCCGCATCAATTTCAGGCCAGACATCTACAGCCTCGACGGCACCGGCTTCGTGTTAGGTCAGCCCGATCCCGCGAGTGCCATGTAGCTCGCTACTCCTTGTCGAAACGCAGCGGTGGCGATCGCTCTGGGATGAGCCCTGAGCGGAATTTCTGCAGCACGAATTGCAGCAGCAGGCCGATCAGCAGCATGCGGATATAGGACGAGCGCGTGGCGATTTCGGGCGGCAGCCGGTTGGTGAAGATTTCAGTCGCCGACCAGATGGCCCAGATGCCGAGTGCCCCCGCGACGGCGCCGCGATTGTTGCCGGAGCCTCCCGCCATCAGCATGACCCAGACGAGAAAGGTGACCAGCAGCGGCTCGGTCGCAGACGGCGACAGGAACTTGAAGTAATGCGCCGACAACCCGCCGGCGACCCCCATGATGGCGCAGCCGATGACGAAGGTCTGCAGCTTGAACCATTCGATGTCCTTGCCGGCCGCTCGCGCCGACTGCTCATTGTCGCGAATGGCGCGGAGTGTGCGCCCCCACGGACTGTCGTGCAGGCGGCGGCTCAGGACGTAGACGATGAGAACGACGATCCAAACGCTGGCCAGGAACACCACATCCGCGCCACGGCCCGCGACCCAGCCATCGAGCGGCCGGGGAATTCCGGAAATGCCGAGACTGCCATTGGTCAGCCAGCTTTCATTGACGATGACCAGGCGCAGGATTTCGGCGATGCCGATTGACGCCATCGCCAGATAATCGCTTTTGAGACGAACACAGATTTTCGCCACCGCCCATCCAGCGGCACCGGCGACGATGGCCGCCGCAAGAAGTCCGAGCGGAATGGGCAGGCCGAAACCGCCCAGGTGCTTGTCCGAGGCCTGCGTGGTGACGATGGCCGAGGCATAGGCGCCGACCGCGAAGAACCCGGCGATGCCGGCATTGAACAGCCCGCCCATGCCCCACTGGATGTTGAGGGCGAGGCACAGGATGGCATAGATGCCGCCGGCGATGAGAAAGCCGATGAGGTAAAAGACGAGGCCCGTCAGTTCCATCAGAGCAGCCTTCCGCGGAACAGTCCCTGCGGCCGGAAGATGAGCAGAGCCACCATGATGACGAACCCGACGGCGGTCTTGTAGGAGGGCGACACCAGCGCGTCATCGCCGATCCAGTTGAAGGTCGAGAGCTCCTCCGCCAGTCCGATGATATAGCCGCCGGCGATCGCCCCCATGGGCTTGCCGATGCCGCCGAGAATGGCCGCGGCGAACATCGGCAGCAGCAGGTTCCAGCCGAGATTGGGATGAACATCGGTATCCATGCCGGCAAACACCCCGGCGACGGCGGCGAGCGATGCCCCGATGATCCAGGTGGCGCGGATGACTTTTTCGGTATCTAGTCCCGCCACCGCTGCCAATTCCGGCTCGTCGGCGACCGCCCGCATGGCGCGCCCGGTTCGCGAGCGGGTGAGAAAGTAGTGCAGCGCCACCGCGATCAGCAGGGTAAGGAGGATCGCTTCGGCATGGAGCGCCGCGATGCGGAAGGTGTCGAACAGCACCAGGGGTTTGGTGATGCCGCGGATATAAACCTCGTTGCCGGCGCCCCAGAAAATTTGCAACAGCGAGCGGAAGATGAGCGCCACGCCGAAAGACGAAATCACCGTGTAGATGGTCGGCAGCTTGCGTAAGGGCTTGTAGAAGAACCGGTCGACCGTCAGCGCGGCGGCGACGGCGAGTGCTGCGCCGAATGGCATGAGCAGCAGCGGATGAAGGGGGATGAACCACACGGCGGTGAGGACGCCATAGGCGCCGACCGTCATCACGTCGCCATGGGCGAAATGGGCAAAGCGCAGGATGCCGAAGATCATCGAGATGCCGACGGCGCCCAGCGCATAGATGCTGCCGAGCGTCAGGGCCGGGATGAAATAGAGATTGATGAACTCGATCATTCGGCGCCACCGAGAAACGAGCGCCGCACCGCCTCGTTGGCCAGAAGTTTGGTGCCGGTGCCCGAGATGAAATTCCGGCCGTTGACCAGGACATGGGCCATGTCGGCGATGCGCAGCGCCTGTCTGGCATTCTGTTCGACCATCACGATGGTGACGCCGGTCGCGCGGATATCGAGAATGAGATCGAAGATTTTTTCGAGATAGGCGGGCGACAGTCCGGCGGTAGGCTCGTCAAGCAGCAGCAGCTTGGGATCGCTCATCAGCGCGCGGCCGATGGCCAGCATCTGGCGCTGTCCGCCGGAGAGCTCGCCCGCCGGCTGCGTAAGCTTGTCGCGAAGATCGGGAAACAAAGAGAGGATTCGTTGCTCGGTCTCCATCCGGTTCCTGGGCGGCGAGGCATAGGTGCCGATATCGAGATTTTCGGAGACCGTGAGCGATGGAAACACATTGCGGCTCTGCGGCACGGCGCAGATGCCGAGCGGCACCAGAGCCGAGGTCTCGGCGCCGGTGATGTCAACAGAACCGAACCGGATCGAGCCCGCCGCGATCTCGGTCAGAGCGATAACCGATTTGAGCAGCGTCGACTTGCCGGCGCCATTGGGTCCGATCACCACGGAGACGCTGCGTTCCTCGACATCGAGTGTCACGTTCTCGATCACCGGCAGACCGCCGTAACCGGCGGTGAGCCCGGCCACCGACAGCACCACGCTCATGCGCGGCTCTCGTATTTCCCGCCGCCGAAATACGCTTCGATCACCCGCTCGTCGCGGCGCAATTGATCGACCGTTCCGCTGGCCATGACTTTGCCCTGCGCCATGACCACCACGTCGCTACACAATTTCGAGACATAATCGAGATCGTGCTCGATGAGACAGAAAGTGAGGCCGCGCTCGCGGTTGAGCAGGATGATTTTCTCCGCGATCTTGGCCAGCAGTGTGCGGTTGATCCCGGCGCCGATCTCGTCGAGCAGGACGATTTTCGGATTGCGCATCAAGGCGCGGCCCAGTTCGAGCAGCTTTTTCTGCCCGCCCGAGAGATTGCCGGCCAACTCGCGCGCCACGGGAGTGAGTTCGAGAAAGCCGATGGTTTCCATCGCGGCGGTATAAGCCGATTTCTCTTCGGCCCGGTAACGCCCGCGGCCGAACACAACATTGAAGACGTTCTCGCCCAGCGGCATAGCCGCCGCCGCCATGAAATTCTCGACGACGGTGAGACGGGCGAACTCCTTCGGAATCTGGAAGGTGCGGGCCAGCCCCAAAGCGGCGCGCTGGTGCGGCCTGAGCCTGGTGATGTCCTGGCCTTCCAGCAGCACGCGGCCTCCGGTCGGAGGAATGTCTCCGGCGATCGCATTGAACAACGTGGTCTTGCCCGCGCCGTTGGGACCGATCAGGCCGGTGATCCGCCCGGCCGGAATTTCAAAGCTCACATCATCCACGGCCCGGAGGCCACCGAAGGACACGCTGACATGGTCGAGGGTGATCATGGATTTGTTCCGTCCCCTTACCCCCTCGCGGGGGAAGGTGGCGCGAAGCGCCGGATGAAGGGGTGGTTCAGCCTCAAGGATTTTGAACTCGCTGCGCCGCCCCCTCATCGTTCTCGCGCCCTGGGGCGCGATCCACCTTCCCCCGCGAGGGGGGAAGGGGAAAAGGAGGAAAGGCTTACTGCATGATCTCCGTCTGCTTGTAGACAGCGCCATCGACGACGAACTTGCCGATGAAGCCCATCACATCGCCATTGGCGTCGAAGTCATAGGCGCCGCCCGCGCCGTCGTAGTCGATGTCCTTGCCGGCCTTGAGCAGTTCCTTGGCCTTGGCCCATTCGCCGGGTCCGACCTTTTCGCCCGGAGCCGAGGCCACGTCGCGAAGTGCGGCCGCCATCTTGGTGCGATCGGCCGATCCCGCCTTCTCGATCGCGAGCAGCGCGAGGAAGGTCGCGTCATAGGTCTGGTCGACGAAGGCCTTGTCGGCGCCTTCCTTGTATTCGGCGTTGAACAGTTCGTGCAGCTTGCCCTGGGCCGGATTGTCGGCGGGCGAAGTTGGCGACGAGAAGAACGAGGTGGCGAGCGCCTCGGCCCCCACTTCCTTGATCAGCGCCTCGTCGCGAAGCCCGTCGGTGCCGATGAAGCGGGTGAACAACCCGCCTTCGATTGCCTGCTTGACGATGGTCGAGCCTGAATCGCCCGCATAGGCCACGACCACCAGCGCTTCGGCGCCGGCTTTCGACAGCGTCGCCAGTTCCGAGCGGTAGGAGTTCTTCTTCTCCTCGTGTTTCTCGGCCGCCACGATCTCGCCGCCCGCCGCCTTGTAGGCCTCGATGAAGGTCTGGCCGATGCCGACGCCGTAGTCGTTGTTGACATAGGTGACGGCGACTTTCTTGATGCCCTCGTCCAGCACCATCTTGGCCAGCACCAGGCCCTGATAGTTGTCGGACGGCACGATCCGGAATAGCAGATCGTTATCCTTGATGCCGGTCATGCTGGGAGCTGTCGCGGTGGGTGAAATCTGGACGACGCCGGCCGGGATCGACACAGCTTCAGCGGCGGAAATCGTGGTGCCCGACATCAAAGCCCCCATGATGATCGGCACATTCTCGATATTGACCAGCTTGCTCGCCGCATCGACCGCTGCCTGGGCGGACCCCGTCGTGTCGCCATAGACCGCGACCGCCTGGCCGTCGAGCAATCCGCCCTGCTCGTTCACCTGCTTGATCGCCAGGTTCGTGGCATTCTGCAAGGGCGGAATGAAATTGGCGATGGGCCCGGTGATATCCATCAGGATGCCGATCTTGGTGTCGGCGGCCATGGCGGCCAGACTGGAACCGAGCAGTGCTGCGGCGGCGATGATGGCGGTGGTTGTGGTTTTCATTATGGTCCCTCCCTGGATTGGTGGCCGATGCTACTTGACCGGGCCTCGGCCTGTCACCATGAATCGCTCAAGTGTGGCCAGCAGCAGGCGCGTTTCGGCTTCCGTGCCGACGCCGATACGGATCCACCCGGCAAAACCCGGTTCCCCGGGCGAGCGGAGCCAGATCCCCTCCTCGCGCATGGCGAAGGCGATGAAATCCGCAGGGTCCCCTGGGAAGCGGGTCAGCAGGAAATTGCCGTATCCCCGCAAGTGATGAAGTCCGAGCCGGGTGAGGCCAGCGGAAATTACGGCGCGCTGTTCGGCGGTCTGCTCCACCGCCTGACGCAGGAAAGCGGCATCGCGAACGGATGCCGCGGCGGCGGCCTGGGCTACCGCATTGACGCTGCCAATGCCGCGCAGGAGGTTGAGGCCGGGCACCATCCAGTCCGGCGCATAGAGCCAGCCGGCGCGCAACGCGGCAAGTCCATACGCCTTTGAAAAGGTTCGCGTGATGATTGGGTTTGCACCCGCGGGCGCCATGAGGGCGGCGAGATCGTCAGGCGGCAGATATTCGCCATAGGCCAGATCGAGGACCAGTACGACATGGGCCGGGAGTTCCGCATGGAGACGCTGGACGTCTGCCACCGGCACCATGACGCCGGTCGGATTATTGGGCAGCGCCAGAAACACGAGTTTGGTTTTCGCCGTCACCAGTGACAGCAGCGCTTCGATGTCGGTGACGAATTGGCGCTCGGACGCGCGTATCAGAGTTGCTCCAGTCCTCCGCGCGGCAAGTGCGAACTGGAAGAACCCCGACTGCGACATGATGATCTCGTCGCCCGGCCTGGCGAACAGGCGCGCGATCACGTCGAGCAGTTCCTCCGAGCCGTTGCCGCAGACGATGCGCTCCTTGTCCAGTCCATGCACGCCGGCGATCGCCGCGCGCAATTCGTTGCTCGACGGATCGGGATAGCGATGCGGCGATTGCAATCGCGCCGCCGCCGCCGCAATCGCTTTCGGCGAGCAGCCGAATGGGCTTTCATTGATCGCAAGACTGATGAGCGGTTTGCCGGCGGGAGGAATTGGCAAGGCGAATGAAGCGGTTCGCGGCGGATCGAGATAGGCTTGCGGCCGCTCACTCACAGCCGCAACCCCGCTTCTTTCATCAGCGGAATCACTTTCTCAACGAAATACGGTAACTCGTTGAGATAATTGACGAATGATACAGCGGTTCCACCGAAGCCGGCGCGCTGCATCGCGACCATCTCATCGACTATCTTTCGCGGCGTACCGACCAGCGGAAAGGTTCCGGCGCCGCCGGCGAAGCGTTTTGCATGCAGCCGGAACGTTGCTTCGTCATGCGAGCCGGCGAATTTTCGTTTCTGCGCCATGTGATAATCGACAGCGCCCCGATCGGCGTGGGTCACGGCGTAATTTTCGTAATAGTCCTCCGCTTCTGTCTGCGTTGCGCGACACACGACGTGACAGGTGGCGAGCACGCCGAGGTCGCGGTTTTCGCGCGCGGCGCGCGTGCCGATATCCTCGACATGAGCGCGGCCCGCTTCGATCTCGGAAAAAGTGGTCAGCAGAAAATCGCTCGACTTCGCGGCGAAGTCGCGGCCCGGCGGACCGAAGGCGGCGTTAAATGTGACAGGCCTCGGCAGTTGCAGCGGCCTGGGTTTGCCCGAAACGCCTTTGAGTTTGTAGAAGCGTC
>JANNSP010000402.1:0-4098 GCA_031402975.1 Hyphomicrobiales bacterium
GGCCCTTGGGGGCCGCCATGGCCGACGCGATCGAGATCATCCTGCGTTCGAAGGGGCGCGTCATCCTGACCGGCATGGGCAAGAGCGGTCACGCCGGGCGCAAGATCGCGGCGACGCTGGCCTCGACGGGCCGGCCCGCGATGTTCGTGCACGCGGCCGAGGCCGGCCATGGCGACCTCGGCATGATCACCAAGGACGACGTCATCATCGTTGTCTCGAACTCGGGAGAATCTCCGGAACTACGGAACATCCTGGTGTTTTCGCGGCGTTTCGCCGTGCCTCTCATCGCACTTACGGCGCAGGGCGAAAGCACCATCGCCCGCGAGGCCGACGTGGTGCTGCTCTTGCCCAACGCCAAGGAAGCCTGCCCGATTGGCCTCGCGCCCACTACCTCGACGCTGATGCAGATCGCGGTGGGCGATGCGCTGGCCGCGGCCCTGCTCGAGGACCGGGGATTTACCGCCGGCGACTTCCGCAACTTCCACCCGGGAGGCAGGTTGGGCGCACTCCTCACCCATGTGCGCGACGCCATGCACAAGAAATCGCAATTGCCGCTATGCGTGGGCGGCCTGCCGATGTCGGAGGCGCTGCTGGTGATGACGTCGCGGAGCTACGGCTGCCTCGGTGTCACGGGAGAGGACGGCCGCCTCATCGGCATCGTCACCGACGGCGACCTCCGCCGCCACATGAGCCGCAATCTCCTCGATCTGACGGTCGCAGAGGTGATGACGCCCGAGCCCAAGACGATAGCCCCCGACGCGCTGACCTCGGAGGCGCTAGAGATGCTCAATTCGGCCAAGATCACCAACCTGTTCGTGGTCGACGATGCCCACCGCCCGATCGGGCTGGTGCATATCCACGACCTGCTCAGGATCGGGGTGACTTAAGCCGCTTCGACCTTGAGGCGCATTCCTTCGACGCCGGTCACCTTGACGCGCGCACCTTGCGGCAGGTCGGGGCCGCGCAGTTCCCAGATCGTGTCCTCGATGCGGAGTCTACCCTTGCCATCGACCACCGGCTCGGCCAGCACGAAGTTTTTTCCGACATGGTCATACATGCGCCGATTGAGGTTGGGCCGGTCGCTGTCGAGCATATGACGGCGCTTGAGGAAGGGCCGCCCGGCCAGGACGAAGATGAGGGAAAATCCGGCAAACAGAGTGAGTTCGATCTGCCAGCCGAGACTCAGCGCCGTATCGAGGACACCGACGATCACGGCGGCAGCGGCCAGGAACATGAAGAAGACGCCGGGCGCCGTCAGTTCGAGAATGAGCAGGACGCCGGCGGCGATCCACCAGAACCAGTCGCCGAAGGGGAGAAGCTGATCCATCGGCGGGCCTCCTTACGCCTTGGGCGCGATGCCGGGAACGCCCGACGGCGTGCGCCGCTCGCCCGACGGTGGCTGGAAGCCGCCGAAGGCCTCGCGCGCGATCTCGGCGATGCCGCCGATCGATCCGAGCACCGAGGTCGCGTCGAGCGGCATCATCAGGATTTTCTGGTTGGGCGAGCGGGCGATGGCCTCGAGGGCCTTGATGTAGTTGTTGGCGACGAAATAGTTGATGGCCTGAACATTGCCGCTGGAGATGGCGAGACTAACCATCTCGGTTGCGCGGGCCTCGGCTTCGGCCGAGCGCTCGCGGGCTTCGGCATCCTTGAACGCCGCTTCGCGCCGGCCCTCGGCCTGCAGGACCACCGACTGCTTCTCGCCCTCGGCCTTGAGGATCGCCGCCTGGCGCAGGCCTTCGGCTTCGAGAATGTTGGCGCGCTTTTCACGCTCGGCCTTCATCTGGCGGCCCATCGAGTCGACGAGATCACGCGGCGGGTTGATGTCCTTGATCTCGATCCTCGTCATCTTGACGCCCCACGGATGAGTCGCCTGATCGACGACGCCCAACAGCCGCTGGTTGATCTCGTCGCGCTGCGACAGCAGGCTGTCGAGTTCCATCGATCCCATCACGGTGCGGATATTGGTCATCGTCATGTTGATGATGGCGTTCGGCAGATCGTTGATCTCGTAGGTGGCGCGCGCCGCGTCCAGCACCTGGTAGAAGGCGATGCCATCGACCGTCACCATGGCGTTGTCCTTGGTGATCACTTCCTGCGAGGGCACCTGGATGACCCGCTCCATCATGTTCTGCTTGGCGCCGATCTTGTCGATGAAGGGAATGATCAACCCCAGACCGGGTTGCAGGGTGCGCACATATTTGCCGAAACGCTCGACGGTGTAGGCATGGCCCTGCGGCACCATGCGAATGGCGCGCAACAGATAGAAGATGACCACCGCGACGATGACCAGGACGAAAATGCCGGAAGCTTCAAACATGAGTTTTCTCCGCCGTGAGAATGACCCCAAGAATGGCCACTCGCCGCCCGCGCCGCAAGAGCATTCACACCCAGCCCGAAAGCTCGCGCCGGATGAGGGTTTCCAGCATGGCGATCGACAGTGGCTGGTCGTTGAGGCAGGGCACCGCCGAAAAATTGACCCCGCCACGCTCCAGGAACGTCTCCTTCAGGCCGATCGCCACTTCTTCGAGCGTTTCGACGCAATCGGCAGAGAAACCCGGCATGATCATCACCAGGTTCTTGATACCGCGCGCCGGAAGCCCCTCGACGGTTTGCTGCGCGTAGGGCTTGAGCCATTCCGCCTTGCCGAAACGCGACTGGAAAACCACCTGGAACCTGTCTTCCGGCAGATTGAGCCGGGCCGCCAGCAGGCGCGCCGTCTTCATGCAGTGGCAGTAATAGGGGTCGCCCTTTTCCAGATAGGCTTGGGGAAGCCCGTGAAAGGACGCGAGGATCAGGTCGGGAGTCCAGTCGAGCGTCTTGAGGTGCTGTTCGAGACTGAGCGCCAGGGCCTCGATGTGTCCGGGATCGTCGTAGTAAGGAGGCAGGCTGCGGATCGCCGGCTGCCAGCGCATCGATTTCAGAACTTCAAACACCTTGTCGAGGGCTGTTGCCGTGGTCGCCGCACTGTATTGCGGATAAAGCGGAACGATGAGAATGCGGTCGCAGCCTTCCGCCTGCAGGGCCCGGACCCGGTCCCCTGCCGCCGGCTGGCCGTAGCGCATGGCCCAGTCGACCACAATGCGCATGGGGCTTGAAAGCGCCAGGTTAAGCTTCTCGGCCTGCGACCGGGTGATGGTCTTGAGCGGCGATTCATTGCGCTCTTGGTTCCAGATCTTGGCGTAGGCATGACCGCTGCGTTTGGGCCTCGTGGTCAGGATGATGGCATTGAGGATGACCCACCACACCGAGCGGTTGATCTCGATCACCCTCGGATCGGACAGGAATTCCTTGAGATAGCGCCGCACCGCCGGCGCATCCGCCGCGTCCGGGGTGCCGAGATTGACCAAGAGCACGCCGATCCCGGCGAGCGTGGCCTCGGGCGCGAGCTCGGTCGCCGCGGCGGTATTAATGGGCAAGGCTTCATTCATGCCGTCCAGCATACGCGATAGCCGCGCCTGTTGCATGCGTGGTAAGAGGCCCGGCCCGCACACGCAAAGAACCCCAATGTCTCTGTTTCGCCCCCTGTCTCGCCGATCCCTGTTCCACCGCCTCGCCGGTCTCCTCGCGGTCGTCTTCGCTCCCGGCGTGGGTCGTGCCGAGACTGCCACGACGCAGGCCACCAGGGTCACCTTCATCCTGGTCAACGACATCTACATCATGGGCGACACGGCAATGCCGGACGGCCGGCGGCGCGGCGGCTTCGCGCGGCTCGCCGCGGTGGTGAAGGCGGAGCGCGCCAGCGCACGCGTCACCGGCGGGCATGTAATTTTCGCGCATGCCGGCGACACGCTGTCGCCCTCGCTGATGTCGGGGCTCGACCGCGGCGCGCACATCGTCGCGCTCACCAACATGATCCCGCCCGATATCTTCGTGCCGGGCAATCACGAGTTCGACTTCGGCAAGCAAATCTTCTTCCAGCGGATGGCGGAGGCAAAATTCCCGCTCTACGCCGCCAACCTGCGCGGGCCGGACGGCAAGCCGCTGCCGAATTTCCGCGACCGCGCGATCGTGACCTTCGATGGCGTGCGCATCGGACTGACCGGAACGACCTACGACGACACGCCGCGCGCATCGAGCCCCGAGGACCTGCAATTC
>JANNSP010000403.1:0-5364 GCA_031402975.1 Hyphomicrobiales bacterium
GTCACGATCTGACTGGCCAGATCGATCACATTCTGATTGTTGATTGACGAGTTCACCACGCACTGCATCGTGCCGTCGAACTGGACCATTGCCCTGCCGGCAGCCGGCATGTTGAAGGCAAAAGAACGGATCACCGGGATCGGAGCCGTGGTGTTGTTGAATACAAGACAGTTGGCACCCGTGTAAGTGCAAGGGCCTTGCGACACGGCAGTCACGGCGTTGGCCGGAAGGGTCAGGAAGAAGGGGAGCACGCTCCCTACAAGGCATGCGCCGATCGAACGAAATATTCTGGTCATGAATTCCTCCAAGAATTTTTGAACCCCGAGTTTCAGGGGATTGAAATTAAAGCGCGGCTAGATCAGGCTACGCTTCATTTGTAACAGACGCAAACCATACACGCTTCAAGGCCCACCGCAATCCTGTGATCTCGACGCCTCCAGCCTGAACACCGCGTCGCCGGCGCCAAGCTGCTTGCCATTGAGCACCAGCGGTTCGGCCGCGCCGGGCAAATCCACAGGCTGGTTTTGCCAGCGGCGTTTTTATTGCTATTGGACCCCTGCAGTCCTCATGCTGAGGTGCGAGCGTGAGCCAAGCCTCGAAGCATCGGCCCCGTGGCGGGTCCTTCGAGGCCCCGCTTCGCGCTGCCCCTCAGGGTGAGGACATTTTATGGAGACGTCATGACCAAGTCCCTGCCCTCCCGCGCCGATGTCGTCATCATCGGCGGCGGCATTGTCGGCGCCTCGATTGCCTATCATCTGGGCAAGGAGGGAATTGCCGATGTCGTTCTGCTGGAGCGGAAGCAACTCACCTCCGGCACCACCTGGCATGCGGCGGGGCTGGTGGGACAGCTTCGCGCCTCGCGCAACCTGACGGAACTGGCGAAATATACCACCGGGCTGTTCGAGGGACTGGAGAAGGAAACCGGGCTCGCCACCGGCTTCAAGCAGAACGGCTCGATCTCGATCGCGTTGAACGAAGGCCGCATGGAGGAACTGAAGCGCGGCGCCTCGATGGCGCGGAATTTCGGCCTCGCGGTCGAGGTCATTTCGACGGCAGAGATCAAGGAGCGGGTGCCGCATTACAACATGGCGGGCGTGGTTGGCGGCGTGTTCCTGCCGAAAGACGGCCAGGTCAATCCGATCGATGTCACCCAGGCGCTTGCCTCGGGCGCTCGCTCGCGGGGCACGCGAATTTTCGAGAACACGAAAGTGACGCGCATCCTGGTCGAGAAGGGCGCGGCAGTCGGGGTCGAAACCACGGGCGGCACGATCCGCGCCGACCGCATCGTGATCGCGTCGGGCCTGTGGTCGCGCGACCTCGGCCGTTCGATCGGCGTCAACATTCCGCTCCATGCCTGCGAGCATTTCTATATCGTGTCGGAACCGATAGCAGGATTGCCGCGCGACATGCCCGTCGTCCGCGTCCCCGACGAATGCACCTATTACAAGGAGGACGCGGGGAAACTGATGGTCGGCGCCTTCGAGCCCCGCGCCAAGCCCTGGGGTGGCGGCTCAATCGACGAAGACCACGCCTTCGTGACGCTGCCGGAAGACATGGACCACTTCGAGCCGATCCTCTCCGCCGCCATCAACCGCGTGCCGCTGCTCGAGACGGCGGGCATCCAGCTCTTTTTCAACGGCCCGGAAAGTTTCACCCCCGATGTGCGCTACTATCTGGGCGAGGCGCCGGAGGTGAAGAACGTGTTCGTGGCCACGGGCTTCAACTCGATCGGCATCCAGTCGTCGGGCGGCGCCGGACTCGTCCTTGCCAAATGGATCAGACACGGCCATCCGCCGGTTGACGTCAACGCCATGGACATCCGCCGCATCCATCCGTTCCAGTCGGTGCGGAACTATGTGCATGACCGGGTGAGCGAGAGCTTAGGGTTGCTCTATGCCATGCACTGGCCCTATCGCCAGGCGGAGACGGCGCGGGGCGTCCGTCGCTCGCCATTTCATCCGTACACGAAGGAACTGGGCGCGGTGTTCGGCGAAGTGAATGGCTGGGAGCGGCCCAACTGGTACGCGCGGGACGGCGTCAAACCCGAATACGAATATTCCTACGGCCGCCAGAACTGGTTCCCCTGCGCCGACTATGAAGCCAAACACCTGATGACCGATTGCGCCTTCTTCGACCAGTCGAGTTTCGCCAAGTTCTCGGTCGAGGGGCGCGATGCCTGCAAGGTTTTGAACCGCATCGGCGCCAACGATGTCGATGTGGAGCCCGGGCGGATCGTCTACACGCAATGGCTGAACGAGCGCGGCGGCATCGAGGCGGATCTGACCGTGACGCGTTTGGCCGAAGATCGCTTCCTGGTGGTGACGGGTGCCGTGCCGCAGACCCGCGACATGGCCTGGCTCCGGCGGCATACGCCGGCGGACGCGCATTGCGTTGCGACCGACATCACGTCCGGGCTACCGATGATCGCGGTGATGGGGCCCAAATCGCGGGCGCTGCTGGAGAAGCTATCCGGCGAAGATTTGTCGAACGAGGGATTTCCGTTCGGCACCTCGCGCGAGATCGAGATCGGCTATGCGAGGCTGCGCGCAGCCCGCATCACCTATGTGGGCGAACTGGGCTGGGAGCTTTATGTTCCGGCCGAGTTCGCGGGCCATGTATTCGAGCGGCTGTGGCAGACGGGCCAGGATTTCGGGCTGACGCCCGCCGGCATGCATACGATGAACAACTGCCGCATGGAAAAGGCCTACCGCCACTGGGGCCATGATATTTCCGACGAGGACACGCCGCTCGAAGCGGGCCTGGGATTCGCCGTGGCCTGGAACAAGCCGGACGACTTCATCGGGCGGGACGCGCTGGAGAAGCAACGTACACGGACGATCCAGCCCAAGCGGCTGGTGTGCCTGGCGCTCGAAGACAATTCCGGTACGGCGCCGATGATCTATCATGAAGAGCCGATCTATCGCGACGGCGTGATCGTTGGGTCCACGACTTCGGGGGCCTGGGGGCATCGGGTCGACCTATCGCTGGGACTCGGTTACGTAAAGAACGAGTCCGGCGTCAACGCGGACTGGATCAGGGATGGAAGTTGGGAAGTTGAACTCGCCTGGAAACGCTACCCCGCGAAGGTGCAACTGCAACCTTTCTACGATCCGAAGGGCGAGAGAATCAAAGCGTAGTCAGCTTTGCGACCAAGCCAGTATCCTCAGATCATCGACGGATCGCAGACGCCGGTCATTCGACAGGAACACGGTGCAACCGAACGCCCCGGCGGTTGCGAGGTGAATTGCATCCGGCAGTTTGACATTCTTCTTGCCCCGCAGCCGGGCGGCTGCCAGGAGTATTTCCCGCGATACGGGGATGACCGGAAAATTCTGCCGGCCGTCCAGAAATTCCAGATAGGCCGACACCGCCACGGCATTGCGATCCGCGAACGGTTTCACCAAACACTCCGCCAGAGTCAGCTCACTGGTCAGGGCCTTGACTTTTCCTTCGTCAAGCAGCCGCAGGAAACGCGATTGTTCCTCGGACAATGGCTGACTGGTTTCTACTATCGAGATGACCACGTTTGAATCGATGTAGTAGGTGTCCACGCCCTAGCGGTCCCACTCGTCCCGGAGCATTTTGACATAGTCTTCGATCTCAGCCGCCGAACGGCCGGATTGACCGGCGCCGGCAAGCGATGCCAGCGACTTGTGGGTGGCTTTGGCGGGGTTGACGGCCCTGGTCAGCAAATCCCGCACTTCCGCCTCCGCTGAACGCTTGTTGGCTTTTGCCCGCGTCTTTATCCTGCTTAGTACCTTGTCGTCGAGTTGACGCACGATGATCTGGCCCATGACCTTGCTCTCCTTGATATCGTTATGATAGCAAGCGAAGCCGGTTGGTCAAGTGCCTATGCAAACTCCTTCATCTGGCCCGCCCGCAGTTCGAAGTCGTCGCGCGGGCGTAGCGTCCGGGCCTGGTTGGCGCTGACCACGGCGAAATGCGGCGAGGCGTCGAGTTCGCCCGCCATGTCCCAGCAGTCCTCCTCCGGCGTGATCCAGGTCATGGGATCGTAGCGCCCGATATCGAAGGGCTTCGACACGCGCCGCAGACTTTTGCGGCCGTCTTTCACATATTCATGAAAGTAACTCATCGCGATTTCGCGGGGTGAGGCATAAACCGGATCGCGCCAGCGGAGCCAGATCGAGTTGCTCTTGGAGATCGAACCCCAATGGCGGCCGCGGCGGAATAGCGTCACCACGTGATCGTCGTCGCCGGCCGCCTGGAAATCCATGAGCAGTGCCGGCTTCCCGTGCAGCAGGAGGGCCGCGGCGGCGATGAAGGCCGCCTCGATGCAGTGGCACAGATTGCGGCGGAGCGCCACGCGCACCGGCCAGCAGGTGTCGCCTTCGGTTTCCGGGTTGCTCGGCATGGCGGTCAAGAAATCCTGGATGCGGACGGGGCTCGACAACTCGCGGAAAGTCGCAATCTCCTCCGCGTCGAGCCCCATCTCGCGGGCCAGTTTCAGGCGAAACGCCACGCCTCAGCCGCTATGCATGTTGAGATCGCGCCGCGCTGCGAAGATCGACACGGAAAAGCCCGCGATCACATCGATCAGCGTCATCGTGGCGAGCAGGAAGAACGCCCCCGTGCCGCAGTAATCAACGAGCAGGAAAGCGACGAGCGCCACGATAAAGGTCAGCGTCGAGAGGATATGGTCGATGACGGCGCTGGTGGACGAGCGGGCGGCCTTCAGCATCTCGACAAACAGCGCGACGAGTCCGGCCAGGGTAAATAAATCCCCCGCCCGAAGCGCGAAAACCGCCGTTGACGGCAGCGTCACGGTGAAGGCGTCGCCGTCAAGCATGAGGCCGCCCCCCAATCCCATGAGCAGATAGACGGCGATGACGATGGCCAGGGCCGGTATGGCGCGGAGAATGGACATGTGAAACTCCCTTTGCGCGATGCAAGCCCGGACGCCGGACGTTTGTCAAATTTGTTGTTTGTGGCGGATGCCCGGCAATCTATAATCGCGCGTTCCATCAAAGGAGGCACCCATGACCCTGCAGCTTGGCGACATTGCGCCCGACTTCGAGGCCGATACCACCGAGGGCCGCATCAAGTTCCATGACTATATCGACGGGTCGTGGGCGGTGCTGGTCTCCCACCCCAAGGATTTCACGCCGGTATGCACCACGGAGCTCGGCTCCATGGCGAAGATGAAGCACGAGTTCGACAAGCGCGGCGTCAAGATGATCGGCATCTCGGTCGATTCGGTCGACGATCACCAGCGCTGGAAACAGGACATCAAGGACGTGACCGGCGCCACCGTCAATTATCCGATGATCGGCGACAGCGACATGGCGGTGGCCAAGCTCTACGGCATGATCCATCCCAATGCGAGCGGAGACGCCAAGGGCCGCA
>JANNSP010000404.1:0-9661 GCA_031402975.1 Hyphomicrobiales bacterium
CGCGGCGGGTGCCGGTCTCGTTTTCGGCCAGGCGGCGGACAACCCGATCCTCGACGCGGTATGCCGGACGGACGTGACCGCCGAAATAGGCCCCGTCAACCTCGACTTCGCCGGTAAGGGTGTGAGCCTTGGTTTCCGCGCCAAGGGCTTCCCGGAGCTTGTGGGCCAACACGAAAGCGGTTTTGTACTGGCAATCGAGATCGCGGGAAAGCTGAACCATGGACAGGCCCTTGGCCGCGTTCATGGTAATGCAGATCGCCGCCAGCATATCGGTGAAGCTCATCTTGCGGCTGGCGAAGATCGTGCCGGACGTGACGCTGAACTGATGGCCGCAACCCTTGCACTTGAATTTGCGGCGGGTGGTGATTTCGTAAGCCTCGACCGAGCCGCAACGCGGGCATACCGGCGAGCCGTCCGTCTGATGCCAGCGCAGCTTGCGGAACATGCTGTAGGCCGCTTCCTCGCCACCCTTGTAGATCGCCTTGAGGGAGAGGGTCCGGGACTTGGCTGAGAGGAGGAAGTGTTGCACGTTCATCATATCCGGTGAATTGATACACCGAATATATGGTATTGACTAACCAAATGCAAGGAATTATTTCATCGTATATGATGAAAGATGAAACAACCGAAAAGAAGCCCCCCAAGGTAGAGCCGTGGAAGGACAAGCCGATCACGGTTGAGTATGAGACGCGGGCTAAGAACCTGTTGCGCGGCGAGCTTCGCCGCCGGGGCATCACCACGGCGGAACTGGCCGAAAAACTGGCGACTATCGGGATTCAAGAGACAGAACGGAATTTGAACAATAAGATCAGCCGTGGCGGGTTCACAACGGCGTTCTTACTCCAATGCCTAGAAGCTATTGGCTGTCGATCATTGCAGTTGTCGGATGGCTAATAACGTCCGCCGCTTTAGCACAGGCCCCAAGTCGCGAAGGGGTGGGCACTGATAGCCCAGCCATAGAAAAACACGGTGCAGGTGAAAAACAAAACCGCGAGGGTTCCACCAACAAATTTTCGGTTCCTATTCGGATCATCGAAGACCCAATAGAGGCCGAGAGAACCAGGAATCGCGAACAAAAATCCGAGCAACATGAGGCCGACGATCTGGCTGCCCAACGCAAAGCTGCTGATGCCGCTTGGAAAGGCGCTGAAGCCGCTGAACGGCAAATAAGCCCCGCATGGTGGCAGGTAGGTATTGCGACCCTCGGCACCTGCCTTTTGATTTACACGCTGTATCTCACGCGGGAATCCCTTCGGATAACCCGAGATATGACTCAACGGGAATTGAGAGCCTATGTTGTTGTGAATGCGTCTACGGTGAACCTTGTTCTTGCCAAGCCAGAAATGCGCGAAGGCAGAATCACCATTCATTGTGAAGTTAAAAATGCTGGTCAAACGCCAGCTTATAAATTCAGAACCGTGACGGCCCTTGAGATCGTTCCCTGGCCTCTGCCACCGAATTTTTCGATCAACAGTCCAAAACACGATTCGCCACGCAGCAAGACTTTGGGTCCATCGCAAAGCACTTTGACTGAAGCGACCCGCCCATATCGGCCGCTGGCCACTGGGGAGGGATACATTGTTTATGGGATTGCGGAATATAACGATGCGTTTGAAGGCAAAAGAACAACAAGGTTCTGTTTTCATGCCGACATTAGCGACCTCGTTGCCGGGGACGCGGAAGATGGCAAGTCGGCTGAAGTACGGTTCGAAGCCCCACAGCAACACAATGACGCTGATTAGCCCCAACGTTAACTGCCGCCACATAGGGCGCGCCCTACATCACCGCTCCGTCCATCTTAGACCCACCTGCCGCTTGGTGCGCTTGCTACATAAGTCCGCAACTATCCGGCCTCGCGGCTCGACATCAAGCTGATCCTCGAGGAAGGCGACATCACCATGCGGCGCGCCGTGGCGAAGGTGGCGCTGCCCGAACACTTCGACGTGATCGTGGTGCCCACCGGCAAGCCCCAGACCAAGGCGCGGGCCCTCAACTACGCGCTGCATTTCGCCCGCGGCACCCTGCTTACGATCTTCGATGCCGAGGACATTCCCGAGCCGAGCCAGCTTCGCCGCGCCGCCGAAAGCTTTGCGGCGCGGCCGGGAAATACCGCCTGTCTGCAGGCCGAACTGTGTTTTTACAATCCAAACGAAAACTGGCTCACCCGGCAGTTCACCATCGAATACGCCACTTTATTCGGACTGCTCCTGCCCGCGCTCGCCAGCTACGGCCTGCCGTTGCCGCTGGGAGGCACGTCCAATCACTTCCGCACGTCGGTGCTCTGCCGGGTCGGCGCCTGGGATCCTTACAACGTCACCGAGGATGCCGATCTGGGATTTCGCCTGGCGCGCCACGGCTATACGATCGAGACTTTCCAGTCGCGAACCTACGAGGAAGCCAATGTCAGGCTCGGCAACTGGCTCCGGCAGCGTTCGCGCTGGCTTAAGGGGTTCCTGCAGACCTGGCTCGTGCATATGCGCCAGCCATTGCTGTGCGCCTCGCAACTGGGCGTCGCGGGATTCTGGACATTCCAGGCGGTGACCGCCGGTGTCGTGGCGTCCGCCCTCCTGCATCCGGTGTGCATCGCCTTGACGCTGTGGCTCATGGTGACCGGCCGGGCCATGCCGGGCGAAGCCGGCCTCGTGCCTGTCATGCTTGCCGGTCTTAGTCTCGCGGTCTTCGTCTCGGGCTATGGCGTCGCGTTCATCGCCGGACGCCGGGCCCTTCGCCGCCTTGGCATCGGGGGCTGGTGGCTGAGCCTGGCGACCATGCCGTTCTATTGGCTGTTGATGTCGCTCGCCGCCTGGCTGGCCGTCTGGGACTTCATCGCCCAGCCGTTCCACTGGAACAAGACCGAGCATGGCTTGTCCCGGCTCCAACCCCGGTCGCGTAGTCAGTTTGCTTCGGACAGAATTTCGTAGGACCTGAGCCGCGCCCGATGATCGTGGATCGCCGCCGCGACGATGAACTCGTCGGCGCCGGTCCGCCGTGACAGTTCCTCGATGCCGCGCCGCACCGTTTCGGGAGACCCCACGATCGAGCACGACAGCATGTTCGAGGCGTGGGCTTTTTCCATGGGCGTCCAGTAGCTCTCGATGTCGTCGATGGGTGGCGGCAGCCTGCCCCGCGTACCCCTGACCATATTGGCGAAAGCCTGCTGGACCGAGGTGAACAGGCGGCGCGCTTCGTCGTCGGTGTCCGCCGCGATCACATTGACGCCTACCATCGCATGGGGGTGGTCGAGCTGCCGCGATGGCTCGAATTTCTCCCGGTACGCCGCGAGCGCCGGCAGCAGCGCGTCGGGCGCGAAATGCGAGGCGAAAGCGTAAGGCAATCCCAGCATGGCGGCCAGCGTCGCCCCGAACAGGCTGGAGCCGAGGATCCACAAGGGCACTTCGGTACCCGTACCCGGCACCGCCTGCACCGTCTGCCCCGGCTGAAGGGGCCCGAGCAGAGCCTGCAATTCGAGCACGTCCTGGGGAAACGTGTCGGCGCTCAGCGGATTGCGCCGGAGTGCCCGGAGCGTCTGCTGGTCGGTGCCGGGAGCGCGCCCCAGCCCCAGATCGATGCGGCCCGGATAGAGGCTCGCCAGCGTGCCGAACTGCTCGGCGATCACCAGCGGCGAATGGTTGGGCAGCATGATGCCGCCCGAGCCGACGCGTATGGAGTTGGTTCCGCCCGCCACATAACCGATCGCCACGGCGGTGGCGGCACTGGCGATGCCCACCATGTTGTGATGCTCGGCCAGCCAGAAGCGCCGGTATCCCAGCCGCTCCGCCTGCCGCGCCAGATCCAGCGAATTGCGCAGTGCATCACCGGGAGTCGAGCCTTCGGAGACGGATGCGAGATCGAGGACGGAGAGTGCCGGCATTCAGCGTTCCCGCAGGGTTATCAACCCCGAACCCTTACCAGCAGCAATAGCCTCCGTCTGCAAGAACGATCGAGCCGGTCATCAGGCTGGCCGCGTCGGAGGCTAGAAAATGCACGACCGAGGCGATCTCGTCGGGCTGGCCGACCCGCCCCATCGGCGTCATCTCCAGCCACACCTTGTACATTTCCGGACTCTCGTTGATGCCGAAAGTGGTGAGCGGTGTCTCGATATAGGTTGGCGCCACGGCGTTGACGCGGACACCGCGGGCACCCCATTCGGCCGCCAGCGATCTTGTCAGATGATGCACCGCCGCCTTCGACGCATTGTAGAAGGATTGCGGCTGCGGCTTGTTGACGATGAAGCCCGACATCGAGCCGATATTGACGATCGAGCCCTTGCCCTGGGCCAGCATCTGGCGGCCGAAGGCGCGGCAGCACCAGAACAGTCCGTCGACATTGACATCCATGTGATGGCGCCAATGCGCGTCCGTCGTGTCCTCGGCCTTGACGTCGCTTTTCGCCACCCCGGCATTGTTGACCAGGATGTCGACGCGGCCATGGGCCTTGACGATCTGGGCTGCGGCGGCATCCACTTCATTGGACTTGGTGACATCCATCCGCGATCCATGCGCCTTGATGCCAAGCTTCTTCAGCTCGGCAACACTCGCCTCGACCCGGTCGGGCATGAAATCGGCGACGATGACGATGGCGCCGGCTTCCCCCAGGGCCCTGGCGCAGGCGGCGCCTATTCCCTGGCCGCCGCCGGTCACCACGGCGACCCTGCCATCGAGTTTCAGTTTCTCAAGATACATTCTCTTATCCCTTCAACTCATCCATTGTCCGCCGTCGACGTTGAACGTCTGCGCCACGACGTAATCGCTTTCGGCCGACGCCAGGAAGATGGCGCAGCCCACATGATCTTCTGGCTTGCCCATGCGCCCGTAGGGAACGCCTTCGCCCACCTGTCTCTTCTTCTCGCCCTTGGCCAGGCCCTCGTATTTGGCGAACATCGCGTCGACCTCATCCCACATCGGCGTGTCGACGACACCCGGCGAAATGCCGTTGACATTGATGCGATGCTTGATGAGGCCGAGGCCCGCCGATTGGGTGAGGCTGATAACGGCGGCCTTGGAGGCGCAATAGACCCCGACCAGCGGCTCGCCGCGCCGTCCGGCCTGCGACGCCATGTTGATAATCTTGCCGCCCTGGCCGCGCGCCATCATGGACTTGGCCACGGACTGCAGAGTGAACAGCAAACCCTTCACATTCACGGCGAATATCTTGTCATAGCTCTTCTCGGTGATCTCCTCGATGGGGGCGAGATCGAAGATCGCGGCGTTGTTGACCAGAATGTCGATGCCGCCCGCCACCGCTTCCGCCTCGCTGACAAGGGCCGAGATCGACGCCATGCTGGTGACATCGAGATGGACCGCGAACGCTCCCCCGCCGGTATCGCGCGCGGTTTGCGATGCCGCGCCAAAGTCTATATCGGCGACGCAAACGCGCGCCCCCTCGCGCGCAAAGCCTTCGGCGATCGCCCGCCCGATACCGCGAGCACCACCGGTCACCACCGCGACTTTGTCCTGAAGTCTCATTTTACGACTGCTTTGCCTTCCTGATTGAAGCGGTGGATTCGCCCCTTGTCCGGAGTCATCCAGACCTTTGTGCCGGGCTCGGCGTCGAACTCGCCTTCCGCCCTCACCGTCAGCGTGCCGCGCTTGCCGCTGTCGATATAGAGGAAGGTATCCGAGCCCAGATGCTCGGCCAGCATCACGGTGCCCTCCCAGTCGCCCGATGTCCGCGACAGCGCGATATGTTCGGGCCTGATGCCGAGCGTGTTGCCCTCGATGATGTTCATTTTCGGCGAGCCGATGAAGCCGGCGACGAACAGCGATACCGGGTGATTGTAAAGTTCGAGCGGCGAGCCCACCTGCTCGATATGGCCCCGGTTGAGTACCACGATGCGGTCGGCCATGGTCATCGCCTCGACCTGGTCATGCGTCACATAGATCATGGTGGCGCCGAGCGACTGGTGCAGCTGCATGATCTCGATCCGCATGTTGACGCGGAGTGCTGCATCGAGGTTGGACAGAGGCTCGTCGAAAAGGAACGCCTTGGGCTGGCGCACGATATCGCGCCCGATGGCCACGCGCTGACGCTGGCCGCCCGAAAGCATGCGCGGCTTGCGATCAAGAGATTCGGTGAGATTGAGCGTCGCCGCCGCCTTCGCCACCTTGGCGTCGATCTCGGATTTGGGCATCCCCGCCATCTTCAGGCCGAAGGCGATATTGTTCCTGACGCTCATATGCGGATAGAGCGCGTAAGACTGGAACACCATCGACAGCCCGCGTTTCGACGGCGGCACATCGGAGACATTCTGGCCATCGATGTCGATGTCGCCGGCGGTCAGATCCTCGAGCCCCGCGATGAGGCGGAGAAGCGTCGACTTGCCGCAACCCGACGGCCCGACGAAGACAACGAACTCGCCGTGCTTGATCTCCAGATCGGCGCCGGGAATGATGATGGCATCGCCGAAGGCCTTGCGGACGTTCTTGAGAATGATCGTTCCCATGTTATTTCACTGCTCCGAAGGTGAGGCCGCGGACGAGTTGCTTCTGGGCAAACCAGCCCAGGACGAGGATGGGGGCGATGGCCATGGTGGAGGCCGCCGAAAGCTTGGCCCAGAACAGTCCCTCGGGCGAGGAGTACGAGGCAATGAACTGGGTGAGCGGTGCTGCATCCTTGGTGGTGAGGCTCAAGGTCCAGAAGGCCTCGTTCCAGGCCAGAATGACATTGAGCAGCAGGGTGGACGCGATGCCCGGAACCGCCATCGGCGCCAGCACATAGACCATCTCTTTCCACAGGGAGGCTCCGTCCATGCGCGAGGCCTCGAGAATTTCGGCCGGGATTTCCTTGAAATATGTGTAGAGCATCCAGATGATGATCGGCAGGTTCAGCAGCATCAGTACGATGATGATGCCGCCCCGCGTATCGAGCAGGCCCAGGTCGCGGAAGATCAGGTAGAGGGGAATGAGCGCTCCGACCGGCGGCATCATCTTGGTGGACAGCATCCACATCAGGAGGTCCTTGGTGCGCTTTCCCGGAGCGAAGGCCATGGCCCAGGCGGCGGGGATCGCCAGAACCAGCGCCAGCAGCGTGGAGCCCAGTGCCAGATACACGGAGTTCATGGCGAACTTCACATAGTCCGAGCGCTCCTGCACGACCGCGTAGTTCTCCAGCGTCCAGTCGAAGAACAGGAACTTGGGCGGCAGCTCGATGGCATCGCCCTCGCTTTTGAAGCTGGTCAGCACCGTCCACAGGATCGGGAAGAAGATGATGAAGGCGATGGCCCAGGCGAGTGCCGTGAAAAAAATGCGGCGGCGGGCGGAAACGGCGCGGGCCATGGTCTCATGCCTCCAGGTTCTTGCCGATCATGCGCATCAGGAAGAAGGCGACGATATTGGCCAGCACCACCGCGACGATGCCGCCCGCCGACGCGCCGCCGATGTCGTTCGACAGGAGCCCATACTGGTAGACGAGGAAGGGCAGGTTGCCGGCGCGGCCGCCCGAGCCGCTGACATAGATTTCGGCGAACACGTTGAGGAGAAAAATCGTCTCGATAAGGATCACCACGGTGACGGGGCGCGCCAGATGCGGCACGATCATGTACCAGAAGAACGACAGGGGCGGCGTGCCGTCCATCTGCGCCGCTTCCTTCTGTTCCTCGTCGAAGGATTGGAGGGCGGTGAGAATGATCAGGGTGGCGAAAGGCAGCCATTGCCACGACACCATCATGACGATCGCCGTCATCGGATAATGCGCGAACCAGTCGATGGCGCCGAGGCCCAGCGATTTGGTGATCCAGGCGAAAAAACCCGACACCGGATGCAGCATCATGTTCTTCCATACCAAGGCACTCACCGTCGGCATGACGAAGAAGGGAGCGATGATCATCAGGCGGACGATGTTGCGGCCGTAGATCGCCTGGTCAAGGAGGAGGGCGAGAAGGGTGCCGAAACCGACGCTGATGACGATCACCCAGCCGACCAAGATGAGCGAATTGCGCATGGCCTTGAAGAAGGCGGGGTCGGTCAGGAAATAATAGTAGTTCGCGGTGCCGGCGAAGCAGCGATTGGCTTCATCGAAAAGCTGGCCCGGTGTCATGAGCGAACACGCCGGATTGGGATCGAGGAGGTTGTAGCGGAGGAACGAGAACCAGATGGTCATGGCCAGCGGCACGATCATCCAGAGGAAGAGTGCGATCACCGAGGGCGCAACGGCGATCCTGCCCAAAGCGCGAGTCTGCTGCGTTGCCATGGCGATGCCCCGGCTAAGTCGGATTGTGAAAGGCGTGAGGGAAATCGCTGCCCGGTTCTTGGCCGGGCAGCGCAGTTACCAGAGGGAGGCGTTGGTTACTTGATGTAGCCAGCCTTGGTCATTTCGCGGGTAGCCACGGCCTGCGCTTCGGCCAATGCTTCGTCCGCGGTCTTTTCGCCAGCAAGCGCCGCCGAGAAGATCTGGCCGGTCGTTGTGGCCATGCCGGCGAATTCGGGGATCGCCACGAACTGCACGCCGGTATAGGGAACGGGCTTCACCGTGGGCTTGGTCGGGTCAGCCGAGTTGATCGAGTCGAGCGTCATCTTGGCAAACGGCACCTTGGCATATTCCGGGTTGGCATAGAGCGAGCTGCGCGTGCCCGGCGGAACATTGGCCCAGCCTTCCTTAGAGGCGACGAGTTCGAGATAGGCCTTGGAGGTGGCCCAGCCGACGAACTTCTGCGCCGCGTCGATCTTCTGCGAGCCCGCCGGGATCGCCAGCGACCAGGCCCACAGCCAGTTGCCGCGCTTGCCGAGGCCGTTGTCGGGAGCGAGCGCGAAGCCCACTTTATCCGAGACCTTCGAGTCCTTGGGGTTGGTCACGAACGAAGCGGCGACGGTCGCGTCGATCCACATGCCGCACTTGCCGGAGTTGAACAGAGCGAGGTTCTCGTTGAAACCGTTGGAGGAGGCGCCCGGAGGTCCGGCGTCCGCCAGGAGTTTCAGGTAGAACTCGATCGTGTTCTTCCATTCCGGCTGATCGAACTGGGGCTTCCAGTTTTCGTCGAACCAGCGCGCTCCGAAGGAATTCGACATGGCGGTGAGGAAGGCCATGTTCTCGCCCCATCCGGCCTTGCCGCGCAGGCACACGCCGTAAATCTCGTTCGCCTTGTCGGTCATGGCGCGGGCGGCCTGGCCGATGAAGTCCCAGGTCGGAGCGTCCGGCATCGTGAGGCCGGCCTTTTCCATCAAGTCGGTGCGGTACATCACCATCGAGCTTTCGCCGTAGAACGGAGCCGCGTACAGCTTGCCGTCGACCGACAGGCCGCCGCGGATGGCGGGCAGCAGATCGTCGGGATCGTCGATGCCGGTCAATTCGACCAGCCAGTCCTTCTTGGCCCAGATCGGAACTTCATAAGTGCCGATGGTAAGGACGTCGAACTGGCCGCCCTTGGTGGCGATGTCGGTCGTCACCTTCTCGCGCAGCACGTTCTCTTCCAGGGTGACCCATTCGAGCGTGATGTCCGGATTGGCCTTGGTGAAATCCTCGGTCAGACCCTGCATGCGGATCATGTCGCCATTGTTGACGGTGGCGATGGTCAGCTTTGTTTCCGCAACGGCAGTCGAGGCCAGAGCGACAGCCACGAATGCACCTAAGACGCCGGTAAAGACGGGTTTCATTAAATTCCTCCCATGTGGGTTATCTGGGCTTTTGCCACTAAACCGAGCATATACTCAAGTTTCATGAGAGAAAA
>JANNSP010000405.1:0-3002 GCA_031402975.1 Hyphomicrobiales bacterium
CGCACCACCTTGTCGAGTTCGTCCATCAGATAGGCCTTGTTCTGGAGGCGCCCGGCGGTGTCGATGAACAGGATGTCGGTGCCGTCTGCTATGGCCTGCGTCATCATGACCAAGCTCGACGGCACGGCGCGGGGCGGCATCCTCGTCGCCATCGCCGAGAAATTCGCGCTGCCGGTACATGCGGTGGGTGTCGGCGAACAAATAGGCGACCTGCAGGCTTTCGACGCCGAGGCCTTCGCGCGGTCCATCGCCGGATTGGAGGACACATGAAACCGGGCGTCAAAGTGCTGATCGAGATGGGGCCCTTGATGGCCTTCTTCGCCGGCAACTGGTTCGCGGGAATTTTCTGGGGCACCGGCATCTTCATGGTGGCGACGCTCATTGCCCTCGCGCTGTCGTGGACGCTGACCGGCAAGCTCGCCATGGTGCCCTTGGTGAGTGCCGGCTTCGTCGCGGTCTTCGGAGTGCTGACGCTGTGGTTGCAGAGCGACCTGTTTATCAAGGTCAAGGTGACGCTCATCAACGCGCTGTTCGGCGCCATCCTGCTCGGCGGGCTTGCCTATGGCCGGAGCTATCTGAAGCTGGTGATGGGCGAGGCGCTGAAACTGCCGGAGGCGGCGTGGCGTGTCCTGACCATGCGCTGGGGCGTGTTCTTCTTCGCCATGGCGCTGCTCAACGAGATCGTGTGGCGGAGTGTTGCGACCGACACCTGGGTGAATTTCAAGGTCTTCGGCCTCCTGCCGCTGACGCTCCTCTTCGCGCTGACCAATGCGCCCTATATGGCGAAACACATGATCGCCGATGAGCCGGAGGCGAAGGGTTAGAGCGCTGTTCTTTATCCTTCTCCACGGCATTGCCGTGGGGAAGGTGGCACCCCGGACTTCCAAGGTGACGGATGGGGTGTTCGCACCACTAGGAAGACCCCAGCCGTCACGCACCGAAGGCGGTGCGCGACACCTTCCCCGCCCTGTGGGCGGAGAAGGATGAGGCGTCCTACCGCTCACCCATGCTGTTGAGCTTCTGCTGCATCGCCGCGATCTGTTCCTTGAGGGTCTGCAGATCGTTGTTGGACGCGGGCGCGGGCGGGGGCTTGGGCTGCGATGAGGGCGGCTGGGTCATGGCCATGGCGGCGAAGGGGTTGAGCAGTTTCATGGCGTCGTTGAACATCGACATGTTGCGCTTGGCGTGGTCCTCCATCGCCTTGAACGGATCGGCGCCCCAGGCTTCCATCAGCTGGGTGCGAAACTTGTCCTGCTCTTTGCCGAGATTGTCGAGGGAGAATTCCAGATAGCCCGGCACGAAGCTCTGCATCGAGTTGCCGTAGAAGCGGATCAGCTGGCGCAGGAACTTGATCGGCAGGAGGCTCGTTCCCTTGCCCTCCTCCTCGAAGATGATCTGGGTCAGGACCGAGCGGGTGATATCCTCGCCGGTGCGCGCGTCATAGACCAGGAAATCGTTGCCGGCCTTCACCATGACGGCGAGATCGTCGAGCGTCACATAGGTGCTGGTGGCGGTATTGTAGAGCCGCCGGTTGGCGTATTTCTTGATCACCACGGCATTCTGTGGCGCTGCCTTTTCGTCGCTCAACGCATACTCCCCGACGCCATGCCGTCCCGAAAAAAATCTGCGCTCCGCACTGCACAATTGCAAGTGCAAAAATTTCCGGCGGAATCTCTGTCGCATTGCACAAAAGGTGCTATGGAGGGCGAAAAATTCCGCCAACTTGTGCTAGGAGCAATCCATGTCCGCAGCCGAAAATGCCGTCGTTATCGTCGCCGCCGCGCGCACCCCCGTGGGCTCGTTCAACGGCTCGCTCGCCAGCCTCCCCGCTTCGGCTTTGGGCACCGTGGCGCTGAAGGCCGCCATCGAGCGCGCCGGGATCGAGGCGAAGGAAGTGGACGAAGTCATCCTCGGCCAGGTGCTGGCCGCCGGTCAGGGCCAGAACCCGGCGAGGCAAGCCTCGGTCAATGCCGGCATCCCGGTCGAGACGCCGGCCTGGGGCATGAACCAGCTGTGCGGCTCGGGGCTTCGGGCCGTTGCACTCGGCATGCAGCAGATCGTCAATGGCGATGCAAAGATCGTCGCCGCCGGCGGCCAGGAATCGATGAGCAAGGCGCCGCATGTGGCGCATCTCCGCGATGGCGTGAAGATGGGCGACTGGGCCATGGTCGACACCATGATCAAGGACGGCTTGTGGGATGCCTTCAACGGTTATCACATGGGAACGACCGCCGAAAACGTGGCGCGCCAGTGGCAGATCACCCGCGATGTCCAGGACGCTTTCGCGGTGGCCTCGCAGAACAAGGCCGAGAAGGCGCAAGGCGCTGGCCGC
This sequence comes from Hyphomicrobiales bacterium, assembly GCA_031402975.1. Classification (GTDB taxonomy): domain Bacteria; phylum Pseudomonadota; class Alphaproteobacteria; order Rhizobiales; family Aestuariivirgaceae; genus Aestuariivirga. The sequence continues at coordinate 2,333 of JANNSP010000405.1, forward strand.
TTCAAGGATGAGATCGCTCCCGTCACGGTGCCGGGCCGCAAGGGCGATGTCATCGTGTCCGACGACGAATATATCAAGAAGGGGGTGACCCTCGAACAGTTATCGAAGCTCCGGCCGGCGTTTGCCAAGGACGGTTCGGTCACCGCCGCCAATGCCTCAGGCATCAATGACGGGGCCGCGGTATTGATGCTGATGAGCGAGAAGGAAGCGGCGCGGCGGGGGCTCAAGCCCTTGGCCCGCATCGCGTCATGGGCCAGTGTCGGCGTCGATCCCGCGATCATGGGGTCGGGCCCGATCCCGGCGTCGCGCGCGGCATTGAAGAAGGCCGGATGGAACGCCGGCGATCTCGACCTGATCGAGGCCAACGAGGCGTTCGCGGCGCAGGCCTGTGCGGTCAACAAGGATATGGGCTGGAACCCCGATATCGTGAACGTGAACGGCGGCGCCATCGCCATCGGCCATCCGATCGGAGCGTCGGGAGCGCGCGTGCTGACGACGCTGCTCTACGAGATGGGCCGGCGCAATGCAAAGAAGGGCCTGGCGACTTTGTGCATCGGCGGAGGCATGGGCGTCGCCATGTGCGTCGAGAGGTAAAAACTCCTCTCCCTCGGGAGAGGAAGGGGCCCAAGCGAAGCTTGGGAAGGTGAGGGGACCGGACATTGATTTTTTG
>JANNSP010000406.1:0-5941 GCA_031402975.1 Hyphomicrobiales bacterium
TGGACGGCCAAAAAATGGGGTGGCAAGATTTGCACATTCTTGCAGCCCCGGTAAGACCTAGAGACATTACTTTCCCCGCGGGTCAGGTAAACCGCATCACCTGGAACGAGGGGTAAAAGGCCGGTCCGGGACGGTTTTGAGTGGCCTCCTCGATCCGAGTAAACCCGGGCCGGTACCTACATTCACAAAAGGCCCGGAATCAAAAAGGCACCACATGAGCAGTGCCTATGATTGAGCAAAATCCCAAATTACTTGATCTTGGTTTCCTTGAATTCCACATGCTTGCGCGCGACGGGATCGTATTTCTTGAACGAAAACTTCTCGGTCTTGGTGCGCGAATTCTTCTTGGTCACATAAAAATATCCGGTGTCGGCGGTCGACGCCAACTTGATCTTGATCACATTGCCCTTGGCCATGAGGTACTCCTGATTTGGCCGCGATAGACCTCACTGAGCCCGGAAAGTCAAGCGACGGCCGCCGGCTCTACAGCGTCAATGCGCGTTCGACGGCAACGATCTCATGCGCGCCGTAGCCGTTGAAGCGGGTTGAGGTGGCGAGCCCGTAGGCCCCCAGCGTGCCGAATTCGATGTAGTCCTCATCGCGCAACTCCGCCGGCAGGTCGAGACGGTGCGGCAGGACGTCGAGCGGGTCGCAGGTCGGGCCGAAGACCTTCCACGCCTTGGTCTCGCCGGTGATCACCTTGCCGTCGCGGATGACGCGGTAGGGCGGCGCCAGTTCCGGCACCTGCATATATTCCATCAAGCCGCCATAGACCCCGTCATTGATGAAAATGTCGTCGCCGTCGCTGCACACCAGCTTGACCCGGGTCAGCAGCGACATCGAGGTGGCGACGATGCCGCGCCCCGGCTCGCATTCAAGTGCTGGTTCGTGGCCTGCGCCGAATGCCCTGGTCGTGGCCTTGCTTATGGCGGTGAAGAAAGTTTGAAGCGGCGGCGCTTCGCTCAGCCGGTAGCTCGCGGGAAACCCGCCGCCGACATTGAGCTTCGCAAGTTGGATGCCGGCGCTCGCGGCAATGCGCGCCGCCGCCTCGATATGGCGCGTATAGGTCTGCGGCTCGCGCGCCTGCGAGCCCGGGTGAAAGGTCAGCAGCGTCTTGAAGCCCAGCGCCTCGGCCTGTTTCAGCAGCGCCGTGCTGATATGTTCGGGCGCGCCGAACTTGGTGGAGAAATCATGGGCCGAGGACGACCGCTCGCGCGGCAACACGAAGCGCACCGCGATTTCCACCTCGCCCGGAGCCCCAGCGATCGCGGCGATCTTGCGCAGTTCCTCGCCGCAATCGACGACGAACCGGCGGCAGCCATATGTCCCATAGGCTTCGGCGATTTCGTGCCGCGACTTGACCGGGTTGTGGTAGTTGACGATGGCGCCAGGGTAGGCCTCGACGACGGCGGCGATCTCTTCCACCGATGCGACATCCCAGTGGCGAATGCCAGCTTTGGCAAGCGTCGTCAGAACCTGGCGGGAGGAATTGGCTTTGACCGCATAGCTGACCTCGCCCGGAAATCCACGCAGAAATTCCGCCGCCTTGGCCGCCAGTTGTCCCGCGCTGAACAGGAACAGCGGGGACTGCGGCGCGAGCGCTGTCGCCACCTCGATCGCGCTGTCGAAGGGACCGGCCGGCTTCGAGTGGAGTTCGTCCATGTGCATTTCTCCGGGGCTTCGCCTATATAACGCATCGTGCGGAAATAATCGGTCAAAACGTCGAATCATTTCGAGGACATTCCATGCGCATCCCATCCGGCATACTCCTCGCTCTCCTGCTGCTTCCGACACCGGCGGCATCGGCGGAGAAAACAGTGCCGCTGAGCAAGCTGGACCTGCGGATGTCGTTCGCGCCGGTGGTCAAGCAGACGTCTCCCGCCGTGGTCAATGTCTATGCCCGGCAGATGGCCGCAAGCCGCAAAACCGGGATGTTCGACGACCCGTTTTTCCGCCACTTCTTCGGCGATGACGGCTCGTTCGGGCGCCCGCGCGAGCGGGTGCAGAATTCGCTGGGCTCCGGCGTCATCGTCGATCCCTCCGGCATCATCGTCACCAACAATCACGTGATCCTCAACGGCTCGCAGATTCGCATCGTGCTGACCGACAAGCGCGAATTCGAGGCCAAGGTGTTGCTCGCCGACGAGCGCACCGATCTGGCGGTTCTGAAAATCGACACCGGCGGCGAAGAACTACCCGCGCTCGCCTTCGGCGATTCGGAATCGCTCGAAGTGGGTGACCTGGTGCTGGCCATCGGCAATCCCTTCGGCGTCGGACAGACGGTGACCAGCGGCATCGTCTCGGCGCTGGCCCGCACCCAGGTCGGCATTTCCGACTATCAGTTCTTCATCCAGACCGACGCCGCCATCAATCCGGGGAATTCCGGCGGCGCCCTCGTCAACATGGCGGGCGAGCTCGTCGGCATCAACACGGCGATCTTTTCACGTTCCGGCGGCTCGATCGGCATCGGCTTCGCCATTCCGGCGAAGATGGTTGAAACGGTGGTGACCTCGGCCGAAAATGGCGGGCGGATCCTCCGTCCCTGGCTCGGCGCGGATTTGCAGGACGTGACGGCGGACATCGCCGAAACCCTCAGCCTCGCCCGTCCAGAGGGCGCTCTGGTGGTCGCCCTCTATCCCGGCAGTCCGCTCGAGGTGGCGGGTTTGAAGCGCGGCGACATCATCCTTTCGATTGACGGCAAGACCGTCGAGAACGCCAAGGAACTGTCCTACCGGGTCGCCACCGCGACAATCGGCAGCAACACCGCGATCGAATATCAGCGCGCCGGCACGCGCGCCGAAACCACGGTGGCGATGATCGCGGCGCCGGAAACGGTGGAGCGCGCGGAGACGCTCATCAAGGGGGCAAATCCCTTCGCCGGCCTCCGGGTGGCCAATCTTTCGCCCGCCGTTGCCGAGGAGCTGGGCCTGCCGTCGTTCCTGAACGGCGTCGTCGCCGTCAAGGTCGAGGGTGGGCCCGCCCGGCGCTTCTTCAAGCGCGGCGACGTGGTGACCGGGTTGAACGGCGTTCCAGTCGACAGTGTCACAGCGCTCCAGCAGGCGCTGGTGACCGATCAGGGATACTGGCGGATCGAGATCGAGCGCGCCGGACGCAAACTGCGCTTCACCGTCGGCGGCTGATGGCCAATCTGTTCCAGGCGGCCGGGATGGACAAGGATGCGCCGCGGCCGCTGGCCGATCGGTTGCGACCCCGCACCCTTTCCGATGTCGTCGGACAGGATCACCTGGCGGGACCGGACGGAGCGCTCACCCGCATGCTGGCGACGGCTCGGATCTCATCCATCATCTTCTGGGGACCGCCCGGAACCGGCAAGACCACGATCGCGCGGCTGCTCGCGGGCGAAGCGGGGCTGGTGTTCGAGCAGATGTCGGCGATCTTCTCCGGCGTGGCGGACCTCAAAAAATCCTTCGAGCAGGCCCGCATGCGGCGCGAGCAGGGCCGGGGTACGCTGCTGTTCGTCGACGAGATTCACCGCTTCAACAAATCGCAGCAGGACTCGTTCCTGCCTTTCGTCGAGGACGGCACCATCACGCTGATCGGCGCCACCACCGAGAATCCCTCTTTCGAATTGAACGGCGCGCTCTTGTCACGCTGCCAGGTGATGGTGCTGAACCGCCTCGATGATGCGGCGCTGGAAAAGCTCTGTGCCAGGGCCGAGCTGTTCGAGAAGCGGGCGCTGCCGTTGACGGCCGGCGCGCGACAGGCTCTTGTCGCGCTGGCCGATGGCGACGGGCGCTATCTCCTCAACATGGTCGAGGACATTTTAGGCGCGGTGGCCGAGGGCGCGACACCGCTCGACGAGGAGACGCTGGCGCGCACCGTGCAAAAGCGCATGCCGCTCTATGACAAGGCGGCGGACGGCCATTACAACCTGATTTCGGCGCTGCATAAATCGGTGCGCGGCTCCGATCCCGATGCAGCGCTTTATTACCTGGCGCGGATGCTGACGGCGGGCGAGGACCCGCTGTTCCTGGCCCGGCGGCTGGTCAGGATGGCGATCGAGGACATCGGACTCGCCGATCCGCAGGCGGTGCAGCAGGCGCTGGCGGCGAAGGACGTCTACGATTTCCTTGGGTCGCCCGAGGGTGAACTGGCACTGGCCCAGGCCACGATTTATCTTGCCACCGCGCCCAAATCCAACGCCGCCCATGTGGCCTTCAAAAGCGCCAGCCGCCGGGCCAAGGAAACGGGTTCGCTCGCGCCGCCCAAAATCATCCTCAACGCGCCGACGAAGCTGATGCAAGCCCACGACTATGGCGCGGGCTACCGCTACGACCATGACGAGCCCGAAGGGTTTTCCGGCCAGGACTATTTCCCGGCCGGAATGGGGCGCGAGCGCTACTACGATCCGCCCGAACGAGGCTTCGAGCGCGAGATCAGAAAGCGCCTCGACTACTGGGAGAAGCTCAGGGCCGAGAAGAAGGCGTAGAGGTCATGCCCGCTTCGCGTCGATGCTCCACGGTCCAGCTCCCGCCGCCGCGAGATACAGGAAGATGAAGCAGTACAGGATCGCCGATTCGCCCTGGTTGAGGATCGGATGGAAATTCTGCGGCGCGTGCGCCATGAAATACGCCACCGCCATGAAGCCGGAGAGAATGAAGGCCACATAGCGGGTGAACAGGCCGACGATGACCAAAGCGCCGCCGACAAGTTCAAGCAGTCCCGCCACTCCCATCAACGAGAACAGCGCGGGGGCCGCGAGAAAATAATCGGTGGCCGGAAACTGGAAGAACTTCGCCGTGCCATGGGCGAGAAACAACACGCCGGTCACGATGCGGAGCAGCGACAGGATGGGGCCCGACCAGGTGGCGGGGATGATGCCGGAATTCATGGGTGGTTCCTTTGTTGGGGTTGATCTGTAACTCCTGACATAAACGGAAAGTTATTTTGTATCAAGTATTGTTACATAATTTGCTGCGACAAGTTGACCGCTTCTTGCCATGGGGTAAACTGCGCCAATGCGAACAGTATCAGTCACCGAAGCCAAGGCGAATTGGTTGGCCGTCGTCGCCAGTGTTGAGTTGGGCGAGCCTATGGCGATAACCCGATGGGGCAAGCCAATTGCCGAGTTACATCCTTTTTTTGACGCCGACGGTCGCGCCAGCGAGCGGACAGCGAAACCGAAACCCATCTGATGTCGCCCTACCGTCTCGCTCCCGCAAAGGTCGTTCTGTAGATTCTAGTTTTTGTTGGTCTTTGATAGACTCTCCACGGATTCCCTCAGGATGTCAGCGACAGTTGGCGGGTTGACATCATCGTTTCCGCTGCCAGCAAGTGGTCGAAAAATTGCGGCCAAGGCCAATATCCTCTCTTTGTCATTTATTGGCTTTTGCTTGTCTGCTAGCAGTCGCAAATAAGTTGAAATCTGTGCTTGTCGTTGCCTCGCATCGTTGTTCAAAGACAAGTTTTGCATAGTTAGTCTCGCTAGAAATCTCAGGCACCAAGCAAATGCCAGGACCGGTACAATCAGCAGACCTACAGAAAGGAATTGATGATCGGTGGGTATTAGGCGAAGTTCGGCTACATAGGGACCTAACGAGCCCCTTAGCGCTGCTACCGGCAGAGCTAGAAGGCCTACCACGAACAGTGCGCCAAAAACCCATGATGCCATCAAATGCCGTTTGGCTTTTTCATCCCAAAGCGTAATCGATGCTCCAACCTTAGTAAACTCAAGTGCTTCATCGCGTAGCGCAGCAATTGCCTCTGAGGATTCCTTTTTCCACGACGACGTCAGTTGATCGAAGTCCACTAAATGTTTCTCTGACAACGCACTCAGAGAATTGGCCTGCTGCCGGTTCCGTGGACACCGAGTTAAGGTGTTTAACGGAACTGGAGGTTTCAGATGCAGAGAAGGAAGTTCGGCCGCGAGTTCAAGCTTGAGGCGGTAAACCTGGTCAGGGGGCGGGGTGTTTCTTATGCC
>JANNSP010000407.1:0-4083 GCA_031402975.1 Hyphomicrobiales bacterium
GGGCGCCGATGATTCGCGCCACATTCGGACCTGAACTGGGCGGGCTGACGGTGTTCGGCGTCCACTTGATCCGGTTTCCGCATTCGCGCGCCCAGTACCGGCAGGCGGCGGCGCTGTCGAAACTGATCGACACCACGCCCGGCCGCAAAGTGGTAATGGGTGATTTCAACGCGACGCCGTTCTCGCGTATCACGCGCACCATCGCCCAGCAAACCGGCCTCAGCCTCCTGACCGAACTGCCGACCTGGCCCAGCCGGCTTGAACTGCCGCAGATGGCGATCGACCACATCTTCGCCAGCCCGGGCATCAGGGTGACCGAAGACCAGGCCATTGGCAACGGGGCGGGCTCCGACCACTACCCGGTCACCATGAAACTCGCCGTGCCGCTCGACTGAGGCAATCGGCGCGAATGGTGAAGCGGCGGTAAATCCAGAGCCGCGCGCGTTTACCAAACTACCGGATTTCAAAGGGTTCGGGCGGCGCGCGGACATTTGTCGAGATTCCCCTCAGGTCTCCTTAAGCCTGCCTGTTAATCCATGTTTGGCGAGGACCCGCCAAGATGTTGACTAGCGAGCCGGAAAAAACATCGGCCGCTGGCGAATAACGGAGGGACAAACAACATGGCACGCAGCGAAATTCCAGCCCCCAACGAGGCGGCGGTCACACCATCGGCGGCGACGGCGGACATCCTGTTCGATCTCGGCATGGCCTATTGCATCGGCCGCGAAGTACCGCAGGATTATGTGACGGCGCACAAATGGCTCAACCTGGCGGCGCTCAAGGGTTCGGACGCGGCGAAAGCTTATCGGCTTGAAGTGGCGCGCGAGATGAGCCCCAGCCAGATCGCCGAAGCCCAGCGCCAGGCCAGGGCCTGGATGACGCTGCATTGAAGAGGAAGTCCCTCATCCGCCCTTCGGGCATCTTCTCCCCTGCTTCGCACGGGAGAAGGCATAACTTTCAGTAGTCGATCGAGTAGTCGCCGCCTTTGAGTTCCTGGTTGTTCAGGAAGCGGCGCATGTGGCTGTCCTGTTCGGCCTGGAAGCGCTCGCCGATATAGACTTCGGTTTCATACAGGTCGGTCTGCAGGTTGATCTGGTCCTGGGTGCTGCTGAATTCCGGCAGCACCTGGTCGTCGGGCGAATAATTGTGGCCGAGTGGAATGAAATTTTCATAGGCCAGGGAAGGCGTTGCCGCCAATACCGTAACCATCAGTGCAATTGTCAGCCGCATGACCGCAGTCTCCTCGCGAGGCCCCAACCTAGCGCAGTTTGGACCGCTTGCAATCAAAAATCGCTTCAGTCGTTGAACCGCACCTCGTCAACCAGGCGGGCGGCGACGGGTTCCAGCCTGGCGATTTCGACCACGTTCAGCGTATCGGGGGTGAAGGTGCCCCATGAGCTGACGATTTCGGCCGGCAACACCCCCGGATTGACGGGATATTCGAAATTGCCGTCGGCATAGAGGCGCTGGGCCTCGTCGCCGGCGAGAAACTCCATGAGCTTGAGGGCGTTGTCCGGGTGGGGCGCGTTTTTCGCCATCAGCATCCCCGAAATGTTCACATGGGTGCCGAAATCGGGCGAGGAGGGGAACAGGATGCGGGTCGACTTGGCCCACTCCTTCTGCTCGGGCTCGTCCTCGTTGGTCAGCATTTTGCCCATGTAATAGGTGTTGGCGATGGCCAGATCGCATTCGCCGGAATGGACGCTCTTGGCCTGCGAGCGGTCGTTGCCGCTGGGCTTGAACGCCAGATTGGCCTTGAGGCCGGTGAGCCAGGCCTTGGCCCCGTCCTCGCCCTTGTGGGCGATCATTGCGGCGATCAAACCGAGATTGTAAGGGTGGTTGCCCGGCCGCATGCAGATCTTGCCCTGCCATTTGGGATCGGCCAGCTCCTCATAGGTGATCGCGTCCGCGCCGACGCGCTCGCGTGAAGCGTAGATGACGCGGGCCCGCATGGTGAGGCCGAACCACAGATTGTTCGCGTCGCGAAGTTGGGCCGGTACCTTCTCCAGGATGTGGGGCGAGGCGACGGGCTGGGCCAGATCGCGGCCGGCGGCTTCGACGAGGCGTCCCACATCGGCCGACAGCAGTACATCGGCCGGGCTGTTGCGGCCCTCCTGCGCCATGCGCTCGATCAGGCCGTTCTCGGCGAAGACGCTGCGCACCTCGATGCCCGTGGCCCTGGTGAAAGCCACGAACAAGGGGTCGATCAGCGCCGGCTGGCGGTAGGAATAGACATTGACGGTGCCTTCTGCGCGGGCGGGGAGCGTAGCGGCGGCGAGGCCTGCGGCGGCGGTGAGAAAGATGCGGCGGGAAAGCGTCATCGGACCCTCTGTTGGTTGAAAGGCGTGAGCCTCTATGAACAGATGGAACTGACCTGTCAATATAAGCCGAGTAAAATAGTCGGAATTAGAATGATTCAAGATCGGGCGTTGCGCAACGACGGGATTCGGGGCAAACGTGCGTTCCAACGGAGACGTGGCCGAGAGGCTGAAGGCGGCGGTTTGCTAAACCGTTATACGCTGTCAAGGCGTATCGAGGGTTCGAATCCCTCCGTCTCCGCCAATTAACTCATTGATATTGCTGGATAAATGGTGTTTTCGGTGCACGCGTTGGCGCTCCATAGTTCAGCTGGCGGCGCTTCGAGTTCTCAATTCATCAGGTCGTCAAGCGTCTCGGATGGGATGATGGTGTTATTCTGGAAGCGGTCGCCGTTGGGATGCATCAGGAAGTTTTCAGTTTGGCCCGCGGTGATGTGAGGGAAGCCGATGGCGTGGCCGATTTCGTGGGCCGGAGCACCCCTCGCGCTTTGCCCACCGGTGACGCCGATCTTGAACCAGCATACCCTCGATCTGACACCGCCCCGCCCGATAACATTGTCGCCCTCCTGATCCCGGATGTTGGGCGAGACGAAACAGGTGATGGCCCTGGGGTTTTTCACTTCACGCTGCAGATCCGCGAAGCGAATGGTTGGCCGGCTGGCGATGGGTGGGCCGATTGCGACGGAAAAGAACAGCGGCAAGTCGGTGTCGATCACGGTGCTCCGGCCATCCATCACCATGGTGGTCACATCGCGTGTGGTCCCGTTGGTGAAAGTGATGCCGGTCTGAGCGGTCCAGATAGAGTTGACCGCCGGCACGACAGCCGCTTGAAAGATGGCGGCAGCGCCCGGGATTCTTGACGGTCCCAAATGAAACACATCGACGGGAACCGAAACGGCAGAACGCACGACAAGGTCGACTTTGATGGGGCTGCCGCCTTCGATTGCGATGGTGAGCGTCGCATGACCGGGCGCGTTGCCTATGAGCGTCACGCTGCGCTGATCGGAATTCAAGATCTTCGCGAACAACTCGCTGTTCAGACTAAAGCCGATGCCGGCACCACCTGTAGCCTCGACAATCAACTTCCGCTGCCTGCCAACCTGAACGAATTGACTGATCGGCTTCAGGGGGTCCCGCCTCGACCATTCGGCGCCGTTGACGTCGCGGGCAAGACGCGCCGAACTGAAGCCCGTGCGATCGGCATCGCCCGCGATGGGCCCGTCCGGCCGGACCGTGACCAGGGGCCTGACATCGCCGCGGCCCCGCTTGTTGCGCCGATCGTCCTCATCGGCAAGGAGAGCATCGAGGGTGCGGATGGTGTTGATGCCGACGATCGCGTCGACCGTCGCGGTGGTGCCGCGGGTGAAAATTCTCCGGTCCGACTTGAAGTCGACCACCGCTTTGGTGGTCGCATCGCCATAATTGGTTTCCGCCGCTGGAATGTCGGCGCCGAATACCTGGCGCAGACCATCCTGGATCAGACTGACATGCTTGGATGGCGGATCGTCCGGCTGAACATGCGCCGGATCGAATTGGGCGCATTGCTGGAGGCGGGTATTGCTTCTGAACAACACCGAACGCAACGGACCTGGTACGGCAGGGTCTGCCATGACAATATTCCGCTCAATTGACTTTGGGGTTTAGGAGCCGAGCATACAATGACGGCGGCGGCGAGTCGAGGCTCGCCCTGCCAGCGTTGCGCTTCAACTCGTGCTCTGAGGGTGAATACGCCCCGGACACTGACCCCACGTCTTGCGCTCCAAAA
>JANNSP010000408.1:0-10269 GCA_031402975.1 Hyphomicrobiales bacterium
CCTCCCTGATGGCCGATTTCCTGAAGCTGCCGCAGCTCATCGTCCAGGCGCTGATCCTCCAGGCGCAGGAGCGGAAACTGCTCGACGTGCTGGGCGCCGCCGGCAAGCTTGCAATGTCCGAACTGCGCTACGTCCTGTCGGAGAAGGGCAAGCAGTGGGCGAGCGATGCCATGGCGCAGAACCAGTATGTGGGACCGGCCCCGGTATCGCTGGTGGAATATACCGAGCGCATCGAACGCCAGCGCATCACCAATGAGAGGATCGACCGCGCCGCCGTCGACGCGGCGTTCGCCAATCTGATCATCCCGGAGCGGTTCATCCATCAGATCGGGCCGGCGATCAATTCCGGCCGCTCGATATTGCTCTACGGTCCCCCCGGCAACGGCAAGACCTCGATCGCCGAGCGGATCGGAAACGCCTTCCGGGACATCATCTATGTTCCCTACTGCTTCGAGGTCGAGGGCCAGATCATCAAGGTGTTCGATCCCGGCATCCACAAGACGGCGCAGCGCAATGTCGACATCGTCACCAGGGGCACGGCGGTCCGGCGCGAGGATATCGACAGCCGCTGGATTCCCTGCCAGCGCCCGTTCATCGTGACCGGCGGCGAGCTGACCCTCGAAATGCTGGATCTGAGCTTCAATACCAACGCCAAGTTCTACGAGGCGCCGCTGCACGTGAAGGCCTTGGGCGGCATCTTCGTGATCGACGATTTCGGCCGTCAGATCGTCAGCCCCGGAGCCCTCCTCAATCGCTGGATCGTGCCGCTCGAAAGCCGGACCGAATATTTGAAGCTCCATACCGGCAAGAGTTTCGCGCTGCCCTTCGACGAACTGGTGATCTTCTCGACCAACCTGTCGCCCGCCGACCTCATGGACCCGGCGTTCCTCCGGCGCATTCCCTACAAGCTCGAAGTGGGCGGTCCCAGTCCCCAGGAATTCAGGGATATCTTCAAGATCGTCTCGAAAGGACTGGGACTTGCCCCGACCGACGAGATTATCGATTTCGTCATCCAGGCGCTGACGAAGCACAACGATTTCCCGCTGGCTAGCTACCAGCCGAAATTCATTAGCGACCAGATCCTGTCGGCCTGCAAGTTCGAGGCGATACCGCCCGCGTTCCGCATCGACCTGGTCATCCAGGCGTTGAACAACCTGTTCACCCAGGACACTCCCGGCTACCGCCGGGGCTTCAGCAATCTCTGACGCCGGACCACCGTTCCGTGTAGACTGGCCGTCAACCAGTACCCTCATTTCCCGACAAGGAATTCTCCATGCTCACCAGGTTCCTGCCTTTCTGCTGCATCATGTTCGGCCTGGCTGTCTCAGCCCATGCCGGGGAAGACCTGCTGGCTCACGGCAAACGGCTGGTTGAGGACAATTGCACCCGGTGCCACGCGATCGGCGAAACCGGCGATAGCCCGTTTGCCGCCGCGCCCCCCTTTCGCGAGGCCGCGAAAAATTACACCGAGGAAGAATTGGTCGACGGCTTCATGGAAGGGCTCGCGGTGCGCCATCAGGCAATGCCGGACTGGGACATGACGTCGAACCAGGCGGAGGCCATTGCCAAGTTCATCATGACGCTCAATCGCGGGGCTGCCAAGACCGGCGACAGCCCGGCTGTGACAGGCTACGAAATTCTGCTCAAGTCCTGCGCCCGCTGCCACGCCATCGGCGCCGATGGCGACAGTCCGCTCGCGGGAGCACCGCTGTTTCGCGAGGTGATGAAACGCTACGGCCCCGCCAATCTCGAGGAAGCCCTGGCGGAAGGGATCGTGACTGGCCATGACCAGATGCCGGAATTCGTCTTCGAACCCGAGCAGATCGCGGCGATCGTCGCCTATCTCTCCACCCTCCGCGCCGAATGAACATCCAGGTTTATCATGCCGACGCGCGCAACGCGTTCACGATGACGGCGACGTCGATGGCCTCCTGCAACAGGGCCCCCGCGACCGGCGAGATATAGCCGAAGGCGGCGCCGATCATGGCGATCCCCGACAATCCGATCCCGGCGACGATGCTCTGGAGCGCGATTGAACGGGCGCGTTGCGCCACCACCACCGCTTCGGCGACAGGCTCGAGCCGGTCGGCGAGAACCACCACATCCGCGGCTTCCGAGGAAGCCGTGGCACCCCGCGCGCCCATCGCCACTCCCACCGTCGCCGCCGCCAGCGCCGGCGCGTCATTGATCCCGTCGCCCACCATCATCGTGGGGGCGTTCGCCTTTTCGGCTGTCACCACGTCGACTTTCTGGGCCGGGTTGCAGCCGGCGATGATGGCGTCGAGGCCGAGACTGGAACCGATCGCGGCCGCCGCCTCGTGGTCGTCGCCGGTGACCATTATCGCCCGCGTGATGCCGGCGGCGCGAAGCCGCGCCAGCGCCATGGGTGTATCTTTGCGGATTGCGTCACCAATGAAAATGACAGCGGACAGGATGCCGCCGGCCGTCATGTAAACGGTCAGCACCGGCTGGCCTTGATACTTGTCTACAAGTCTCTGTGCCCAAGGCGGCAGTTCGCCTTCACCGATGACGAGCGACCTCGAACCGGCGCGAAGCCGCTTGCCTTCGACCACGCCTTCGAGGCCCGATCCGCGAAACTCCTTGACCTCCGACGGCTGCGTGAGCGTCAATCCCCTGCCGCGCGCCGTATTGACCAGTCCCGTGGCAACGACGTGGTGGGAGACTTGTTCAAGCGAGGCAAGAAGCCTCAACGCCTCGTCCCCGCCACCTGCCGTCTCCGTCTCGATCGCCAGAAGCGTCGCCCCGCCTTCGGTCAACGTTCCGGTCTTGTCGAAGATCGCGGTGCGAACCTGCGCCAGAGCCTCGAGGGCAGCCCCGCCCTTCATCAGGACACCCATCCGGGCGGCGCGAGCAACCCCGCCGATCAGCGCCACGGGGGCGGCGAGGATCAGGGGGCAGGGCGTCGCCACCACCAGGACGGACAGCGCGCGGATTGAATCGCCCGAGAAAAACCAGGCCATGCCGGCGACCAGGAGCGTCGCGGGGAGCAGGACCAGGGCAAAGCGATCCGCCATGCGGATGAACGGCGCCTTGGCCGTCTGCGCCGCCTGTACCATTTTCACGATACCGGCATAGGTGCTCTCGTTGGCGCTCGCAGTGGCCGTCAGGAAAAACGCCTCGCCGGCATTGACGGTGCCGCTGCGAACCGGATCGCCGGGATTGCGCCGCACCGGCAGCGGCTCGCCCGTCACGGCGGATTCATCGACCAGCGCCGCCGCGTCGAGGACCGTGCCATCGACCGGAAGAAGCTCCCCGGCCTGCACCAGCAAGTCGTCGCCGATCGCAACGTCTTCAACCGGCAGGTCGCGGATTTCGGCGCCATCGCTGCGGTGGGCGATCCGTGGCGTACGGTCCGTCAGCGCCTTCAGGTCACGCGCGGCGCGGCCTCGCGCGTAGTCTTCGAGGAGGTTGCCGCCGGAATACATGATCGCCACGACAACGCCCGCCAGCGGTTCGCCGAGAATGAGTGCCGCGGACATGGAGACGAAGGCGATGGCATCGACCCCGACGCGGCCGGCAAGGAAGTCGCGAACGATCGCGACGCCCAGGGCCACGATGACAGGCAGGGTCGCGGCACTCCACAACCAGCCGGCCGCATCGGGGCTCGAAGCTGCGGCATACGCCACGGCTCCGGCGGCAAGGCCAAGAAGCGCCAGCGAGAACAGCGCGCGATGGAAGATCGTTTCGTTCATTCGGGCAGAACCCCATGATCGTTCACCTGGTGTCCCCCACTGATACAGACTTACGCAAGAATTGCACTGTCGCGCCTCCTTTGCGAAACCTGTAGCTAGAGGGACCGGCGGTTTGGCAGGATCGGGAATGAACAGTTTGTGGAAGCGGTTGCAACACGATGGCCTTGCCGTATTTGGCTTGATCGTCATCGTGGTGTTCGTGGCCGCGGCCCTCGCAGCGCCATGGATCGCATTTTATGATCCTTCCGAACAGTTCTTCGACGGGCTGACGCTGGAGGGTTCCCCCCTGCCGCCCGGCGAGCGTTTCTGGTTCGGCACCGACACCAATGGCCGCGACCAGTTTTCCCGCCTTCTGCATGGGGCGCGCAGTTCGCTTCTCATCGGCCTCGTCGCCAACGGCATGTCGGTGATGATCGGCACGGCGCTCGGTCTCGCGGCGGGATATCTGCGCGGGTTCGCGGGCGCCGCCATCATGCGCTTCACCGACCTGATGATGGCATTCCCGCCGCTGTTGCTGGCGATCGCGCTGGCGGCGATCCTGAAGCCCGGAATTTCGATCGTCATTCTGGTGATCGCCCTGGTCAACTGGGTGCAGATCGCGCGCGTCATTTATTCCGAAACAGTGGCGCTGGCCGAGCGCGACTATATCGAGGCGGCGCGCGCTCTGGGCGCCGGGCCCGTCCGCATCCTGCTCCGCCACCTGCTGCCGCATCTGCTGCCGACGGTCATCGTTTACGCGACGCTTGGCATCGCCACCACGGTGCTGCTCGAATCGACGCTGTCCTTCCTCGGCCGCGGCGTCCAGCCGCCCACCCCCGCCTGGGGCATGATGATCTTCGAGAGCCAATCTTACTTCCTCAATGCTCCCTGGCTGGTGTTCATCCCGGGTGCGGCGATCCTTGTACTGGCGCTGGCCTTCAATCTCGTCGGCGATGCGCTCCGCGACGCGCTCGATCCGACGCAGAGGGGCCGCTGATGGTGAAATTCCTGGTCAGGCGCCTGACGGCCTCGCTGTTCATACTTCTCGGGGTGAGCATCGTCACCTTCGCGCTCACCTTCATGATTCCGGCCGATCCCGTGGCGATGATCGCCGGACGCAACTCGACCGCGCAGGTGCGCGAGCAAATCCGCCATCAGCTCGGCCTCGACCGGCCGCTGCCGGAACAATATGTCCGCTATCTCGGCCGCCTGGTTAAGGGCGATCTCGGCAAGTCCTATGCGCGCAAGACCGATGTCGGCGATCTCATCGCCTCGCGCCTGCCGCCCACATTGCTCCTCATGCTCGGAGCGATCATCGCCGAATTGCTGATCGGCATTCCCGCCGGCATCTATGCCGCGAGCCGCAGGGGCAGGCTCGGCGACCGGGTGGCCATGACGCTCTCTTTCGCCAGCGTTTCGACGCCGCAATTCGTCGTCGGGCTGACGCTGCTTTATCTCTTCGCCTATCTGTTGAGCTGGCTGCCGCTCGGCGGCTATGGCAGCTTTTCGCATCTCATCCTGCCGGCGTTGACGCTGGGGCTCGCGGGCGGGGGCTGGTATTCGCGCATGATGCGGTCGTCGATGATCGAGGTCTTGCGCCATGACTATATCCGCACCGCCAGGGCCAAGGGCATGTCCGAATGGCGGGTCATCCTGCACCACGGATTGCGCAACGCCATCCTGCCGGTCGTCGCCATGATCGGCCTCGATGTCGGCATCTTCATGTCGGGCGTTGTCGTGGTCGAGAATGTCTTCGGCTGGCCCGGCATCGGCCAGTTGATGTGGCAGGCGATCCAGTCGCTCGACATTCCGATCATCATGGGCGTCACCACCGTCGCCGCGGTCTTCATCGTTCTTGGAAACCTTGTGGCGGACCTGCTGGCCCCCCTCATTGACCCGCGCATCCGCTTGGGCTGATATGGCGCCATCAATTCGACAGGGAGAAGACCGATGAAAAAATTACTGATGTCCGCCACCGCGGCGCTGGCGCTGTTCATGGCCGCGCCGGTGGGCTTGGCGCAGGAGCCCAAGCAGGGCGGCGCCGTCACCGTGACCTTCAACAATGACCTGACAACACTCGACCCCCACGTAGGTTACGACTGGCAGAACTGGTCGGTCATCAAGGCGATCTTCGATGGGTTGATGGACTACCAACCCGGCACCACCGATCTCGTGCCCGACCTGGCCGAGAGCTACGCAATCTCCGACGACGGCCTCACCTACACGTTCAAGCTGCGTGACGGCGTCAAGTTCCACAATGGCCGGGTGATGACCTCGGCCGACGTCAAATATTCCCTGGAGCGGGCCGTCAATCCGGCGACCCAGGACCCCGGAGCCGGCTATTTCAGCATGATTGCCGGCTTTGACGACATGGCGGGCGGCAAGGCGATGGCCCTGTCGGGAGTCGAAACCCCGGACGCCAAGACGGTGGTCCTCAAGCTGACCCGGCCCGACGCCACGTTCCTGCATGTCCTCGCCCTCAACTTCGCCTTTGTCGTACCGAAGGAGGCTGTCGAAGAGGCGGGTGCTGACTGGGGCAAGAAGCCGGTCGGCACCGGTGCCTTCAAATTCGTCGAATGGCTGCCCGGCCAGCAGCTGGTGCTCGAGCGCAACAAGGATCACTACAAGCCCGGCGTTCCCTATCTCGACAAGCTGACCTTTTCCTTCGGCCTCGATCCGACGGTCGCCCTCTTGAAACTGAAGAAGGGCGAGGTCGACATTCTCGGCGATGGCATTCCGCCCGCCCAGTTCAACGAGGAGATGGCGGACCCCGCCAACAAGGATCTGATCGCCGCCGGCGACCAGCTGCAGACCGGCTATGTCACCCTGAATGTGACGGTCCCGCCGTTCGACAATCCGAAGGTCCGCCAGGCCGTCAACATGGCGATCAACAAGGATCGCATCGTCAAGCTCATCAACAACCGCGCGGTTACGGCGAACCAGGCCCTGCCGCCGGCGATGCCGGGTTACAATCCCGGCAACAAGGGCTACCCCTACGATCCCGACGGCGCCAAGAAGCTGCTCGCCGAGGCGGGCCTCCCGGACGGCTTCACGACCGAACTCTACACTATGAACGTCGATCCCAATCCGCGCATCGCCCAGGCGATACAGCAGGATCTGGCGGCGGTCGGCATCAAGGCGGAAATCAAGTCGCTGGCCCAGGCCGAGGTGATCGCGGCCGGCGGCACCGGCAAGGCGGCGATGATCTGGTCGGGCGGCATGGCGTGGATCGCCGACTTCCCGGATCCCGCCGGCTTCTACTACAGCATTCTCGGCTGCGTCAGCGCCGTCGATGGCGGCTGGAACTGGCCACGTTACTGCAACAAGCCGCTCGACGAGCGCGCCGCCAAGGCCGACGCGATGGTCAAGCCCGATCAGGTGGCGGCCCGCGCCGATCTGTGGAAAGGCATCTTCGACGATGTCATGAAGGACGCGCCCTGGGCGCCGATCTTCAACGAGAAGCGCTTCACCTATCATTCGGCCAGGCTTGGCGGCGAGGCGTCGCTTTATACCGATCCGATCCACATTCCGGTGAACTACGACTACATCTACGCCAAGGACGCGCAGTAACGCCGTCCTCTACCGCCTCGCGGGAGAGGACAGGGGCCCGCCCGCGCGTCCGCGCGGGTGGGAAAGGTGAGGGGAAGAATCCGCCATGCACAAGCACACTATTCACCAGTGTCACTTGGGCTGGAACCGGGACAATCCGCCGTTGGCGCGGATTGCCCCGGGCGACACGCTCGAGTTCCATCCGCTCGACAGCTCCGGCGGGCTACTGACGCGGCAGTCGACGGTGGCCGGCATCGCCGCCTTGGATTTCGGCAAGGTCAACCCGGTGGCGGGACCCGTCTATGTCGAGGGCGCCGAACCCGGCGACGCGATCAAGGTGACGCTCCTCGATTTTGTTCCTTCCGGCTGGGGCTGGACCGCCAATATCCCGGGCTTCGGACTGCTTGCCGATCAGTTCAAGGACCCAGCTCTTCATATCTGGACCTATGACGCGAAGGCGTTGACACCGGCCATGTACGGTCCCGGCGGACGGGTTCCGCTCAAGCCGTTCTGCGGCACGATCGGGCTCGCTCCCGCCGAACCGGGCCTGCATTCGATTGTGCCGCCCCGGCGCGTCGGCGGCAACCTGGACATCCGCGACATGTCGGCGGGCACCGAACTCTATCTTCCGGTCGAAGTCGCTGGCGGATTGTTCAGCGTCGGCGACACCCATGCCACGCAAGGCGACGGCGAGGTGTGCGGCACGGCGATCGAAAGCCCATGCTCGCTCGCCGCCAAATTTGAACTGATCAAACACGCCAATCTTGCGTTTCCCCGTTTCACCACGCCGGGGCCGGTGTCGCGCCACATGGATGCAAAGGGTTACGAGGCCACGACCGGCATCGGACCCGATCTCATGCAAGGTGCGCGGGCCGCCGTCTCGGGCATGATCGATCTCCTGTCGAAGCGCTACAACATGAACGCCGTCGATGCCTACATGCTGTGCAGCGTGTGCGGCGATCTCCGCATCAGCGAAATCGTCGACATGCCGAACTGGGTCGTCTCCTTCTATTTCCCGCGTATCGTCTTCGAATGACATCTGCGCCGCTGCTCGGCGTCGAAGGGCTGACGGTCGGGTTCAACACGGAAGACGGACCGGTTCGCGTCGTCGAGGATGTGAGCTTCGAATTGGCGTCGGGCGAAACGCTTGGGCTCGTCGGGGAATCGGGTTGCGGCAAAAGCGTCACCGCGCAATCGATCATGCGCCTTCTGCCCGCTCCCCCCGCCCGCATAGACGCCGGCCGCATCCTGTTCGAGGGGGAAAATCTCCTGGCGCTGCCCGAAAAGCGGATGCGCGAGGTGCGGGGTCAACGCATCGGCATGATTTTCCAGGAGCCGATGACCAGTCTCAATCCGACGCAGCGCATCGGACGGCAGATCGCGGAAGTCCTGTCGCTGCATCAGGGGCTGAACTACCGCGCCGCGCGGCCAACCGTCATCGACGTCCTGCGCCAGACCGGCATCGGCAATGCCGAACGGCGGCTCGAACAGTATCCGCATGAACTGTCCGGCGGTTTGCGCCAGCGCGTGATGATCGCCATGGCGATCGTGTGCGGGCCGAAGCTCCTGATCGCGGACGAGCCGACAACGGCGCTTGACGTCACCATCCAGGCTCAGATCATCGAGCTCCTGAAAAGCCTGCAACGCGATCTGGGACTGTCGATCCTGCTCATCACCCACGACCTGGCGGTGGTGGCGGAAATGTGCCGGAGCGTCGCCGTGATGTATGCCGGAAGAATTGTCGAAACCGGGGACACAGCCGAGGTTTTCGCAAGGCCCCGCCATCCCTACACGGCGGGCCTTCTCCGGGCCTCGCCCCGGCTGACCCGCAAAGGCGACCGGCTGGCCAGCATCGCGGGCGTGGTTCCGCCGCCGGGTTTCCGCGGCGAGGGTTGCAGTTTTTCGGCCCGTTGCCCGCGGGCCATGGACATCTGCCGAACCACTCTGCCGCGCCATCTGTCATCGAACGGGCGTGGGGTTGCCTGCTGGAATCCGCTACCGTGACGGTCCTTCTCGAAACCCGCAACCTAGCCAAGCATTTCGTGGCGCGCGACGGCGAGGGTGTGGTGCGCGCGGTGAACGGCGTGAGCCTGTCGGTCGCTCCCGGCTCGACCTTCGGCATCGTCGGGGAATCGGGCTGCGGCAAGTCAACCCTGGCGCGGCTGGTGATGCGGCTGATCGAACCCAGCGCGGGCAGCATCATCTTCCAGGGCGAGGATCTGATGGCGCTCGGCGCCACTGCCCTGCGGCGGCGCAGGCGCGAACTGCAGATGGTGTTCCAGGATCCCTATGCGTCTCTCGATTCGCGCATGACGGTGGGGGCGATCATTTCCGAGCCGCTCGACATTCACCGGATCGGGACCAGGACCGGGCGGCGCGTCAGGGTTCGCGATCTCCTCAACCTCGTCGGCCTCGATGCGAACGCTTCGGAGAAATATCCGCATGAATTTTCCGGCGGCCAGCGCCAGAGGATCGGCATTGCCCGCGCCATAGCACTCGAGCCCAGGCTGATCGTGCTGGACGAACCGGTTTCGGCGCTGGATGTTTCGATCCAGGCGCAGATTCTCAATCTGCTCGTCGACCTGAAGAACCGCCTGGCGCTATCCTATATTTTCATTTCCCACGATCTCTCGGTCGTCGAGCATGTGAGCGATGAGGTGGCGGTGATGTATGCGGGACGGGTGGTCGAGACGGGTCCCGCCAGCCTGGTCTTCCGGTCGCCGTGCCATCCATATACAAAGGCCCTGGTATCGGCCGTGCCGGAGATCGGTCCGGCGCAACAGCGCCAGCGGATCGTGCTTTCGGGCGATACGCCAAATCCCGAGATGATTCCGCCGGGCTGTCCGTTCCATCCGCGCTGCCCCCTGGCGCTGCCGGTCTGCGGGGAAGCAGTGCCGGACCTGCGCCAGGCAGAGGACCGGATGGTCGCCTGCCATCTCTATTGAGGAAGAAACCGCTTGCAGCGCTGGATTGGAGCGGGCGAAGGGAATCGAACCCTCGTATGCAGCTTGGGAAGCTGCCGTTCTGC
>JANNSP010000409.1:0-4002 GCA_031402975.1 Hyphomicrobiales bacterium
GTGGTGCATGAGGAGGGGCCGCCGTCGCAGATCTTCGGCACCCCTAAGAAACCCCGCACCGCCGAATTCCTCCAGCACATCCACCAGGCCGGACGGCTGTAATTGCTGTCAATCGGTTCAGACTCATGGCATTGACCGACACAATGGCCTCTTATTTTGACCTTGAATAAAGTTCAAAAGCAGGCGGAACCGGCCAACACCCGCCGCGTTGTAACGACTTGGCCTCGACACTGACAGGAGCTACGTTTGATGAAATTTACCCTTCCCGCCGCAAGTTTGCTGGCGCTGGCGCTATTCGCCGGCCCCGTCCTGGCACAGGACCAGCCTCTCATGCAGGTCGCCCAGGCGGCGGTGCCTGCGAAGGTGCAGGCCTATCTGGATGACCAGACACCCGTTGCCGAGTTGACGATCCCGCAACTCACCCAGCGCATCCGCCAGGGACGCGCCCTGATGCAGACGAAGAACCTGCCCAAGGACGCCCAGCAGCAGATCAAGGGCATCATGCAGGCCGCGGCCAAGGAGCGCCAGACGCGGCAGAAAGCCAATGCCCCGGCAGCCGAGGGAACCGCCGAGCCGAAGGTGGCCCAGGCCGAGCCCGATGCGCCGGCCGAACAGACGCAGGCCCCCGCCAAGGTGCCGCCCGCCGTGGCCGACTATCTGGCCGACACGCGTTCCGCCGATGACATGAGCGCCGACGACCTGCGCCAGCGCGTCAGGACGGGGCAGAAATTTGTACAACTCAAGGCAGTGCCGCCCAAAACGCGCCAGCAGATCCGCCAGAAGATGCGAGCCGACCGGGTGGCGCTCGAGGCCAAGGCCGGAGCCACTCAGCAGACCGGCAATACCGTGGTCCAGCCGGAGGATATCACCCTTCCCGACACGACTGTCGTGAACGTCGACCAAGGCGAAGCCCCCGGCGACGTCACGGCGTTCCTCGCCGACAGCCGCGACCCGGCCAGCATGTCGGCCCGTGATCTCCGCACCCGTATCCGGTTGGGGCAAAGCCTGGTCCAGCTTCCGGGCTTGAAGCCCGGCCTCCGCCAGCAGATCCGGGCCAAGATTCGCGCCGACCGCGCGGCAGTGCAGACCAAGCCGCCGGCCGATGAGCCGGTCGTCGTCGATGGCGGTGTCATCGAAGGTCCGCCCGGCCCCAACGCCGGCACCGATGAAAATCCCGAGGATGCCGGCCGCCTCGACGAGAACAAGGGTGACCCCGAAGCCGAAGGCAGGGCCAGGGCCATTCTCGCCGACGCGCGCCAGCCGAACCGGATGACCGCCGCCGAACTCCGCAAGAGCCTCAACGAGATCCGCGCCTTGCTTGGCGAAAACAAGTTGTCGCGGCAGACCGAGCGGCTGCTCCGCCAGAAGCTGGCGGTCGAACGCCGCATTCTCCGGGCCCGCGTCACCGCCGAGCGCCGCGAGGAGCCCAGACGCCGCGGTGACGGCCGCCGCGACGACCAGATCGATCCGCAATATCTGATCAATATCGAAATCGTTCTCGGTGACCGGAGGCCGTCCGAGGACCTTGCCGACCGCGAATTGCGCCGCCGCATCGAGGTGCTGCTGCGCGCCATGGAAGACGAGCGCTACGAGGCTGCCGAACGGGCCCGCTGGCGCCAGCTTGTCGAGCGCGACCGGCGCTACTTGCGCCAGCGCATGGTGGAATTCCGCAATGAGCGCGAGCGGGGACTGCGTGATCGCCCCAATATCGAAATCGGCATCAATCTCGACGCCGGCCAGTCGCCGGTGATCGATGCGGCCGAATCCGACGACGAGGAAATCGAGGACGTGCTGGTGGCGGCGCCGCGCCGCAAGCTCGACCGCCGCTATTCGATCGAGGAGATCGAGAACTCGGCCGAACTTCGCAACGCTTTGCCGCGGGTCGAGATCGACAGCATCCGCTTCGGCTTCAATGAAAGCTTCGTGCGCGAGGAGGAAGTCGAAAACCTTGAACGCGTGGGCGAGATCATCGAACGCGTGCTGGCGGCGCATCCGAACGAGGTGTTCTTGATCGAGGGCCACACCGACGCGGTCGGTTCCGACGCCTACAATCTCGGCCTGTCGCGCCAGCGCGCGGTCGCGGTCAAGGAAGCATTGTCGGAATATTTCGTGATCCCGGCCGAGAACCTTCGCACCGCCGGCTACGGCGAGCGCTTCCTCAAGATCCCGACCGCCGAGGAAGAGCAGGAGAACCGCCGCGTCTCGGTCAGCCGCGCCACCTCGCTATTGGGGGCGCTCGAACAGTAACGCAATCGATCTTGCCGCAGGATTGGGCCGCCGGTATAAGGCGGCCCAATTCATTTGAGGGGATACCATGACCGTCGAACGGACACTTTCGATCATCAAGCCGGATGCCACAAGGCGCAATCTGACCGGCGCCATCAATGCCAAGATCGAGTCAGCGGGGCTCCGCATCGTCGCCCAGAAGCGGGCCAAGTGGAAACAGGCCGACGCGAAGAAATTCTACGCCGTCCATGCCGAGCGCCCGTTCTACAAGGACCTGGTGAAGTTCATGACGTCGGGGCCGATCGTCATGCAGGTGCTCGAGGCTGACAACGCGGTCGCCCGCTACCGCGACGTGATGGGCGCCACCAACCCCGCCAACGCGGCCGCCGGCACCATCCGCAAGGACTTCGCCGAATCGATCGAGGCCAATTCGGTGCACGGCTCCGACAGCGCCGAGAACGCCAAGAAGGAAATCAAGATGTGCTTCAAGGCAGGCGAGATCACCGGCTGATGTCGAAGGCAATTTTCTGGACGGCGAGTTACGTCGTTTCGATCATCCTGGTGAACTGGCTGTTCGCGCCGGGTCAGCTCGTTCCCGGCGTCACCGTGTGGGGCACGGCTTACGGCGATCTCTATCTCGCCAATTTCGTGGTGGGCGCGGTGTTCGTGCTGCGCGATTACGCCCAGCGCGAAATCGGCCACTCGATCCTGGTGGCGACGGCGGCGGCGGGACTTATCACCTTCTTCATGGTCGACCAGGCGATCGCCCTTGCCAGCGTCAGCGCGTTTGTGCTGTCGGAACTGGCCGACTGGGCGATCTATTCCTTCACGAGGCGGCCGCTGCATCAGCGCATCCTGTGGTCGAGCCTGATCGCCGTGCCGCTCGACACTCTGGCCGTCCAGTATCTGGCGGGATATCTCACCCCCGCCGCGTTCGCGACCGAGGTCGCCAGCAAGGCGGTGGGCGTGCTGATCGTCTGGGCCCTGCTTCGGGCCCGCGACCAGCGCCTGGCTTTGGCGGCGTGAACGATTTCGTCCAATTCCTCAAAGGCCAGATGGTGGGGTTCGGCGTGGTGAGCGCGCGCGCCATGTTCGGCGGCACCGGGCTTTACAAAGATGGCGTTATGTTCGCGTTGGTTGCCGGCGACACGCTTTATCTCAAGACCGATGAAACGGCGCGTGGCCGTTTCGAGGCGGAAGGCCTGGAACCGTTCAGCTACGAGACAAAGGACGGAAAACGCACGCTGACCTCCTACTGGCAAGCCCCGGAACGCTGCCTCGACGACGCGGACGAGATGACGCTGTGGTGCGCGAAGGCCCATGCAGCGGCCAGTGGCAAAAAAGCGAAGCGATGACAGCCGGGGCTGAGTCCAGATTCGGAGACAGTTTTCCGTTTCCGCAGGGGGGGCGCGTCGGTCATTCCAACGGCCCGTAGAATTAACCCATGAGGGGAGGAGAGGACAACGGTCATATGAAAGGGCCGTTGGTATTAGAGCATCGGGCTATCAACTGGACTCACTCTCCCCAGTTTCGTCTTTCCCGCGAAGGCGGGAACCCCGCTTTTGGACAGCAGATCAGCGGGGCCCCCGCCTGCGCGGGGGTGACGGTTGCGGGACGGGATTGCATTCAACTGACCGCCCGACGCTCTAGTTCCACTCGAACAGTTTCATCTTGGAGCGCAGTTCCTCCGACATCGAGGCGGCGTCCTTGCCGCTCTGGATGATCTGCGGCGTGATGAACACGATGAGCTCGGTGCGCCGCGCCACGTTGTTGGTG
>JANNSP010000410.1:0-10887 GCA_031402975.1 Hyphomicrobiales bacterium
AAGGATGATCCCCGACGATATGGCTGTGGTAGGCTTATATTACATTATGTCTCCGATCAGCTTTGGGGACAGTGATGGCCCACGCGAGAATAAAATTGACTTACTCGGATTACCTCAAGACTCGCCCAATCATCCTGAAACCGGCACCAAGCTCGTTTGATGGTCCGTTCTCGACTTTTTATGCCGAGTATGTTGAACCAAATCTGCCCAAGCCTGAACGTGTATTCCAGTTCGACCAATCGCTGAGACAATACTGCCTGGAGGCAGACACAAAGTTGATAATCCGGCAGCTTAAAAAACTGAATCGCGGCGAGACATATACGACAGAGAGTGGCGCAACGTTTACGCCTTCCGACAACTCGCCCGGCTGGTGGTTGCACGCGCTTCTAGTGAGCGATGTTCCACTGGCTAAAGACCCGATTTCGCTATTTCAAGAAATGCCCACTCGTATGTTTGAAATTCCGAAAATGAAGACATTGAGTAGATACGGCTTTCATCTGGCACACATTGATGATGTCAAGAATCGTGACACGAAGTGGGAAAAATGGAATCGATCCGAGTTGGAGAGGAGGTTTATATTGAATGTTCATCCCTGCAACTGGTTCCTGCTTTCAAAAATCCAATGGCGGAAATGGGGCGGTGACAAAGCGATTCAATCGTGGATGAGAGACAAGTATCGCAGCAGGTATGGAAAAGTTTTAGGGTTGAGCGCCAATGGAGATACTCAGCAAAAAGTCGCCGTAGAGTCTGCGCGGTCTTGCAGAGACACTCATTATTCATATGGCCATCACGGAATTGACGCCGACATTCCAGAGTTTTCAAACATGCCACGGCATTACAAGACTTCAAATCCGGGATCGGCAATAAAAAATCTTAACAGACCTCATGTGTGCAAGGGCTGGATTGGGCAGAATATTTTATTGAGCATCACTTTTGGGCCTTCGCAGTATAATGTGGATCATGACGAACTCTTGGCGTGGGTACTAGGGGAAACTAACGTTCCAAACACGAAATCGTGGATACACCGAGGACATTATCATTGGCCCCGA
The DNA here is from genome assembly GCA_031402975.1 of Hyphomicrobiales bacterium. Taxonomy (GTDB): domain Bacteria; phylum Pseudomonadota; class Alphaproteobacteria; order Rhizobiales; family Aestuariivirgaceae; genus Aestuariivirga. The sequence goes on from JANNSP010000410.1 coordinate 1,050, forward strand.
CCTTCTGCCAAAATGCTTGCCTTCCTCAAGGTTTTTGAACGAAAGGACTGATTCACACTAGCGTGCCGCAGGAAGTAGTCTGCGCCCAAATTACTCGTGCTGCCCGCGATGTTTCGAGGCTCGCTCCGCTCGCACCTCAGCATGAGGAATAGGGTTCGTACGGCTCTTTAGTTTATTTCGCGAATGTCGGATACTGACCTCATGCAATTTGACCTGACCGACGAGCAGCGCGCCATCCAGGAGACGGCCCGGCGATTTACCGCCGATGCGATCACCCCCCACGCGGCGGCGTGGGATGAGGGTTGCGTCTTTCCGCGCGAGACGGTGAAGCAGGCGGCGGAGCTTGGGTTCGGCGCCATTTGCGTTTCGGAGGAGGAGGGCGGATCGGGATTGGGTCGGCTCGAAGCGGCGCTGATCATGGAGGCGATGGCCTATGGCTGTCCCTCGACGGCGGCCTTCCTCTCGATCCACAACATGGCGGGCACGATGATCGACCGCTATGGCGGTGCAGCACTCAAGGCGAAATATCTGCCGGTGCTGGTGACTTGCGAAAAACTGGCGAGCTACTGCTTGACCGAGCCTGGGTCGGGCTCCGACGCGGCGGCGCTCAAAACCCGCGCGATGAAGGACGGCGCGCATTATATCGTGAGTGGAACGAAGGCGTTCATCTCGGGCGGTGGCGAGAACGAACTCTATCTGGTGATGGTTAGGACCGGAGTCGAAGGTGCTGGAGGGATTTCCTGTCTCGCCGTCGAAAAGGACATGGCCGGGGTTTCATTCGGGGCGCAGGAGAGGAAGCTCGGCTGGCATTCGCAGCCGACCGCGCAGGTCAATTTCGATGAGGTCAGGGTGCCGGCCGAAAATCTGGTGGGAGCAGAAGGGCAGGGTTTCCGCATCGCCATGGCGGCGCTCGATGGCGGACGCATCAATATCGCGGCGTGTTCGCTGGGGGGCGGGCAGCGCTGCCTCGACGAGGCGGTAGCCTATACGAAAACGCGGAAACAGTTCGGGCAGGCCATCGCCGAATTCCAGGCGAGCCAGTTCACGCTGGCCGACATGGAGACAGGATTGCAGGCGTCGCGGGCGCTGCTTTATCTCGCCGCGAGCAAAGTTTCAGAGGGCACGGCGGACGCCACGCGGTTCTCGGCCATGGCCAAGCGTTTCGTCACCGATACCTCCATGCAGGTGGCGGACCGGGCTTTGCAGTTGCATGGCGGCTACGGCTATCTCCGGGACTATCCGGTCGAGCGGTTTTTCCGCGATCTCCGGGTGCATTCGATCCTTGAAGGCACCAACGAGATCATGCGCGTGATCATCGCGCGTGACATGCTGCGGCAATGACGGACGATGTCATCATCGCGGTAAATGGTGGCTGCGGGCGGATCACGCTCAACCGCCCGAAGGCGCTGCATGCCCTGACGCTTGACATGTGCCGAAGGATTATCACGGCGTTGCTTGAGTGGGAGGCCGACCCGACGATCGGCGCCATTGTCATCGATCACAGCGGAGGGCGCGGTTTCTGCGCCGGCGGCGATGTGCGGGCACTTTATCACGATCTGCTGGGGGACCGTTTCGAAGCGGTGCAATTCTTCCGCACCGAATATGCCATGAACGATCTGCTGTTCGGTCTGACGACGCCCACCGTGTGTTTCATGGACGGCATCGTCATGGGCGGCGGGGCCGGACTGGCGATGCCGTCCAGATTCCGCGTGGCGACGGAGGCCACGGCCTATGCCATGCCGGAGACCGGCATCGGGCTTTTTCCCGATGTGGGCGGCGGGTGGTTCCTGTCGCGCCTACCGGGGCGGATCGGCGAGTGGCTGGCGCTGACGGGCGCGCGACTCGATGGGTCCGAATGCCTCAATCTCGGACTGGCGACGCATTACATTTCGCGCGCGGCGCTGGCGCAAGTGAAGAGCCGGATCGAGGCTTCGCCGCAGGCGCTGGAAAATATCCTCGAGGAGAATTCGGTGGTGCCGCCGCCTCCGGGTTTCACGAAACATCGAAGCGAGATCGACCGCTTGTTTGGTGAGGGGAGCGTCGAGGCAATCATGGCGGCGCTCGCGGCGGATGGCTCGGACTGGGCGCGGGCGCAATTGGCGGAGATCGAGAAGAAGTCGCCGCTGTCGTCCAAGGTGGCGCTCCGCCAGCTTGCCGAATCCAGAGTCCTTTCAAGGTTTTCCGGCAATATGCGAATGGAGTTTCGCATTGCCGCGCGGATCATCGCCAAACCCGATTTCCGGGAAGGTATCAGGGCGCTGGTGATGGACAAGGATGGCGAGCCCAAATGGTCGCCGCCGCGTTTCGAGGATGTGAGCGAGGGGGCGGTCGCTGAGATATTTGCTCCGTTTACGGAGGATCAAGAATGGCAACCACTGGAGAAAAGCCGATGAGTGATACGCTGCTGGTGGAAACCCATGAGGCCGTGCAACTGATCCGGCTTAATCGGCCGCAAGCGCTCAACGCGCTGAACGGCGCGCTGGCGCGGGAGTTGCTCGCCGCGTTGAAAGCCTTCGACGCGGATAATGACTTGCGCTGCGCCGTGCTCACCGGCTCCGACAAGGCCTTCGCGGCGGGAGCCGACATCAAGGACATGGCGGCGAAGTCGGCGGCGCAAATGTTCTCGCTCAATTATTTCGGCGAGTTCGATGAGGTGCCGCGGATCAGGAAACCGGTGATCGCGGCGGTGGCGGGCTTCGCTTTGGGTGGCGGCTGCGAGCTGGCCATGATGTGCGATTTCATCATCGCGGCGGAGAACGCGAAATTCGGCCAGCCCGAGATCACGCTGGGCGTGGCGCCGGGGATGGGTGGGTCGCAGCGGCTCACGCGGCTTGTCGGCAAGTCGAAGGCGATGGACATGATCCTGACCGGGCGGATGATGGACGCGGGCGAGGCGGAGCGGGCGGGGCTTGTGAGCCGCGTCGTGCCTTTGGAAAAACTTATCGACGAAGCGCTGGCGGCGGCGCGCAAGATCGCCGAGATGGCGCCGCTCGCCGTGATCGCCAACAAGGAGATGGTCAATGCCGCGATGGAAACGACGCTGACCCAGGGCATCCTGTTCGAGCGAAGGCTGTTCCATTTCCTGTTCGGGCTCGCCGACCGCGAAGAGGGAATGGCAGCGTTCATCGAAAAGCGCAAACCGTCATTCGAGGGCAGGTGACGCCATGGCCAAGATCGGGTTCATCGGGCTCGGCAATATGGGCCGCGGCATGGCCGCCAATCTGGTCAAGGCGGGGCACGAGGTGCGGGCTTACGATGTGTCGGAAGCAGCGCTGGCGCAGGCGGAGGCGATAGGCGCTGCCCGTGGCGGGTCGCTCGGCGATGTGGACGCCGTTATCACCATGTTGCAGACGGGCGACCAGGTACGAACAGTCTATCAGAACGAGGTGTTTGGTGCGGCGCCGGGAGCAGCGATCCTGATCGACGGTTCGACCATCGATGTCGCGACTGCGCGGAAGGTCAGCGAAGTCGCGGCGGCGAAGGGTTTCGAAATGGTCGACGCGCCGGTGTCGGGCGGCGTCGCGGGGGCGGTCGCGGGCACGCTGACCTTCATGGTGGGAGGCTCGGCGAAAGGCTTCGCGCTGGCCGAACCCATTCTGGCCAAAATGGGGAAGGCGGTGATCCATGCGGGGGCTGCGGGAGCGGGACAGGCGGCGAAAATCTGCAACAACATGCTGCTCGGCGCCTCGATGATTGCCACGGCGGAGGCTTTTTCGCTGGCGATGAGGCTGGGGCTCGATCCACAGGTATTCTTCGACATCAGTTCGAAAGCCTCGGGCCAGTGCTGGTCGATGACCAGCTACTGTCCGGTGCCGGGGCCGGTGCCGGCCGCTCCCTCCAACCGCGACTATGAAGGTGGCTTTGCCTCGGCGCTGATGCTGAAGGACCTGAAGCTGGCGATGGGGGCCGCGCAGGCGGAAGGTGCTGCAGTGCCGATGGGGGCGCTGGCCGAGAGCCTGTACCAGAATTTCGTCAATCTGGGGGGAGCGGGGAAGGACTTCTCGGCGATCATCAAGGTGCTGGATGGGACTTGGAATAAATAAGTCCCACCAACTTCCGTCATTCCCGCGAAGGCGGGAACCCCGCTTTTTTTCACCGAACATATTAGCGGGGCCCCCGCCTGCGCGGGGGTGACGATTTGGGGTTGCTACTTCGTCTCCCCAAACAACTCCCTGCCGATCAGCATGCGGCGGATTTCGGATGTGCCGGCTCCGATTTCGTAGAGCTTGGCGTCACGCAGCAGGCGGGCCACCGGATAGTCTTCGGTATAGCCATTGCCCCCTAAGGCCTGGATTGCGTCAAGCGCCATGAGGGTCGCCTGTTCGGCGGCGTAGAGGATGCAGCCGGCGGCGTCCTTCCGCGTCGTCTCGCCCCGGTCGCAGGCGGCGGCGACGGCGTAGACGTAAGCCCTGGCGCTGCTTTGCGTCACATACATGCCGGCGAGTTTCGCCTGCATGAGCTGGAACTCGCCGATCGGTTTTCCGAATTGCTTGCGCTCATGCACATAAGGCACCACCGTGTCGAGGCAGGCGGCCATGATGCCGAGCGGGCCCGCCGCCAGCACGACGCGCTCATAGTCGAGGCCAGACATCAGGATGCGGACGCCGTGGCCTTCCTCGCCCAAACGGTTCTCGAACGGCACCTCGCAATCGGTGAAGACCAGCTCCGAGGTGTTGGAGCCGCGCATGCCGAGCTTGTCGAGCTTGGGGGAAGGGGAAAAACCTTTCATGGTGTTCTCGATCAGGAAGGCCGTGATGCCCCTGGCGCCGGCATCCGGATCGGTCTTGGCGTAGACCACCAGCGTCGCTGCGTCGGGACCGTTGGTGATCCACATCTTGCGGCCGTTGAGAATGTAGCGGTCGTTGCGCTTCTCGGCGCGGAGCTTCATCGACACGACATCGGAGCCGGCATCGGGCTCCGACATCGCAAGCGCGCCCACATGCTCGCCGGAAATGAGCTTGGGCAGAAATCGCTGTTTCTGTTCGGGCGAGCCGTTGCGCTCGATCTGGTTGACGCAGAGATTCGAGTGGGCGGAATAGGAGAGGCCGACCGAAGCCGAGGCGCGGCTCAGTTCCTCCAGCGCCACGCAATGGGCGAGATAGCCGAGGCCTAGCCCACCATACTCCTCGCGCGCCGTGATGCCGAGCAGCCCTAAGTCTCCCATCTCTTTCCACAGATGCTCGGGAAACTGATTGTTGCGGTCGGTTTCGGCGGCGAGCGGGGCCACGCGCTCGCGGGCAAAGCGGCGCACCGTGTCGCGCAGTGCCTCGATGTCGGGACCGAGAGCGAAATTCAGGCCGCCTTCATACATGGGTCGTCTCCCTAGCGTCTGCCGATCCTAGCCCGATTGCGGGGCCGTTCCAAACCGGAGTAGCATGGCGCCATGACGCCTGGCTCGCCCCTCCGCCTGCATATTCCCGAAACCCGATTCCGCCCCGGCGACGTGCCGGATTTCAGCTATCTCGATCTGCCGAAAGCGGGCGAGGCGCCGCGCCCGTCCTACGACGCAAAGGCTTCGACCACGCGCGATCTGGCTTATGGGCTGGTCAGGGTGCTGGACGACGAGGCACGCGCGGTGGGTCCGTGGGACCCTAAGGTCGACGCGGAGACGCTGCTCAAGGGCCTCCGCACCATGGCTCTGACGCGGGCGTTCGACGAGCGGATGTTCAAGGCGCAGCGCCAGGGCAAGACGCCGTTTTACATGAAATCGACGGGCGAGGAGGCGGTGGCGGTGGCCCAGGCCATGGCGCTCAACCGCGACGACATGTGTTTCACCTCCTACCGCCAGCAGGGCCTGTTGCTGGCGCGCGACTGGCCGATGTTCGACCTCATGTGCCAGATCTATGCCAACGGCCAAGACCGGCTGAAGGGGCGGCAATTGCCGGTGCTTTATTCGGTGCGCGACGCCGGGTTCTTTTCGATCTCGGGCAATCTTGGCACGCAGTATCCGCAGGCCGTGGGCTGGGCCATGGCGTCGGCCTACAAACGCGATACGCGAATTGCCGCCGCGTGGATCGGCGAGGGTGCTTCGGCCGAGGGCGATTTCCACAATGCGCTGACTTTCGCCGCGGTGTTTCACGCGCCGGTCATTTTGAACCTCGTCAACAACCAGTGGGCGATCTCGTCCAGCCAGGGGGTGGCTGGCGGCGAGGAAGCGACATTCGCCTCGCGCGCGGTGGGCTTCGGTTTTCCCGGCATCCGCGTCGACGGCAATGATTTTCTAGCGGTCCTTGCGGTGTCACGCTGGGCGGTGGAGCGGGCGCGCAACAATCACGGGCCGACACTGATCGAGCATTTCACCTATCGGGTCGCGGCGCATTCGACCAGCGACGATCCAAGCCGCTACCGCCCCGGCGACGAGCACCGGCACTGGCCGCTCGGCGATCCGATCGAACGGCTCAAGACACATCTGATCCAGATCGGCGAATGGGACGAGACGCGCCATGCGGCAATGAATGCCGAGGCCGAGGCCGAGGTCGATCAAGCCAACCGCAAAGCGATGAAGCTCGGCGTCCATGGCGGCGGGCCCTATCACGATCCTTCGACCATGTTCGAGGATGTCTACAAGGAGATGCCGTGGCATCTGGCCGAGCAGCAGGCGGAACTGGCGCGCAACCTGGCGGACAAGCCATGACGGCGATGAACATGGTGCAGGCGCTGAATTCCGCCATGGATGTCATGCTGGAACGCGATCCCGACGTTCTGATCTTCGGCGAGGATGTGGGATTTTTCGGCGGCGTGTTCCGGGTGACCGACGGCTTGCAGCAGCGCTATGGCGAGCAACGCGTGTTCGACGCGCCCATCGCCGAGAGCGGGCAGATCGCCATTGCCATCGGCATGGGAGCGTACGGGTTGCGCCCTGTCGTCGAATGTCAGTTCGCGGATTATATCTATCCGGGTTTCGATCAACTGGTGTCGGAAGCCGCAAGGCTGCGCTATCGTTCGGCGGGTGAGTTCAATGCGCCCATCACCGTGCGCGCTCCTTACGGCGGCGGGATTTTCGGTGGCCAGACCCACAGCCAGAGTCCGGAAGGGCTGTTCACCCATGTGTGCGGATTGAAGACGGTGATCCCGTCCAACCCTTACGATGCCAAGGGCCTCCTGATCGCGGCGATCGAAGATGACGATCCGGTGCTGTTCTTCGAGCCCAAGCGCCTCTATGCGGGACCGTTCGACGGCTATCACGACAGGCCGGTCGAGACCTGGGCCAAGTATCCCAAGGGCGAGGTGCCGATCGGCTATTACTCGATTCCGCTGGGCCAGGCAGCGATTGTGCGCGAGGGGGCGGACCTCACTATCCTCGCATACGGCACCATGGTGCATGTGGCGGGGGCCGCCGCCGCCGAGACGGGTGTCGATTGCGAAATTCTCGATCTCCGTTCGCTGATGCCGATCGACATCGAGGCGATCACCCAGTCTGTGGAAAAAACCGGGCGTTGCCTCATCGTGCATGAGGCGACGCGGACGAGCGGTTATGGCGCCGAGCTTTCGGCGCTGGTGCAGGAGCGCTGCTTCTATCATCTCGAAGCGCCGATCCTGCGCGTCACCGGCTGGGACACGCCGTACCCCCGCGAATTCGAGTGGGAGTATTTCCCGGGACCGGCGCGCGTTGCAGCCGCGATCCGCCAGATCGTGGCGGGCTGAGAACCATGGGGCGTTTCGTCTTCAAGCTGCCCGATATCGGCGAGGGGACCGCCGAGGCCGAGATCGTCAAGTGGCATGTGACTGTCGGCGACGAGATCGGCGAGGAGCAGCCGCTGGTCGACCTGATGACCGACAAGGCGACGGTCGAAATCGCTTCGCCGGTGTCGGGCCGCATCGCTGTCAGGAATGGCGAGGAGGGGACGAAAGCGGCGGTCGGGTCCGAGCTTGTCATCTTCGAGGTCGAGGGTGGCGAGGATGCGCCGAAGAAGGAAATAGCGAAGGCCGCGCCCGCCGCCTCGCCCGCGAAAAGCCGGAAGCCTGTCGGCAAGGGCCTTGGCTCGCCGGCGGTCAGGGGCCGCGCCAAGGCGCTCGGCCTCGATCTAGCCACGGTTCCCGGGACCGGCCCCGGCGGTATCGTCGCTCACGCCGATCTCGACAAGATTTTGCTTGGCCGCCAGGGGGCCGCGCCTACGCCTCTGGCGATCGGCACAAAGGAAGAAGGCGTCGAGGATATCAAGGTGTTCGGGCTCAGGCGGCGCATTGCCGAGCGCATGTTGGACGCCAAGCGGCGCATCCCACATTTCACTTATGTCGAGGAGGTGGATGTCACCGAACTCGAAGCGCTGCGGCAACGGATGAACGCTTCGAGTACGTCGCGCGGGCGCCTCACGATGCTGCCGTTCTTGATCCGTGCGCTGATTAAATCGATAACATCGCATCCCGGCGTCAACGCGCATTTCGACGATGGCGAGGGAGTGATCCGCCGCTTCAAATCGGTGCATGCCGGGATCGCCACGCAGACGGATCGTGGATTGTTGGTGCCGGTCATCCATCATGCCGAAACCATGGGCCTCAACCAGCTTGCAGCCGAGATCGCGCGGTTGAGCGACGCGGCGCGCAGCGGTAAATCGAGCCGCGAGGATCTGGTCGGCTCAACCATCACCGTCACCAGTCTCGGCGCGCTCGGCGGGATCGCGGCGACGCCGATCATCAATCCGCCGGAAGTGGCGATCGTCGGCGTCAACCGCATGGCCGAGCGTCCGATGGCGAGGGACGGCGCGGTGGTCATCGCCAAAATGATGAACCTGTCGTCGTCCTTCGATCACCGGATCGTCGATGGCTATGCCGCGGCGGCCTTCATCAAGGCGGTGAAGGAGGAACTCGAGAAGCCCTCCGGCCTCGAACTGGCCGGGGCATGAGGAGGGTCAAGGTTCTCAAGCCGGGAGAGACGTGCTGGCAGGTGGCGAATGCGCCGCGGTTCCGGCTGATCGTCGACGCGGCGGATTATTTCAAGGCCCTCAAGCAGGCGATGACGGAGGCGGAACGAACGATTTTCCTGATCGGTTGGGATTTTGATTTCCGCATTCAACTGACGCACGAGAAAACCTCGGCCGAGTGGCCCGACATGCTGGGGCCGTTCATGACGGCGCTGGTCGATCGCAAGCCCGATCTGGAAATTCGCCTGCTCAAATGGAATGTCGGCGCGATGCGATCGTTCGGCCGGGGCGCCAGCCTGCTGTTCGAACTCGGCTGGATGGCGCGGAAGCGCGTCCACACGAAACTCGATTTCATCCATCCGACAGGCGCCAGCCATCATCAGAAGATCGTGGTGATCGACGATGCGCTGGCCTTTTGCGGCGGCATCGATACGACGACCGGGCGCTGGGACACGCGCCGCCACCGATCGAAGGACAAGCGCCGCAACAGCCCGTGGGGATTTGCGCAAGGGCCGTGGCATGACGCGACGGCCGCCGTCGATGGCGAGGCGGCGCGGGCGCTTGGCGTTTTGGCACGCGAACGCTGGCACCTCGCCACGGGAGAAGAATTACCGCCGCCGAAGCCCGCGGCCGAGCGCTGGCCCAGACTGCTCGATCCGACCTTCACCGATGTCAATGTCGCCATCGCCAGGACCCAGCCAGCCTTTGACGGGCACGCTCCGGTGCATGAAATCGAGGCGCTCTATCTTGCCGCCATCGCCGCCGCGCGGCAGTCGATATATCTCGAAAGCCAGTATTGCGCCTCGCGCAAGATCGGCGAGGCGCTGGCGGCGAGGCTCGCGGAGAAAGGTGGACCGGAAGTGGTCATCGTCAATCCGAAATCGAGCGCGGGCTGGCTCGAGGAACAGGTGATGGGGCGGGCCCGGGCGCTGGTGACGAGCCTCTTGCGCGAGGCCGACCACGAGGACCGCTTCCGC
>JANNSP010000411.1:0-21667 GCA_031402975.1 Hyphomicrobiales bacterium
CATTGCTGTTCAACATAGGAAAGTTAGTGATCGGACTTTATATCGGCACCAGCGGGGTGAGTTCAGCCTACGGAGCTGCGGGCACACTGGTGGTGCTGCTGTTGTGGGTCTATTACTCGGCGCAGATTTTTCTCCTGGGCGCCGAATTCACCTGGGTCTACGCGCAGCGTTTCGGATCGAAGGCCGCCAAGGGGACCCATTGAACAAGACAGGCAATCGATGACGGATAATCCGGCCAAGGCGGACGGCGAGAAAGCTGAACAGACGGGTGATCCCCACGGTTCCGGCTGGCAGTTGCGCGCCGCGCGGCTGGCGAAAATAGTCTCCTACTCCTGCGATGCGCAGACCACCATCGCGCACCGGTCGGCCAACAGCATGGAGATCATGGGGCTCCCATGCGTCGGCCCGAGCGAGGAATGGTCGGATTGCATCACAACCGAGGATCTGCCGTTCTTCGAGAATGCGGTCAAATCGATTTCACTCGAGAAACCGCATTTCGAGGTCGAGTACCGGGTGCGCCACGCCAGGACCGGTATCCGCTTCTGGGTGCTGGACCGCGGCGGCGGCGAATTCGACGGCGAAGGGAAGTTGCGGCATGTCTCCGGCGCCATCGTCGATATCAGCGGCCGCATCAGCGCCGAAACGGAAATTCGCGAGGCGGCGCGCCTCACCTCTCTCGCCTTCGAGGCGGCACGCATGGGCGCCTGGCATTACGACATGGCATCCGGCCGGATGACCTGCACCGAGGAACTCCTGGCCCTGCTCGGCATCGATCCCAAAACCTATGACGGCCAACTCCAATCGATCCAACGGGTGATCCACTCCGACGACAGCCAGGCATGGCGGAAACGTCACAGCAGCGCTTTTCTGCCGGGCGAGCGGACGGAGCTGGAATTCCGCGTCATGCTGCCCGATGGCAGCCTTCGCTGGCTCTTGTCGCGGGGCGAACTGGTGCGGCGCTTCGACGGCCGGGCGCTCGAATCCTATGGCGTCATGATCGATATCACGGAACGAAAGACCGCCGAGGAGGCGGCGGCGCAGCTCGCCGCCGTCGTGGCCTATTCCGAAGACGCGATCATCAGCTCCGGCCGCAACGGCATGGTGACAACATGGAATAGCGGAGCCGAGCGCCTGTTTGGATACACCGCCGATGAGATGGTGGGTCAACCCCTCTCGCGCATCGTGCCGCACGGGTTCACCGGCCCGGAACGCAGCACGCGTGACAGCGTCGAGAGCGGTGCTGTCGTTCCGCCATACGAATCGGTCAGACAGCGCAAGGACGGCAGCTGGGTGGACGTGTCGCTGACCGTATCGCCGATCCGCGACAGCGCGGGCCAGGTCACGGGAACGTCGACCATCGCGCGCGACATCACCGAGCGCCGCCGGCATATCGAAATGCTGCACCAGAACCAGGGCCGCCTCAGCCTCGCGTTGCGCAGTGCAAAAGCCGGCGCGTGGGACTACGACCTGGTGCGCCGCGAACTGCGCTGGTCGCCGGAAATGTTCCTGCTCTACGGCTTGAACCAGGCCGACGGCGTTCCGCACCGCAATGCTCTCGTCGCGCTGATCGGCGCCCAGCACCGGAAACGCGCGCGTTCGAGTTTTTCCAAGGCGGTGCTGCAGGGCGGCTCGTTCACCCTGGAATTTCCGATCGTCAGACCCGACGGATCGGAAATCTGGACCGCCATCGTGGGCGACGTCATCAAGGATGAAAGCGGGCGGCCGATCAGCGCGCGCGGCATCGACCAGGACATCACGGAGCGGAAAAACTGGGAGAAACGCCAGGCGCTGCTGTTGCGCGAATTGTCGCACCGGGTGAAGAACACCATGGCCGTCATCCAGTCCATGACGCGCCAGACATTGCGCAACAGCGGCAATCCGAAGGTGTTCGCCGAAGCTTTCGAGGGCCGCATCCGCAGTCTCGCGTCGTCGCACAATCTGCTGACCGACGCGGAGTGGCGCGGCGCCATGTTGAACGACGTCATCCACAGCCAGATTTCCGGCATGATCGGCGATATCGACAAGCGCTTGAAACTGCGCGGCCCCGATGTGTTGCTGCCCGCCGAAACCGCGACGCAGCTTGGTCTTGTGCTGCACGAGCTTGGCACCAATGCGGTCAAGCATGGCGCGCTGTCGCTGCCGGCCGGGCGGGTCTCCATCAACTGGACAGCGACCAAACACAAACTTGTCCTCACCTGGACCGAGCGCGGCGGCCCACCCATCGATGCTACGCCCGAGCACAAGGGATTTGGAACGGCGCTGATCGTTTCGAGCGCCGGCAAGGTCACGCGCCGTTTCGAGCCCGAAGGACTGACCTGCCGGCTTGAGTTGTCGCTGTAGTAGTGGAACAAATACCGGTGTGTAACGTTCAGGCAACAGCGTTCACCCAAGCGAGGACTCAGCATGGCAAAATTCGCCCGTTCATCCAAACGTTCCGGCAACGGAGAGCAGCCGGGCTCGTACCGGTTTCTCGACGACATCATGGCGATGGCCGGCAGCCTTGCCAGCAGCCGCAAGGGTTATGCCGCGGACAAGCTCGATGCGCTGGCCGAATCGGTGCGGGAATTTTCCGAAGCAATGCCCGACATGCCGAATTTCAAATCCTATGCGACGGCCGCAGCCGACAGCTTCGAGGGATTGGCTAGCTATGTCACCGAAAGCGATCTCGAGACCATGATGGATGATGCGCGGCAGTTTGCGCGCCGCCATCCGATGGCGATGCTGGCAGGCTCCCTCGCCGCCGGCGTAATCGTCACCCAGATGGTGGCGAGCCGGTCCGGCGCTGCCGAACCGCGTCCGGCGGCGGCGCGGAGCACGGCTTCGACGCGCCGCGCGCCAGCGCCCCGGAAACGGAAACAGCGCAATGCCTGACGCGCCCGATACGCCGCGGGATGTTTCGCGCAAGAGTATCGTGACGCTGGTCGTGGAGCTTTTGAACGACATTCGCCAGTGGGCGGAGGCCGAACTGACGCTGGCGCGGACCGAACTCGACGACCTCCGCCAACGTCTCATCCTGGTGGCGATCCTGGCCGTGGTGGCGGTGGTGATCCTGCTGACGGCGGTCATCGTCCTGGCCCAGACGGGCGTCGCCGCGCTGGCGATTTATCTCGGGAGCGAAGTTTATGCCGGACTGGCCATGGGCGTTGTGCTGATCGCGCTGGCCGGAATTTGCCTGCTGGCGATGCGGCGGCAACTGAGCTGGAAAGCCGACAGCGTGTTGTTTCGCTGGCTGGCGCAGGGAAGGCGCGGGCGATGAATGAGATTGAACGCGCCAGGAAAAATGCGCAGGCCCGGCGCCGCGATGTGCTGAAGAGCATCGCGGAGGTGCGCGGCCGTCTCAGCCTGCCGCAGCTTGCCGACGATGCCCTTTCGATCCTCGATCCGGATCTGAGTTTCCCGCGGCGGATCAAGACGGCGGTAACCAGCCAGCCCATTGCGGCGGCGCTGATTTTCGCCGGGGCGGCCTGGCTTCTTTCGACCACAGGCGACAACACACCCGGCCGGTCCGGCCGTGACCGTTCGTGAATTCGTCCATCAACAGAAGGAGACTACACATGAAAGCCAACGACAGCGACACCCCAACCCTCGGCAACGAAACCAAAGCCCCGCGCCGGCAGAAGCGCGGCACGAAAGCCGTCCGCAAGAACGCCGCGACCAAGCGCGCCAAGCCCACCCGCGGCAAGGCCGGATCGCGCAAGGCCGGCCGCCAGGACGGCAATGGCTATAGCGCCACCGCCAGCCGCCTGCTGTCGCAGGGCCGCGAGGCGCTCGGCGGGGCCTATGAGTGGGCCGCCGACGGCGCCAGCCGCGCCGGCCGCGCCCTGCCGCGGGTGCCCTATGACAGGCTTCCCGACCAGCGCGCCATGCAGAGCTTCATCGAAGACCGCCCGCTGGTTCTGGGCGCCATCGGCCTCGGCATCGGAGCGATGATCGGCATGATGCTGCCCGCCCGGCTGATGTCGATGGGAAGTGCGGCCAAGAAGTCCGGTCCGCGCCGCGGCCAGCGCCGGGCGAGCCGCAAGTCGCGCTAGAGCGACGGGTTTTAAGTTGGACTCACTCTCCCCAATTTCGTCATTCCCGCGAAAGCGGGAATCCCGCAATTTACCAAGAGTTTAGCGGGGCCCCCGCCTGCGCGGGGGTGACGGATACGGGGTTCCGCCGGCGGTCCTAACGGGCCGCCGGCGCTTTTTTGTCGGGAGGCTCCGATTTCTCGATCACGGCCGCGCAGTTTGAAGCGGATTCGCCGAGGAATTCTCCGACCCGCGCCAGCGATTCGAGATGACTGCAGAAGACCCTGAAGGTGACCAGCATCGGTACGGCGAGAATGATGCCGCCGATGCCCCAGATCCAGGCCCAGAACGCCATGGCGATCAGGATCGCCACCGAATTGATCTGCAGGCGGCGGCTGAGCACCCAAGGGGATACAAGCTGCGTCTCGATGCCGATGTAGAGTGAAAAGACCAGCGGAACCAGGAGCGCGTAGCTCAGCGTATCGAACATCACGATCGCCACCAGGCCCGACAGGACCATGCCCGCCACCGGCCCGATATAGGGGATGAAATTCAGGCCGAACGCCACGAAGGCCCAGAGCATGGGAGTTGGCATGCCGAGGAGATGGAACGAAATCCCCACCGCGACGCCCACCCCGGCGTTGATCAGCGTCATCGTCAGCAGATAGTACGAGACTTCGCGCTCGACGTCATAGACGATGCGGAGCGCGGTTTTCTTGTCTGACAGCGTCGGCAGGACGTGGATCAGCTTTTCATAGAAGAGATCGCCCGACGCCATCAGGAAAACCGCGATCACCAGCGATCCGCTCAGCGTCAGGATGAATTGCGCCGGATAGCCGGCGAGCAGCGCAAGCAACACCGGCAGGTTTGATTCCTTGACCACGACCTCCTGGACGGTCCCCCCGGGATCGGCGGTCGCGGCGTCCTGGATCTGTTCGGTCAGGTTGGCGACACCGTCCACCGACGCCCGGATGTCACGGATTTTTTCCATGAAGGTGCGCTGGATTTGCGGCGCGTCCTCGATCCAGGCGGTGATCGGGCCGCTCGACAAATAAGCGGATCCGAAAATGGCGATCGCCAGGACCAGGGTGAAGCCCACCGCCGATGCCCAGGGCGGAATGTTGCGGCGCGCCAGATTGCTGATGGTCGGACGGAATGTCAGCGCGATGAAGAATGCGAAGAACACCGGCATGAGGAAATCGCGGGCGAACGAAATCGTCGCCACGATCGCCAGAATGAATATGCCGATGAGGGCGGTGCGGGATTGCCTGAGATAGGCGGCAGTTTCAGCTTGCTTTCCCGCCGCCATCTCAGTCTCCGGTAGTGATTAGAGCCGGCCGGTGAAGACCAGAATGAGCACGATGATCAGAATCAAACCCAGACCGCCGGATGGTCCATAGCCCCAGCTACGGCTGTAACCCCAGCTCGGAATCGCGCCGATAAGCACGAGAATCAAGATGATGATAAGAATGGTGCCGAGTGTCATTGCCGTCTCCCTGGCTGGTTGCGATCCGCTCTACAACGCGCCCGATGACGGTTAGTTCCCTCGCATCGCCTTGCGGGGTTCACTCTCCTGTTCGGGGGGAACGGGGGGCGCCAGGCTGTCCGCCACTTCGACACCCAGAAGCGCCGCCAGTTTTTCGCGGGCGCGGCTGACGCGGCTTTTCACCGTGCCGATCGCCACGCCGCAGATCTTCGCTACCTCCTGGTAGGAAAAACCCGACGCGCCGACGAGAATGATGGCTTCGCGCTGATCGTCGGGCAGCTTGGCCAATGCGAAACGCAAGTCGGCCATGTCGAGGTAACTCTCCTGCCCGCCCGCGACCTGCACCTTGTTCGAGTATTCGCCGTCGGCGTCCTCGATCTCGCGGCGGCGCTTGCGCATCTGGCTGTAGAACTCGTTGCGCAGGATGGTGTAGAGCCAGGCCCGGATATTGGTGCCGGTCTCGAAACTGAGCTGGTGATGCCAGGCCTTCATCAGGGTTTCCTGAACCAGGTCGTCGGCAAGATCGGAGCGCCCCGACAGCGACATGCCGAACGCCCGGAGGCCTGGAATCGCCGCAACAAGCTGATCGCGGAACTCAGGGGAGGCAGAGGCCGACCGGTTCAATTCTAGCTATCCTTCTTTTCGGACGTTTTCGAATCGAGCCGTTGCAGCAGTTCGACGAAACGGTCCGGCACCGGCTGCTGCGCCACTTCGTCGTAGTAATCCCTCAACTTCCTGCCGATCAGATCGTAGACATGAGGTTTGCCGGCTGATGCTGGCGTAATCATTGTTCTTTTTACCTTTTGTACCTTGTCGTCCTTGCCATCCATCAGAATCACCTACTCCCCCGACTTTCCCCCGGAACGCATTTTCACCCGCCATCGTGCAGATTAATGTTTGAAAGATACGCAAGTTCCCTTACGAGAAAGGAAATATTTTAATCACCGGGAACCATTCGCTAACCATGGCGTTTGAAGCCTTACCGTGCAATCAGTCTGCATAGGAAGCCGGGGAATGACATGAGTCTTGCCACCAGTATCGCGCCGCATCTGCCATATCTCAGGCGTTTTTCAAGGTCCCTGACGGGAACACAGCAAGGCGGCGATGCCTATGTGGCGGCGCTGCTAGAGGCGATCATCGCCGAGCCGGAGCAGCTGCCAGCCGACGGCGACATCCGGATTTCGCTCTACCGGATGTATTGCCGCATGTGGGAGTCGGTGTCGCTCAACCTCAAACCCATCCCTTCCACGTCAGCCGATCCCAAATGGGCGGCGACGGCGCAGCGCCGCCTTTCGACCATACCGCCCAGGGCCCGGGAAGCTTTTCTCCTGATGGCGGTCGAGGGGTTCTCGGCCGACAATATCGCCACCATTCTGGATCGCGACGAGGCGGACGTCTCGCAACTGATCGACGAGGCCGCCAAGGCGATCGTGGAGCAGGTGGCGACCGACGTGATGATTATCGAGGACGAACCGGTGATCGCCATGGATCTGCGCACCATCGTCGAAAATCTCGGCCATTCGGTGACAGGCGTCGCCCGCACCCAGCGCCAGGCGACGCAGCTCGCGGCGCAGAAACGCCCAGGCCTCATCCTCGCCGATATTCAGCTCGCCGACGGCAGTTCCGGGATCGATGCGGTGAACCAGATCCTCCGCTCGTTCGAGGTTCCGGTGATCTTTATCACCGCCTTCCCCGAGCGCCTGCTGACCGGCGAGAGGCCGGAGCCGGCCTTCCTCATCACCAAGCCCTTCACCCCCGAGATGGTGAAGGCGGTGGTCAGCCAGGCGCTGTTTTTCGACTCGAATGCCCAGGCGGCCGCCTGACGGGAACTTTGTGCGTTCTTCTGCGTTTTATATCGACGGGAGAATAACATGGTCCGATTCGTCTCACTGCTTGTCATCGTTCTGGCGGCACTCGTGCTGGCTTATGGCGGAGGCGCCGGCTTTTTTTCCGGCGTCGCGCTGCTGGCGGCCTGCGTCACGGGCTTCGGCCTTGTCGTGACGCTGTGCACGGAATTGCTGCGCGAAACCTGAGTCATCGGCCGGAACTTTTTGGCGCCGGTGTCCGTTAGCATGGGGACGGGCAATCCCGCCCCGGCTATCGAAGAGGAGTGCGACATGAACTGGGATCGCGTTGAAGGCAACTGGAAAGAATTCAAGGGCAAGGCCAAGCAGCAGTGGGGCAAGCTCACCGACGACGATCTGACCGTCATCGAAGGCAACCGCGACGAACTCGAAGGCCGGCTGCAGCAGCGCTACGGCTATGCCAAGGACCAGGCCCGCAAGGAGATCGATAGCTGGCTCGACGCGGCCTGAGCGCCGATCAAGGAAACCGACATCTTGTATACGGCAAAAGACTACGATCGCGCTCTCATCGCGCCTGAACAGGTGTTCCCCACTCCCATGGACGTGGTCGTCACCGAGTCGATGACGGCGGAGCAGAAGCTCAAGGTTCTGAAGCACTGGGAAGCCAACGCGCGCGATTTACAGGTGGCGAGCGAGGAGAACATGACCGGCCCGCAACCCTCGCGGCTGGGTGAAGTGCGCTCTGCCATCATCAAACTGTGCGAGCAGGAAAAAATCGAAGAGCGGACGGTCAGTTGAACTAGTCCTCACTTCTTCTTCCCCTTCCCCCCTCGCGGGGGGAAGGTGGCGCGAAGCGCCGGATGAGGGGGCCTCTCCGGCGACTCATCCCTTCGACAATGACTCGCTGAACCGCCCCTCATCCGTCTCGCGCCTTTGGCGCGATCCACCTTCCCCGCGAGGGGGGAAGGGCAAATTCATGCGCTTCAGGCCACCGACTGTTTCGGGTCTTCGTCATGTGCCTGCGCATCCGCGTGCTTCGCCAGCGGCAGTTCGATTTTGATTTCGCCGCCGCGGTCTTCCAGTTGCACCAGGAATTCGGCGGGCGAGATCGTCTCGACCAGGGCTTGCGCCGCCCCTGGCGAGACGGGTCCTCGCCTGATGGTGATGTCGTAGATGGTCGAGCGGTATTTGACCGATACGTGGAATTCATCCCAGCTATCCGGAATGCACGGTTTGATTCTGAGGGAAGACCCTTCGCGGACAATTCCGAGGATGGCCTCGATGCCCGCCCGGTACATCCAGCCGGCAGCGCCGGTATACCAGGTCCAGCCGCCGCGCCCGGTGTTGGGCGCCACCGAATAGACGTCGGCGGCGATCACATAGGGCTCGACCCGGTAGCGCCGCGCCTCGGTTTCGTTGCGCGCGTGATTGACCGGATTGATGAGCGAGAAAAGTTCGAACGCCCTCTCCCGCTGGCCCAGCTTCGCATGGGCGAAGATCGACCAGATGGCGCCGTGGGTGTATTGGCCGCCGTTCTCGCGGATGCCCGGCGGATAGGACTTGACGTAGCCGGGATCGGGCAGTGATTTGTCGAAGGGCGGCGTGAACAGCATGGCGATGCCGTCTTGGGGGCGCACCAGCTGGCGATAGGATTCATCCAAGGCCTGGGCGGCGCGCTCGGGTGACGCCGCACCCGACAGCACCGACCATGACTGCGCGATGGCATCGATCCTGCATTCCACGTTCTGGGCCGAGCCCAAGGCTGAGCCGTCGTCGAAATAGCCACGGCGATACCATTTGCCGTCCCAGCCATGCTCGTCCAGCGCCAGTTGCAGGCCCGTCATGCGCTTCTTCCATTGCGCGGCGCGCTTGCGGTCGCCGCGCGCGACGGCGATGGGTTCGAAGGCCTTGAGGGTTGCGAACAGGAACCAGCCGAGCCAGACGCTCTCGCCCCTGCCTGCCTCGCCCACCCGGTTCATGCCATCGTTCCAGTCGCCGGTGCCGAACAGCGGCAGGCCATGCGCGCCCTTCGCCAGGTTTCGATCGAGACCCAGGACGCAATGATCGTAGAGGCTCGCCGTCTTTTCCGAAACGGACGGCTGGTAGAAGGAATCGTGCTCGCCCGGCTGCAGCGCGTGGCCTTCGAGGAACGATACCTGCTCGTCGAGGATCGTGGCGTCGCCGGTCGACTTCAAGTAATGCAGCACGCAATAGGACAGCCACACCGTGTCGTCGCTGATCCGCGTCCGGACCCCCATGCCGCTCGCGGGCAGCCACCAGTGCTGCACGTCGCCCTCGACGAACTGGCGGCCGGCGGCGCGCAGGATGTGCTGCCTGGTGATTTCGGGGCGGGTGTTCACCAGCGCCATCGAATCCTGCAACTGATCGCGGAAACCATAGGCGCCGCTGGCCTGGTAAAAGCCTGTCCGCGCCCACATGCGGCAGGCGAGCGTCTGATACAGCAGCCAGCCGTTGAGCATGAGGTCCATGGCGGGATCGGGAGTCTTGACCTTGATGGCGCCAAGGTTCTCGGCCCAGTGGCTCTTGACCTCGGCGAGGAGTTTGTCGACATCGGCGGTACGATAGCGCTCGATGAGGGTGCGGGCCTCGCCGGCGTTGACGGCGGCGCCGAACAGCAGCGTGACCTCGGCCGGACGGCCCGCCGACACCGTGAGCTTCTGCTGCAGAACGGCGCAAGGATCGAATCCTCCGCCGGTGCGGTTCGACAGAGTTTCAGCGGGCGCCAGCGCGCGGGGGGCTCGACAGCTTTCCGAATGGCCCGAGAAATTCCCGCCGGTCGCCGGTCCACGCGGTCTGCGCGCCGGCGAGGTCGGCGAAAGCCAGATGCTCGCCGAAATCCTGGTTCCAGCGGTTGCGGATGAACATGGCGCCTGAATCGCGGTCGATCTCGGTCGTCACGAAATGCGCCGAGGAGGACCGGACCGAGCCCATAACCAGATCGGCGTAGAACGTCACCGAAAGCTGCCGGGGTGTCGCTGACTCCGTACTGATCCGGAGACGCGCCAGCTTGATCGAGTCATTCAGCGGCACGAGTTCGAGCAGCTCCGTATGAAGCCCCGCGTCTTCCGCCTCGAACTGCGTGTAGCCGAAGCCATGACGGGTGCGGAACTGACCTTCGATCCGGTGTATCGGCGCGACGCAGGGACCGCTGAGCATGCCCGTCGTTTCGTCGCGGATGTAGATCGCTTCCGAAGGCGGATTGCTCACGGGGTCGTTGGACCAGCCGCTGATCTGGTTCTCGCGTCCATTGAGCGTCCAGGTATAGCCGCCACCATCGGCGGCCTTGAGCGTGCCGAATGACGGATTGGCGATGACGTTGATCCAGGGCGCGGGCGTCGGATTGCGCTGATCGTGGAGGATCACATATTCGCCGCGCTCCTGGTCGAAACCGCCATAGCCGTTGAAGAAGGCGAGACGCTCGCGATCCCTGGCCGAGATTTCGTGATGACGCCGGACGACGGCGGGGCGGAGTGGCACCTTGATCGGAGGTGAAGCGGATGCGGCGGGCCGGAGCCGCGCCATCTGGCTCTCGAGGTTTCCGGCATGGGCATTGATGACGACGCGCGCCACCGCCGGCAGCATGGTGATCGTGTCATTCGGCAACAGGTCGGAACGCAGCGCGAATATCTGCCCCATCGTGCCGGAGGGGCCGCTCGACGCATCACTGCGGGCTTTTCGGATCAGTTCCTCGATCGCCGACTGCAGGTCCTGCATGTAGGAGGCGCGCCGGTCGTTGAGGATGACCAGATCGACCGCCAGCCGCTTCGACGTCCAGTATTCGTGAGCCCGCACGAATTCGCGGATGACCGCGATGTCCTCGATGGCGTCGATGCGGACGAGGAGGATCGGCTTGGTTCCGGAAATGCTGTGCGGCCACAGCATCGACTGCGGGCGCATGTTGGACTGGATGAAGTGAGACCCGGGGCGGAGCGCCGGGTTGGAATAGATCAGATAACTCGCGAGCCGCTGGAACAGATTGGCTTCCGCCGCCTCGATCGACAGATGGCGGAGCTGGATGCGGGAATGGGTCCAGGCCAGAATCTGCGCGCGCTCGTAGGCCGCATGCTGGCGGTGCCGGTCGACGAGGTCGAGCACCTCTTCGCGGCTTGGCGCGACCAGCGTCCAGATGGTGCAGCTTGCCTGCTGGCCGGGAAGGATGCGGACGCGCCGCCGGAGCGCAAACACCGCATCGAGCACCGATCCCGCAGTGCCTTCGAGCGGCTTTCCGTCCCTCAACCCCGCAGCCGTGACGATATCGTTGCCCTGCCCGAGGAAACCGCGGCGTGACGTTTCGAATTCAAGCGTGCCTTGCGCCGTGCCGTTGACCAGCATGAATTGCGCCGCCCAGATTTCCGGGTCGGTGGGGGAACGCCGCCGCCGTGTCGCCACCAGGGTTTCGAGTTCCGCCACATATTCGGTCTCGACGAACAGCTTGCTGAACGCCTGGTGCCCGTTGTCGGACGCGGCCGGCGCCAGCACCAGTTCCATGTACCCGGTCATCTCGACGACGCGCGGCGTCGCGCCGGTATTGACGATGCTGACGCGGCGCGCTTCGGCGCTGTCCTCGGTCGAAACAAGGCATTCGAAGGCGGTCGAGAAGGCCCCGTCGGTGCGGTGGATTTCGGCTTTCTCCTCGGTGAACTCGGCGTAGTAGGAATCGGGTTCGGCGATTCCCGGCATATATCCCGCCGACCAGGCAGCACCGCTGCCAACGTCGCGCAGGAATATGAAGGCACCCCAGTTGTCGAGAGTTGGATCCTCGCGCCAGCGATTGACGGCAAGACCTTTCCAGGTGCTGTAGCCGTTGCCCGCCGCCGTCAGCATGACCGTGTACTGACCGTTGGACAGAAGATGGGTCGTGGGCGCGCTGGCGCTGCGCGGATCCGCCTGCCGCGATTGCGGCGCGGACAGTTCGCGCGACGATCCGGCCGGCATCGCCGCGGTGACGCTCGCCAGTTTCAGCGGCACCTGGCGGGGAGCGCGTTCCTGCAGCAGCAATTCGGCCGAACGCATCATCGGTTCGGAATGAAACTGCGTCCGGAGAATGCCGTTGTTGACGGCATTCAGCAGCGCCGCAATGGTCATGCCCTGGTGATGGGCGAAATACGCTCTGACCACGGACCGTGTTTCACCGCTGCGCAACCGGCCCGGCGTGTAATCGAGGGCCTCATAGAAACCATGACGCCCGGCTCCGCCGGCTTTTTCCAGGGCCATGAAATTTGCAGCAGCACTGCGCGGGGCCACCATGGCGGCCAGCGCCGTGGCGTAAGGGGCGATCACCAGATTGTCGGACAGGCCGCGCTTCAAACCCAATCCGGGAACGCCGAAATTGGAATACTGATAGGTGAAGTTCACATCGCGGGCGCTGAAGGCCGATTCCGAAATGCCCCACGGCGTGCCGACAGCGTTGGCATATGAAATTTGCCGGCGGACGATGAGGCGGCCGGTCTGCTCGATCAAACTGCCGGCGGGCGCCTGCAGCACCAGCGCCGGCATCAGATACTCGAACATCGACCCCGACCACGACACCAGCGCGGTGCCGCCGTCGAGTGCGGTCACCGGGCGACCGAGCTTGAACCAGTGCCGCGCCCTGAGATCGCCCTTGGCGATGGCGAAGAAACTGGCGAGCGAGGCTTCCGACGCCAGCATGTCGTAACAGCTTTCATCGAGCGCCGCCTCGCCGACGCGGTAGCCGATCGCCATGAGATTTCGTTGCGGGTCGGCGAGAAAGCCGAATTCCATTTCAAGCGCCAACTGGCGCAGCCGCGCCGCCATGGTGGCAAGCCGCCGGCAGCTCACCTCGATGGCCGCGGGATCGAGCGAGGCGTCCTGGAACTGGCTCTCCACCGACTGGCGCAGGACTCCCGCCCAATGCAGCGCCTCGTCGTATTTGCCGGCCTCGCCGCCGGCCGCCAGGCGGATGACCGATTCATGCAGCGCGCTCGCCTGCACGGCGAGGTTGATGAGCCGGACGGCAAGCAGTTCCGGCGATTTCCGGGCGCGGTCGATGCCGAGACGGAAAGCCTCGATCTGCTGATCGATATGGACCTGGGCCTGCTTGCTGCGTTTGACGGGAGTGGCGCGAGACAGTTCCTGGCCCAGGATTTCAAGCCCGTCGCCGATGCCATCGAGATAGCGCACGCCGCTCGGTGGCTGCGCGCCCCATTCGCCGCACAGATTGGCCAAGGCGAAGAGATGCCCCGCGAGGTTTCCGCTGTCGACGGTCGATACATAACGGGGCTCGAGCGGGCGGAGCGTCTCGGTGTCGTACCAGTTGTAGAGATGGCCGCGGTGCTTCTCCATCCGGTCGACGGTATCGACGGTGGCCTCGAGGCGGCCCAGCGTTTCGTCGAGTCCCAGCCAGCCGAATTCGCGGGCGCTGGCGGCCGATAACAGATAGAGGCCGATATTGGTGGGCGATGTCCGGTGCGCGACGACGGGCTTCGGGTCCTCCTGGAAATTGTCGGGCGGCAGCATGTTGTCGCCGGCCACGACAAAAGTTTCGAAGAACCGCCAGGTGCGCCTGGCCACGAGACGCAGCGCCAGACGATCGACAGGCGATGCCGCGAGTTCATCGGTCGGCACGTTGGGCTTGCTGATCCACCAGGCGATGGCGGGAGCCGCGAGCCACAGAGCGGCGATGGGAACGATGGCGAAACCCGCTTCGTCACCGCGGATTACGGCGACGACGATCGCCAATGCCCCGATGACGACACTTGACGCCATGAGCGACGTGACGGCGGCGAGGCTGGCGCGGGTGTTGGAACGCACCTGCGCGGCGGTGGTCCATTCCAGCAGCTTCCGCTTGCTCACATACAGCCGGTATAAAGTGCGGACGATGGCGTCGGCCATCACCCAGGACTGATGCGCCAGAAACACCAGGTTGGCGACGGTGAGCGCCAGCGCCTGCAGCACGTCGCTGGCGATGGTCTCCAACTGGCTGGCAACGGTCAGCGGATCGCGGCGGAGACTCGAGCCCGCGAACACCGGGAGAAGCGACGGGAAGAAACCCGCCAGGATCAAGAATACGGTCCATGCTCCGGCCACTTGCGGCGGCAGCCACACCCAGCCCGCCAGCAGCGCCAGCACCGACAGGATGGGGGTGAGCGAACGGCGCAAGTTGTCGATCATCTTCCAGGCGCCGAGCGGCGGCGGCCTGCGGTGGCTCAAGCCGACAATCCACGGCAACAACTGCCAGTCGCCGCGCACCCAGCGATGCTGGCGGGCTGAAGCCACGGCATAGTGTTCGGGATAATCCTCGACCACCTCGATGTCGGTGACCAGGGCGGCGCGGGCGAAACTGCCTTCAAACAGGTCGTGGCTGAGCAGCGTGTTTTCGGGAATGCGGTTCGCCAGCGCTCCCTCGAAGGCATCGATGTCGTAGATGCCTTTGCCCGCGAACGAGCCCTCGCCGAACATGTCCTGGTAGACGTCGGAGACGGCGAAGACGTAAGGATCGCTGCCACGCCTGGTCGAGAAGATCTTCTGGAACAGCGAGCCGTTGTTCTCGACCGGCAAAGCCGGTGTCACGCGCGGCTGGAGAACGCCGTAGCCTTCCACCACATAGCCGAGCTCGGGGTCAATGCGCGGCCGGTTGAGCGGATGGGCGAGCTTGCCGACCATCCGCCGCGCCGCGTCGCGCGGCAATCGCGTATCCGAGTC
This sequence comes from Hyphomicrobiales bacterium, assembly GCA_031402975.1. Taxonomy (GTDB): domain Bacteria; phylum Pseudomonadota; class Alphaproteobacteria; order Rhizobiales; family Aestuariivirgaceae; genus Aestuariivirga. The sequence continues at coordinate 14,985 of JANNSP010000411.1, forward strand.
AAGCGTCAGGACAAAGCGGACATCCGGAGGGATTCTCCCGCCCACCACCATGAAGGTCGTGTCGCTTTCGCCCCTGAGCAGCCGATTGAGTTCGTGCAGCTTGCCGCGCTTCCGCTCCCAGCCCATCCACCGGGCCTGCCGTTCGTTCCAGCGGCGGCCGCGATGCAGGAGAAGAAAGCGCTCCGCGCCGTGTTCGGCATTGAGGCGCGCGATGCCATCAAGCGCCGTCAGCAGGAGATCGTCGTCGGTCTCCGCACTTTCGCTGGCGGAATCGGTCCAGTCGGTCAGCAGGGCGAAATAAAGTTCGCCGCCACTGTTGGCGAGATAATGGACTTCGAGCCGGTCGATCAATTCGTCAATATCGTCATGCGATGTCAGCAGCGCCGGCACCACGACAAGAGTGCGGAGATCCGCCGGCACGCCATCGCGAAGCGCCAGTCCCGGCAGCATGGCCGGCCGCAGCAATTGCATGACGGCATAGTTGACCATGCTCATGCTGGCTTCGAAGGCGATGCCGAGGCCCAGCACGCACAACGCGATCATCAGCGGCCAGGCGACGCCGGCCTTGGCCAGGGGCCACAGTCCGATGACCACGATGACGATAGCGAGAACGGCGATGCCGCCAAGATAACCAGCCAGGCCCGATCGCCGCACCGCGTCGCCGACACGGCGCCTGAGTGGCGCCTTGTAGGCGATCGATTCCTCGAATTCGATGCGGCCCGCGCCGAAAATGTGATAGCCGGGGTCGGCCCTCGCCTCGCCTTCAACCAGCGGTCCACCGGCGCGCGCCAGCGCCATCCGGGCGATGACCAACTCGTCATGAGCCGAATGCTGCGACAGATCCTCGATGGCGCTGCGGTAATCGTTCCGTGTACGGAAATCCATCTCGCCATATGACGAGGAGGTCCGCAACAGCTTGTCGACCGTGCTGACGCCGTCGAACCATTCCTCCCAGGCGAAGTCCGATATGTAGCGCAGGCTGGTGATCAGGTTGCGCATGGTGACGTTGTTGGCGGCCAGGCGGTGATGCTCGTCGTTGACAGCACTTTCGAAATCGTAGCCCAGCGCCTGCACCCGGCGGCGCAACCATTCGAGAGAGGCTGGATCGGCCGCGTCCTGATTGCGCAGCCGCTTGATCAACTGCACCGCGAAGGACAGCTGGACATGATCGAGCGAGCCCGGTGGCGACAGTTGATCGAGTTCCGCCACTCCGGCGCTGCCGCCGCTCAGGCGGTCGGCGAATTCATCCGCCAGTTCGCGGGCGTGACGCGCGGCGACAGTGCGCGACGAAATGCGCGCCATGTTCTCGATCATCACCAGGCGGAGGCTGATGGCGGCGGCCCACAACTCGCCGATGGTGAGCGGCTGCGCCGTCTGGTAGGCGTTGATGAATTCGCTCAGCGCATGGGCGTCGAAGCGGCTGTCGGTGTGAGCCACGTAGGCCCAGGCGATGCCGAAGATCTGCGGGTGCCCGGCGAGCGGACCGGCGGCGATCTTGGGAAGCTGGCGATAATAGCCGACGGGCAGGTCGGCAGTCGTCTGGCGGACATGCTCCTCGGTCAGATGGTAGTTGTCGATCAGCCATTCGGCGGCGGGCGTGATGGGCTTGCCGGCGGCGACCGTCGCGGTCAGGTCGAGATAGGCGGCCAGCAGGGTCTGCGCGTTGTCGCGCAGGCGGCGCACCACCGTATAGACCGCAATGGGCTTTCCCGGCGCCAGCTGCGACCGCGCCAGGCTGAGCGCGTGGTCACGAAATCTCTCGATGCCAAAAAGTTCGGCCCTGATCGGCTGGCTGTCGTCCCAGGGTGACGTCGCGGCCGGAGACTTGCTTCCAAACAGGCGCCACATGCTTGCCGATTTTCCCCAATCCTGTTGCGCTGCCGGCGGCGTCGAACCCCCGCGTTTTCGTTTTTGCAACGAGGAGGGGCGAGGGCCCCTCCTCCTCCATCGGTTCAGGCCGCAGCCCGCTGATTAACAGATTTTTCGGCCAGCGCGGAAAGTTTGTGGTCCGCCGATGACTCCTCGTCGAGAGTTTCCTGCAGGAGCGATTCCGCATCGTCCATGCCAAGCTCGCGGGCCCAGGCCACGAGCGTGCCGTAGCGCGCGATCTCGTAATGTTCGACGGTCTGCGCCGAGGAGATGATCGCAGCGTCCAGGGTGCCGGGGTCTTCGATCTCGGAGGTCACTTCGTCGGCTTCCTTCAGCAGGCCTTCCAAAGCCTCGCATTTCTTGGCCACCGGCTTCTTCTCCATGGCGGCGAAAACTTCTTCCAGCCGCGACACATGGGTTTCGGTCTCGGTGGCATGCGCCTCGATCGCCGCCTTGAGATCGGGCGACTTGGCCTTCTTGGCCATTTGCGGCAGCGTCTTCACCAGTTTTTTCTCGGCGTAGTAAATATCCTTGAGGGTTTCATGGAACAGATCCTCGAGAGTCTTGACGGTCATGGCGTTCTCCTTGTTGGGTTGATCGTTACTTCTTGTCGCCGGTCGTCTTATCTTGGGTGACGGAAGGGCCGTCGTCATCCGAGGGATCGCTGCCGCGCATGCCGCCGGTGTCCTGGTTGGAGGAGCCTTCATATTCGCTGCCAACGAACTCGCTGCCATGGCCGGATCTGTCGCCTTTATCGCCCTCCGGCGGTAAAGGTGCACCCTGCTGTTTGGCTTTTTGGCCGCGGGGCATTTCGCGATCTCGATCGCGCCATTCATTCCGCATGGTAAATTCCTTTCTTATGAGGGAAAAAGCAGCGCCGCCTTTCCCCTCAATAGTGCTGACGCCCTTTTGGTTCCCGTTGCAAAAATACCGGTTCCCTTGCCGGGAACATTCGCCGTCGTGCGGCGTTCGGTATGATCCAACGAGATAGGACATGTATCATGCGCGGTATTCTTCTCTGGCTGGTCGGAATTCCCATTCCGATCATCATCCTCCTCTACCTCTTCAACGTTTTTTAAGCCGGCGAGTTATGTCGTCGGCGAAAACGGCTTGCAGCCCGGTGCGAACGCGCCGGGCTGTTTGCTTGAAGGGCGCGGGGGACTGATTTGCGGCCCGGCATAGAACCGTATGAGTTCAAAGGCGTTCTCCGACGAGAACAGGAGCCGGCCATGAATGACCGTTCGCAAATGACTGCCGAGGACATCGGCTTTTTCCGCAATACCGGTCTCGCACTGGTGTTCCTGACGCTGATGGCGGGATCGATCAGCCTGATTGGCTCGCTGGCTTTCTTGCCAGGGCAGACCGTGGCAAACAGCAGTTATGGCAACGAGCCGGATGCATATGCGGAACTTAACTCTCCGGCCGAGTAGTCCTGCCACCGCTCTTGCGGGCGGGGCGTTTGCGCCCCGCAGAGCGTGTCTCGTTGTTTCTGGCTTCTTCTCCCATGCGGGCGAATTCGACCCGGAGCGCCTCCAGTTCTTCCTGTGAGAGATCCTCGAGATCGATGAGCTTGTTCTCGGCGCCGCGAACCGCGCGGATGATCTCGTCGAGCTTGATCTGTACCGCCAGTCCGTCGCGGTTCTGGCTGTTCTGGATCACGAACACCATGAGGAACGTGCAGATGGTCGTGCCGGTATTGATGATGAGCTGCCAGCCTTGGGAATAGCCGAAATAAGGGCCGCAGGCCGCCCAGATCAGGACGCTGCCAACGGCCATCGCGAATACGATGGGATTGCCCGCAAGTCTAGCAATAGTGGCGGCGAACCGGCCGAAGCGGGTCTGCCAAGAGGTCGATGGCATGTGTTTCTCCAAAAACGACGCATAGCCTATTTCGGCAGCTTCTGCTTGATCGATGAAACGTCCTTCCACGGATCGCGCGGCAATTTGGAAAGCCGCTGTTCCGGGTTGCACATGCTGACTGGGACGGCGCTTGAAATCGCGATTGCCGGAACAAGCATGAAGCGAAAGGTTCCCGGCGCCGTAAACTATTTTGGCGGGGAACCAATCGGCCGGTGATGCATTCTAGCTGCAGCCTCAACCAAGGAGATGACCCCATGGCCACGACCCAGCAGCGCAAGATCCATCCGATTTCGGACACCGACCCGGCCTACCAGCCCGGCATGGTCGATTCGATCGACCCCGTCAGCCGCGATATCAATATCAATCAGACTCCATCCTATCGTGCGTCGAGCAGCGCCACGGGATACATCGTCGCGGCCCTCGTTCTTCTCCTGGGCTTCTTCCTGGTGCTCTATTACAACTCCGGCGCCGATGTGACGACCACGCCGGTGACCCAGAACAATACGACGGTGACACCCGACGCAACCACCACCGCGCCGGTGACCGAACCCGCCGCGACGACGACAACCACGACCGCTCCGGTGACCGAACCCGATACGACGGCCACCGCTCCGGTGGTCAATCAGAACACCACCGCGGAACAACCCGCGACCACCGAACCGCCGGCCGTTACGACCGATCCGCCCGCCACGACGGGAACCGGCACTTCAACGACGACTCAGTAATCGCAACTAGTTATGTCGCGACTTGAAAGCCCCCATCGCGGGGGCTTTTTTGTTTGCAAACTAATCTGCCCAAACGGGAACCTTCGGCCGGATGAGGCATTGAAGCAGTCAGGGAGCGGCAGCTAGCCCGCCCGTCGCAGTAGCGGGTGCCACCTAGGAGCCTGACCCATGTGTGATTACAGCCTGGAAAATCAAGCTAGCCGGTCCGCCCAAACCGGCGACCGTCTGGTGACAAGCGGATTTGAAAACGCCACCACCCGGGGCTTTTGCGCCGAAGGCGAGCCCCAGGTGGCGGTGTGCCTGCTCCCTGGCACCGAGATTGCCTTCGTTCGACCCGTTACCTATCAGGGCATCTGGGGCTTGCTGTACCAGGCGTTCAATCGCCAGTCGAAGACGGCGCGTTTTCGCCGGATCAATATTGATAATCCTTGCGCCCATCACGACGCGCTTGAGCTCGATAGCGGCCGTATCATTTTGCTGGACCGGCTGCGTCCGGGCCAGAGGGCGAGTGTTCTGCAACTGCCGGCAAATAGCGCACAGGCCATGCGCCATCGCCACGATCAAGAAGTTTTGGAAGCAGCCGAATAGCAGCTCGCTTCCGGCGCGACTGGAACAGTACTCCTCCCACTGTTCCAGTCGCGTATTTTTTGCTTTGCGCCTGTCCCCAACAAATTTGAGTCACATCGCCCGCGCGGAACCATCCGGCCAACTTCGCGTTCTTTCATCGGGACAGCGTCATTCGGCGCGACAGCAGTGAGGCGAGGATGCACCAGCACGATAGCGAAAGCGGCAGAACCGAGGTCAACATGACCGAGGCAAGACAGGGCGTCACGGGACACAATGTACGGTATGTCCTGCTGTTCGGCCTCTTGGGCGTCATCGTGGTCTTCGCGGCGATTCTGGTGACCTTCAAGACCTAGCAGCATCGCGCATCGCTTCAGCCACGGAACAATCCGGCGGGCGGCGCGTTCGATTTCACGATCAACCAACAGGAGACTCAAACAATGACGTCCTTCAAATATACCGCCGCCACTCTCGCCCTGCTTCTCGCATCGGGACTGAGCTACGCGGCCAACACCACCACCACCACAAGCACGACCGAGCAGCCGGCTGCGGCCCAGAAGGGTGCGGAATGCCCGGCCGCCGGAACGGTTGCCGAGGCCGACCTGCCGGCGGACTGCAAGTCCGAGGCAGCGATGCCGATGCAGGATGGTACGTCGACAACCGGCGCCGCCGAGGCGGTACAGCCGGATGCCAACGCCGCGGCCACCACGACGGAATTGCCGAAGCAGGACGCTGCGGCGCCAGCCGAAGTAGCCACCGAAACGGCGGTCACCGAAGCGAAAGCCAGCTCGTCGGTTCTTGCCTCGCAGTTCATGGGCCAGACCGTATATTCGGCGTCCAATGAGAATGTCGGCGAGATCAACGACATCGTCATGAACCGCGACCTTGACAACGTCGTCGCGATCATCGGTGTCGGCGGGTTCCTCGGTATCGGCGAAAAAGACGTGGCGATCTCGATCGAGGAAATCACTGCGGTCAAGGATGAGAACAACAATCTCAAACTGACGATCGCGGCCACCAAGGAGCAGCTCGAAGCCGCTCCGGCCTTCGATCGCACCGCATTGAAGTAGGCCCTCGGCAGGCTCGCGGCGAGCCGTCAGCTCCCCCTCTTCAACGAGGGGGAGTTTTTTTATGCCGGCCGCTACCCCTGCGGCATCAGCACGGGAACAATGCGTGTGTCGGTCATGCGGGCGCTCTCAATGCGACAGGGTCTTGCGGACCGCCGCGGCGATAGTGCCGGCCGAGGGAATGTAGAGATCTTCGAGGAACGGCGAGAACGGCACCGGCGTGTGCGGCGCCGTCACCATCTGGATCGGACCTTTGAGCGCTGCGAAACATTCCTGCGCCACCATCGAGGAAACATCCGACGCGATCGAGCAGCGCGGATGGGCCTCATCAACGCAGACCAGGCGTCCGGTACTGCCGACGCTGTCCATGATCGTGTCCCAGTCGATGGGCGACAGGGTGCGAAGATCGATCACCTCGCATTCGGTGCCGGATTTGGAAAGCTCGGCCGCCGCGTCCATGGCGCGGTGAACCATCATGCCGTAGGTGACGATGGTGCAGTCCTTGCCGTCGCGCACGATATTCGCCTCGCCGAAGGGAATGGAATAGGATTCCTCCGGTACGTCCGTCTCGAGCCCATACAGATTCTTGTGCTCGCAG
>JANNSP010000412.1:0-3954 GCA_031402975.1 Hyphomicrobiales bacterium
CGCCTGTGGGACGCAATCCGGGGATGGGCAAGATGAGAATTTTGGAAGCGGTTCTATTTACCCCTGGCGCAGGCGTTCCAGCAAATCCGCGTCGGGATAGGAATCGGCGGGGAGGCCGAGCTTCAACTGGACGTCCTTGACCGCCGCCCTGGTGCCCTTGCCGATCTTGCCGTCGAGCTTGCCGACGTCGTAGCCCTTGCCGGCCAGGATCTTCTGCAATTCGACGATTTCGTTGTAGCCCAAATGGACCACCTCGCCATTGCCGCGGCTCACTTTGCCCGCACCTGCGATGCGTGTCGCCAGATAGGCGGCGGTGGTCGAATAGACCAGCGACTCGTTCCATTTGAGATAGGCGGTAATGAAATTGCCGTAGGCCAGGAAGGCCGGACCGTTGCGGCCCATCGGCAACAGCAGCGAGGCGGGGAACTTGTCGCCCTTCAGCGCCTTGCCGCCCGCCGCCTTGACGCCCCATTTCACCCATTGCGAACGCGGATGCTGGATGGCGATATCGGCCTCGGCCCAGGGCAGATCGCGGGGGACTTTCACTTCCTGGAGCCAGGGCTGGCCCGGCTGCCAGCCATGCTTGCGCAGGAGATTGGCGGAGGAACCCAGAACATCGGGTATGCTGGTGCGGAGATCGCGGCGGCCGTCGCCATCGAAATCGACGGCACTTTCGTCATAGTCGTAGGGCAGGAACTGGGTCTGGCCGATTTCGCCTGCCCAGGCGCCCCGCATCTCGGCCTCGGTCAGGTCGCCCTTGTTGATGAGATCGAGGGCCGCCATCAGTTGCGGGCGGAATTTCTCAGGCCGCCGGCAATCCCAGGCGAGTGTCGCAAGCGAGGGGATGGTCGGCAGGTCGCCGATATTGGCGCCGAAATCGGTTTCCAGCGCCCAGAAGGCGACGATGACCGGCGCCGCCACGCCATACTGTTCCTCGACCCGGTCGAACACCCGCTTGTGCTTCTTGACCAGTGCCGCTCCCTGCTTGATCCGGTAGTCCGACACCATGCGGCCGGAAAATTCCAGGAAGCTCTGGGAAAAGACGTTCTGCGCCCGGTCCTTCTTGACGATGCCCGGCTCGTAGCGGACCCCGTCCAATGCCGAAAGTGCTTCGGCGCCGATGCCCTTGGCGGCGGCTTCCTGGCGGAAGGCCTTGAGCCATTTGTCGAAACCCTTGGCGCTGTTGCCGCATTCGGCCGCCTGCGCCGTTCCGATCATGGCCAAAAAAACCACCGCCGACGCCCAGATCCGTCGCACTGACATTCCCACACTCCCGATTCGATTGTCTTGCTCTAAGCGCTATCGGCCATGTTGGCCAATTTCAAGGCTTTCCCGGCGGCCGCCCATTTGATAAAGCCGGAACCATGGCCCATCCCACCATCACCTGCTCGCCCAATGGCCCCTATCTCGTCCGGGGCCTTGGCCAATTGCGCAACTCGAAGGGCGAGACCCTGGTAGTCAAAGCCGTCATCGCGCTGTGCCGCTGCGGCGGATCGGCCAGCAAGCCGTTCTGCGACGGCACCCACAAGAGCAACGGATTTTCCGATGCCAATCTGGGCGGCAGCGGCGAAAAAGACCGGCGCATCTATCAGGGGAAATCCATCGCCATTCACGACGACCGCTCGATCTGCGCCCATGCGGGCTTTTGCACCGGCGACCTGGCAGAGGTGTTCAAATCCGGGACCGAGCCGTGGATCGATCCGGACAACGCCACCGTCGAGGAGATCGCCGCGCTGGTCAGGCGCTGTCCGTCGGGTGCCCTCACCTACAGCATCACTGGCGACCCATCACCGGAATCAGGCGGCGAAGCGGTCGTGACGGTGAGCAAGGACGGTCCCTATGCCGTCACCGGCGATTGCGATCTGGCCGATGTGCCGCTGGCCGAGGGGGCGCCTGCCACGCGCTACACGCTGTGCCGGTGCGGGGGCTCGAAGAACAAGCCCTTCTGCGACGGCAGCCACTGGGATCTGGGTTTTTCCGACGAGCGGAACTAGGTCAGTTGGTCAGATAGACCGTCTGGCGTTTCTCGAAGCAGCCGCCATAGCCACCGGTGGCCCTGGTCGCTTCGGGGGCGACCGAGAGCGCACGCTCTTCGACGACAGTCGATTGCGGCAGCGTCACTGAAACCTCCGGCACCACGATCACGGGTGCTGCTTCCGCGGTGGTCTGCATGGCGTGTGACTGGTGCTGCTCGAAGGCGAAAACCGGGCTTGCCGTGAACACTGCCAGGATGGCGGCGGCGGAAAGGAGCTTGATCGGCATGGCGGGCCTCCTTCGATGAATGCCAGACTCTAGCGGATTTCGAGCTGACGCGCCAGCGCTTCGACAAGCTGCTTCACGCGCGGGTCCTGAGCGCAGGAGCGGCGCGCCGCCAGCACCGCTTCGGATTTGAGCATGACTCCGTCGTCGAGGATTTTCAGGTGGTTGGCGGCAAGCGTGGCGCCGGTGGTCGTGATGTCGGCAATGACTTCGGCGATGCCGGCGGCGGGGGCGCCTTCGGTTGCGCCCGAGCTTTCGACGATGCGGTAGCCGGTGACACCTTTCCCGGCGAAGAAGCGCCGCGTGAGATTGGCGTATTTCGTGGCGACGCGGAGTCTCCGGCCGTGGCGCTCGTAGAAACTGGCCGAGACCTCGTCGAGATCGGCCATGGTGGCGACGTCGAGCCAGCATTGGGGAACCGCGACCACGACATCGGCGGGGCCGAAACCGAGCCGGAGCATAACCTCCGTAGACGGATCATCGGGCGCCACCGCCTCGCGCAGCAGGTCTTCGCCGGTGACGCCGAAATCGGCCTTGCCGTCTTTCAGGTTGCGCGCGATTTCGGCGGCCGAGAGAAAGGCGAGTTCGATGCCGGGCAATCCGCCGAGCAGGCCCCGGTAGCCGCGTTCGGCGCCGCGGCGCTCGATGGTCAGTCCGGCGCGATCGAGCAGCGCTGCGGCACTTTCCATCAGCCGGCCTTTCGAGGGAAGCGCTAAGACCAGCGGCGTCATGACATGACCGATTTCAGGCGCTCGGTATGGATGGCGCAACCGACGGCGGAGATGGGGATGGGTGCGCCCATGTCGGACAGGAGATTGTCATAGCGCCCGCCGCCCGCCACCGCGACGGGGCCAAGCGGGGTCTCCGCCTCGATCTGGAAGACGAAGCCGGTGTAATATTCGAGGTCGCGCCCGAAGGTGGCGGCGAAGCGGAAGCGGCGGGGGTTGAGTCCCAATTCCTCCATCTCGAAAATGCGCTTTGCGTACCAGGCGCGGGCGCCCGCGTATTTGGCGCCGCCGGGGATCAAACCGCTCAAGTCCTCGACGCGGGTGGCCTCGCCTTCGAGGGCCAGATAGGCGTTGAGAGCCTCGGCCTTTCCGCGCGCCAGGGGTTTTTCGGCGCGGTCGGCGGATTTTTCGGCGAGTCTTGCGGCAATCTCCGAAGGCTCGCGTCCGCCCACCAATGGGATATTCCGTGTGCTGAGGAGTTCGCTGACCGCCGGCTCGCCGCCATGCGCCAGATCGACGTAAGGCGAGATGCTGCTGCGGCGCGGCGCGCGTTCGGCTGAAAACCGATCGAGCAGGTCGCGGAAGGCCAAGGGGCGCCAGAAATGATGGCGGAGACGGCGGCGCCAGCGCTCCGGCATTTCCGTGTCGTCGAGGAGCGCCGAGAACAGTCCGAGATCGCCGAGCGTCACGCGGAACCGGGTGAGGCCGGCGGCTTCCAGAGCCGCGATGCAGAGTTTCAGGATGCGCGCTTCGGCGGCTATCGCGTCGGGGGCGGCAAACCATTCGAGCCCGGCCTGGGCAAATTCCTGCGGGCTCAGATGCTCGTCGGGAAAGCGGAAGGCGGGGCCGAGATAGCAATAGCGCGCCTCGTTTTGCGGAAGGGCAGCGTGGCTCAGGTGATAGCGGCAGGCGGGCACGGTGAGATCGGGCCGCAAACACATCTCGGCCCCCGCCGGATCGGTGAACA
>JANNSP010000413.1:0-4841 GCA_031402975.1 Hyphomicrobiales bacterium
GTTCCCATTCTCACTCTGACCCGCTAGGATTGCTGTCCATGTCCGTCCACGCCGCCCAGAAGCGCATCACCGCGCCCGAGATCGCCGCCCGTAAAGGTGGCGAGCCCATCGTGTCGCTCACCGCCTACCACGCCCACACGGCGGCGATTGCCGACAAGTATGTCGATTTCCTGCTGGTCGGCGACTCGCTCGGCATGGTGATGCACGGCTTCGAATCGACGCTTCCGGTGCCGCTGGAGTTGATGATCATGCATGGCCGCGCCGTCATGCGGGGAGCCAAACGTGCCCTCGTGGTGGTCGACATGCCTTTCGGCTCCTACGAGGAAAGCCCGGCCCAGGCTTTTCACAACGCGGCGAAAGTCATCAAGGAAACCCAGTGCGGCGCCATCAAGCTGGAGGGAGGACAGCGCATGGCGGAGACCATCCACTTTCTCAGCCAGCGCGGCATTCCGGTCATGGCCCATATCGGCTTGACCCCGCAGTCGATCAACATCCTCGGCGGCTTCAAGACGCAAGGGCGGACCCGCGACCAGTGGGCGGCGATCGAGGAGGATGCGCGGCTTATCTCCGAGGCCGGCGCTTTCGCCGTGGTGCTCGAAGCCTTGGCCGAACCGCTGGCCGCCAAGATCACCAGAGCCATCCCGATCCCGACCATCGGCATCGGCGCGTCGGCCTCCTGCGACGGCCAGATCCTGGTCATGGAGGACATGCTTGGCCTCTCTCCCAAAGTCCCGAAATTCGTGCGCGAATTCGGCGAGGTGGGGAAGGCCATCGAGAAAGCCATCGGCAGTTACGCCGAGGAAGTAAGGTCAAGAAAATTTCCTGCGGCCGAGAATACCTACGCGGTGAAGGACTAAGTTCTCCTCTGCCTCGGGAGCGGAAGGGGCCCATGCGTCGCATGGGAAGGTGAGGGGACCGGTTGTAAATTATTCGCGTCCGGTCCCCTCAACCTCCCATCGCGATTCTCGCGATGGGCCCCTCCTTCTCCCCATGGGAGAAGGGAAACGGGAAACAAGCAATTGCCATGAATGGCCCCTAACTTAACTCGATGCTCAACCGCCGAAATGTCCTCGCCGCCGCCGGTCTGATCCTCGCTCCCCGCTTCGTGCTTGCCGAAACGGCGGCGGACGGGTTTCGCGTGATCCACGCGCGTGATACCCAAATCCAGCTTCTCGAATCGGGCTCTCCCGCGACCCGCACCTGGGGCTTTGCCGACAACATCATCCGCTGCCGCCAGGGCGAACTTCTCAAACTCCGCTTCGTCAATGAGCTCGACCGCGACATCTGGCTGCACTGGTTCGGCCTGCGCGGGCCTTCGGACCTGATGACGTTGCAACTCAAGCCCGGCCCCGATCACGCCGTCGACTTCGCCTTCACCCCGCCCGACGCCGGCACATTCTGGTTCGGCCCGCTGACCGACGCGTCGCGTCAGCGCGATATGGGGCTGACCGGACTGCTCATCGTCGAGGAAACCGAGCCGCTTGCCACCATCGAAGACATCTCGCTCGTGCTCGACGACTGGAAACTCACCAATGACGGCGTGATCGAGGAAAATTTCGGCGACATGGATCTGGCGGTGGCCGAGGGCCGCCTCGGCAACTGGTTCACTGTCAACAACGCCTATCGCCCCGGCATCGGCCTCGAAGGCGGCAAGCCGCTGCGGCTGCGCATCCTCAACGCCGCCAATGTGCGGACCATGAATATTCTGGTGAAAGGCGCCGATCCGCTCCTGCTGGCGCTTGACGGACAACCGCTCCGCCCGCGCGAACTGGGCTCCCAGGCACTGGCGCTGGCGCCCGGCCAGCGCGCCGATCTGCTGGTGGTCGAGGGAAGCGTCGGACTGACGCTGGCGCTCGACCTGTTCGAGGACGTGGTGGAGATCGCCTATCTGGTGCCTAAGCAGCGTTTCACCGCGGAGGGCATCGAGGACAATTTCACGCTTCCCCCGAATCCGCTCGCCACCGGCCTCGATCTCGACAAGGCAACCATCGTGCCGCTGGTCATCGAGGGCGGCGCCAAGGGCGGCATGAAGTCGGCGAAATTGGGAGGCGAGGTCCGCGATCTCCGCACGCTTCTCGAAAACGGCATGGCCTGGGCGTTCAACGGCAGTGCCGGGCCGTCGCCCGAGCCGCTCGCCGCCTTCACGCTGGGCCAGACGGTGATCCTCGACATCGACAACCGCACCGCCTTTGACCAGCCGCTGCATCTCCACGGCCATGTCTGGCAAAGCCTCGCGACCGATGGCGAAGCCTGGGGTGACACGGCGGTGATCGGCCCGCGCAGGAAAGCGAGACTGGCCTTCGTCGCCGATAATCCCGGAACCTGGGCCCTCCAGAGCCTGGTGGCGGAGCGGGTGGACTCGGGGCTTCTCACCTCCTTCAACGTCACCTGAACCCGGAAATGCCTTGATTTGGCCCCTGCACTGATCTACCCCCCACACCAGTCAGAGGAGCAAACCCATTGAGCGATGAATCCCTGTTTCGGGAAGTGGACGAGGAAGTCCGCCAGGAACAGTTCAAGAAATTGTGGGAGCGCTACGGCAACGCCCTCGTGGTCCTGGCCTTCGTCGTGGTTGCCGGGGTCGGCGGCTGGAAAGGCTGGCAATACTGGCAGGTGAAACAGTCGGAACGAGCGGCGGAAACTTATTTCGCCGCCGACCGGCTCGCCGCCTCCGGCAAGCCAGACGAGGCGCTGGCCCAGTTCGCCACCGTCGATCACGCGGGCTTCGGCCAGCTGTCGCGCCTGCGCCAGGCCAATCTGCTGGCCAAACAGGGCAAGGGCGACGAGGCGGTCAAGCTCTATGACGCAATCGCCGCCGATTCGTCCGCTGAGGTTTCGCTCCGCGACGTGGCCCGCATCAGGGCGGGCTATGTGCTCGCCGATACGCTGAAGCCCGACGAATTGCTGCCGCGCCTCGGGGACTTCGACAAGGATGGCAATCCGTGGCGCCACGCGGCGCGCGAAATATTTGCCATCGCCGCCTGGCGCGCCGCCGATTACACCATGGCGGAGCGCTATGTGAACGCCATCATGAGCGATCCGGACGCGCCGGGGTCGGTGCGCCAGCGGGCCCAGACCCTGTCCCAGCTTCTCGCGCCGCTCCTGGCCAAGAAGTAGCATCCATGAAAGCTCCGCTGACGATCGTTCTGGCATTCGCCGCGGTGCTGCCGCTGAGCGCCTGCGGCATGATGAACAAGCTCACCAAGCAGACCGACGACACGGTGCTTCCCGGCCCCCGCGAGGACGCCATTCCGGGCCGCGCCCAGTATCCGGCCGAAGGCGAACAACCGCCCAAGACCACAACCGCCACCATCGCGGAGCCTCCCGCCGATGCGCCGCCGGCAGAGGAAAAGAAACCCTGCGCCGCCGACGATCCGGATTGCCTCCCGCCGCTGACCGACGGCGACACTTTCAGCGACGGCCAATAATGGTGGTGGAACCAGTCGCAATCGACAAGAACACCGGAGTTAGTGCCGTCAGCCCGCGCGATCGCCCGTCTGGTGACGACAGCCCGAGATCGTCTGAGCAAGCCTGACTGCTGCCGTCGCGGCCAGCGAAAATGGCGTGAGGTTTGAATACATCGTCCTCCACCCATTGGTGGAGGAACGAGAGATGTGGAACATCTAAGTATTGCGTTTGTTGCCAGTTTGGTCCCTATTGAAGGTAATTTCGAAGGGCTAAGCATGCGCGATCTTTTCGTCCTAACGCTTCTCGCGGCCACCTTGGTGGCCCCTCTCGCCAGAGCCCAGGATATTGGCCCCGGGACCGAATTCGGCCCTGGACTAACCAAGGCGCCACCGGCGCGGCCGGCGGTCACGCGCGGCGCCCGCTACATGGGTTTTGTCGAAAGATTCAACCGCTACTACACGGACTCCGCCTGGAGGCCGTTGAAGACCGTGTATGTAAGCCCGAACGGCACCGGCAACGGCGCCACCCGCTTGACGCCCGCCGCGGCGCGCCCGGCGATCGCCGCCGCGCGCCCCGGCAGTCTGATCTATTTTCTGCGCGGCCGCTACCCGGCGGCCTGCTACGAGTTCTCCCAGCCGAACAGCGGCACCTACGCCAACCCGGTCGTTGTCTTCGGCGAGCGCAATCCGAACCAGTCCCTCGGCGTGGCGTTGAACTGCTGCACCACCGGGCGAGCGTCGTGCTTCAACTTCGAGGCCGCGAACTACATCGCGGTTGATGGTTTCGAGCTCATCGGCGGGAACTACGGCGTGCGCGCGGTCGGCGCGGACTATGCGGCGAGCCAGCACTCGCGCGGCATCGCCGTCATAAACTCGAATGGCCACGACCAGGAGCGCGACCCGTTCTTCACCGGCCAGTCGGACTGGGCCGTCTTCGAGCGCAACATCGCGCATGGCGCGAAGGACGGCGACGGCCACGGCATCTATCTCAGCAACGGCAGCGACTGGAATATCGTCCGCTACAACGAGACCTATTCGAACGCCTCGAGCGATTTTCAGATCAACGCCGATCCGCTCTCCACCTGTGCCGATGTGGGGATCCCGTTCAACGATCCGCGCTGCGACGCCTATGCCGGCACGGGCGAGGGCGGCCAAGGTGCTAGCGATTATTTCCTCGTCGACGGGAATTACTTTCACCACAGCGACGTCAGGCCGAATTTCACCAGCGTGCGCCGGAGCACCATCCGCAACAACGTTTTTGGTTTCCAGACCCGGCACAACGTGTCCTTCTGGCAGGAAACCTACAACCAGAAGCTCGGCTCGAGCGACAACAAGGTCGTCCACAACCTCTTCATCACGACCGAGCGTCACGGCGTGCAGTTCAGCAATAACTCTACGCGCAACGCGTTCGCCAACAATGTCCTGTTGGGCGTT
>JANNSP010000414.1:0-8747 GCA_031402975.1 Hyphomicrobiales bacterium
CCGACCGGCACCGTCCGGCGCAGATCGTGGCGATCGCACTCGCCGTCGTTGCCGTTCTCATCCAGACGATTTCGGCCGGAGTGTTTCCGTGGCTCGGCCTGATGCTGGCGTCCACCTTCTGCCTCTACGGGTTCCTGCGCAAGACCGTGCCGGTCGGCGCCACACAGGGCTTCTTCATCGAAATCCTCATCGCCTCGGTGCCGCTGTTCCTGGTGCAGTTGTGGCTGATCGATCAGGGCACGGCGAAATTCGGCGCCAGCACTTACAACACGCTGATGCTGATGGGTTGCGGCGTCATGACATCCGCCGCGCTGATGCTGTTCGCCGGGTCGATCAAGCGGCTGCGCTATTCGACCGTGGGCCTCCTGCAATACATCTCGCCGTCCTTGGTGTTCCTCACCGCCGTCTTCGTTTTTGGCGAACCGATCGACGGCTGGAAGCTTCTGTCCTTCGTTATGATCTGGATGGCGCTGGCGGTGTTCTCCTTTTCCGCGCTGCGCGACGAACGCGACCGCCGCGCCGAGATCGAGCCGGTCTAAAGCCGCCCCAGCAGCGGCTCTCCCTGCAGCCTGGCGTGACTGGCCTTGAGCCGGTACTCGAAGGCCGGCACCACGTCCGCCGCCGTTGCCACAACGTCCATCTTGAATTCAAGCCCGGCGCGGATGAACTGTTCCGCCCGCATGTGGTCGAGCAGCGTCACCAGGGGATCCCAGTAGCCCTCGATATTGCACAGGATGATCGGCTTGGCGTGCTGGTCGAGCTGCGCCCAGGTCGAAATCTCGGTCAACTCTTCGAGCGTGCCGAGGCCGCCGGGGAGTGCCGCGAACCCGTCGGAGCGGGCAAACATCGCCATCTTGCGCTCATGCATGTCGGCGGTGACGATCAACTCGTTGACCTCCGTCAGCATGCGCTCCTTGGCCACCAGGAATTCCGGGATGATGCCGGTCACATGGCCGCCAGCCTTGAGAACCGCGCGCGCCACTTCGCCCATCAGGCCCAGACTGCCGCCGCCATAAACCAGGCCAATCTCCGCCTCCGCCATGGCTTGGCCGAGATCGCGCGCCGCCTCCATGTAAAGCGGATTGCGCCCCGGTCCCGAGCCGCAATAGACGCAGAGTTTTCGTGCTGGCGGCATGTATGAAGGTCCTTGTACGGTGCGAATCGGGTGTTGGGCAGGGTTGCGGCAAAATGGGATGCCCCAACAGCAAGCGAATCTTTGCAGAATTGTGTCAAGCGCCTTAATAAGATCGCGGCCCCTCGCTAGCGAAGGGTCCATTCGCCACAGGGCGGATGTCTTGACGGACGGGAAATCGATGAAAACCAATCCACTGATGATTTTTGCCGGGCTGGCGATCGCCGCCTTGGCGGTGCTTCTCGGTCTGACCAGGGACCGCTGGTACGGGTCCGATCCCGAGGTCACCGCGGCGCCGATGGCTGCCCTCGAAGAAAAGACGGAGCCGCCCAAGATCGAGACTCCGCCCGTCCAGGCCGAGGCTGACGAGGTCGCCGCCCCCAAGGCCGGCGAACCGGAAATGCCGGCGGAGGTCAAGTCCGAAACGCCCAAGGCCGTGGAAACCACCGCCAAGGCCGTAACACCTCCCGAGCCCGAGGCGCCCGCCGTCCAGGCCGAAGCCCCCAAGGCCGAACCGCCCAAAGTCGAGAAACCCGCCGAAATAGCGGCGCCTCCCAAGCCCGAGGAACCAGCCGCCCAGACGGCCGTGACCAAGACCGAGCCGCCGAAGGTCGAAGAGTCGGCCGAGGTTGCGGTCCCTCCCAAGCCCGAGGAGCCAGTGACCCAGACGGCGGTAAACAAGTCCGAGCCGCCGAAGATCGAGGAAAAGACGGCCGTGGAAATCCTTCCGCCGCCCGAGGAGCCTGTCGCGGTACTGCCGAAAGCCGATCCGCCGAAGATCGAGGATCGGGTCGAGGTGGTGGAGGAATTGCCACCGGTCGAGGAGCCGCCCCAGCAACAGGCCGCAACCGACAAGACGGCGCTGCCGCAGCCGGAGCCAGAAGCCGCGGCCGTTCCCGCCGAGACCGATGCGCCGGGCTTCGATACCGTCAGAGTCGAGAAGACCGGTGAAGCGGTGATCGCGGGCCGCGCCGAAGCCGGGTCCGAAGTCACCGTCAAGCACAATGGCAAGGCGATCGGCACCGCCGTGGCCAATGCCGACGGGGCCTTCGTGGTCGTTCCCGACGCTCCGCTGCCGCCCGGCAACGGTGCCCTGACGCTCGAAGCCAAGTCGACCGGCGACTCGATCGCCAGGAAGGCGAGCGAGACGGTCGCTGTCGCCGTTCCCGAGAAAGAGGACGGCAGCGCCATGGTGGCGGTTGTCTCCCCCGACCAGCCGACCAAGGTTCTGCAGAAGCCCGAGGCCAAGCCCGTGCCCGAGAAAGTCGAACCCCAACAGGTTCAGTCGGCGGCGGTCGAACCCGCGGCGGAACAGCCGGTCGCCGAAACGCCGTCGAAGTCCGCTCCCCCGGTCACCACGGCCAGGAGCAATATCAGCCTGGACGCCGTCGACTACGACGCTCAAGGCAATATCGTGTTCTCCGGCCGCGGCAACAGCGGCAGCGCCATCCGACTCTATGTCGACAATCAGGCGGTGGGCGAATCGAGGTCCGACGCCGAGGGGCGCTGGTCGTTTTCCGGCCCCGCCCGCATCGCACCAGGAACCCATCGCCTGAGGGTCGATGAACTGGCCGAAGGCGGCGGCGTCGCCAGCCGGGTCGAACTGCCGTTCTTCCGCGAGGAGGCCGCCAAGGTGGCGCTCGCGGCGCCCGAGTCCGAAGTTCCCGCCGTGGCCGAGGATCCTGCCGAGCTGACAGCGCCAGCGCCGTCGCCGGAAACCCAGGCGGCCCTGACCGAGGCGCCGGTCATCGAGGCGCCCCAGGACGGCCGCATCGTCATCCAACCCGGCAACAACCTGTGGAAGCTGTCGCGCGTGATCTATGGCAAGGGCATGAAATACACCGTGATCTACGAGGCCAACAAGGACCATATCCGCGATCCCGACCTGATCTATCCGGGCCAGGTGTTCAAGACGCCGGATGCCGTTCCGCCCGAGTCGATCGATCCGGTCCGCCGCGAACCTCTGACCCCGGAGGAGGGCGGCGCCACCGCCCAGTGAGGACTTGCCAGCGTTGCGAGTGAAACGAAAGAGCCAGGCCGCTCCAGGGCCTTCGAGCGGCGACGGCGACCTTTGGCAGGTTCTGAAAGACCTGCTGCCCTATCTGTGGCCCAAGGGCCGCCTCGACCTCAAGACCCGCGTCGTCGTCGCCATGGTGGCGCTGGTCCTGTCGAAGATCGTTACCGTCCTCACGCCCTATACGTTCAAATATGCGACGGACGCGCTGACGGCGGCGGGCGGAACGGCGGCGGTCGCCGTCGCGGTGCCGCTGTTTTTCGTCCTTGCATACGGCCTGGGCCGCATCATGATGGTGGCCCTGGCGCAGCTTCGCGACGCGGTGTTCGCCAAGGTCACCCAGCGCGCCGTCCGCGATCTCTCGATCCGCACCTTCCGCCATCTTCATGCGCTGTCCCTCAAGTTCCATCTCGAGCGCCGCACCGGCGGACTGTCGCGCATCGTGTCGCGCGGCACGGCGGGCATCGACACCGTCCTGCGCTTCTCGCTGTTCAATACTTTCCCGACCGTCCTCGAAATCGCGCTCGTCGCCGGCGTTCTCGCCTGGTCCTTCGGCTGGACCTATGCGGCCGTCATCCTGGTCACCGTGGTGTTCTATGTGTGGTTCACCTATGCCGCCACCGAATGGCGGATGTCGATCAGGCGGACCATGAACGAGGCCGACACCGACGCCAACACCAAGGCCGTCGACAGCCTGTTGAATTTCGAGACGGTCAAGTATTTCGGCAACGAGGACCACGAAGCGGCGCGCTACGACCGCTCGATGGAAAAATACGAGAAGGCCGCGGTCAAGACCTGGATTTCGCTGTCGATCCTCAACGCCGGCCAGGCCGCCATCTATTCCGTGGGACTGACCGTGGTGATGGCGATGTCGGCCACTGCCATCATGCAGGGCCGCGCCACCATCGGCGATTTCGTCATGATCAACGCGCTGATGATCCAGCTTTACATGCCGCTCAACTTCATCGGCTCGTCCTATCGCGAGATCAAGCAGGGCTTGATCGATGTCGAGCAGATGTTCTCGCTCTTGAAAGTCAATGCCGAGATCGCCGACAAGCCCGATGCCAAGCCGCTGCAAGTGGACAAGGCCGAAGTGGTGTTCGACGATGTCAGTTTCGCTTATGATCCCGAACGCCCCATCCTGGAGAAACTGTCGTTCCGCGTTGCACCCGGCAAGACGGTCGCCGTGGTGGGGCCATCGGGCGCCGGCAAATCGACGCTGTCGCGTTTGCTCTACCGGTTCTACGACGTGGGGAGCGGGCGCATCCTGATCGACGGCCAGGACATTTCCGCCGTCACCCAGAAATCCTTGCGCGCGGCAATCGGCATGGTGCCGCAGGATACCGTGCTGTTCAACGACACGATCCGCTACAACATCCGCTATGGCCGGCCTGATGCTAGCGACGAGGAAGTGGAGGAAGCAGCGAAGCTTGCCCAGATTCACCAGTTCGTGACGAGTCTGCCGAAAGGCTACGACTCGATGGTGGGCGAGCGCGGCCTCAAACTGTCGGGCGGCGAGAAGCAGCGCGTTTCCATCGCCCGCACCATTCTGAAGGCGCCGCCCATCCTCATCCTCGACGAGGCGACCTCGGCGCACGACACTTTCACCGAGCAGGAAATCCAGGTGGCACTCCGCAAGGTATCGAAGGATCGCACCACGCTCATCATCGCGCACCGCCTGTCGACGGTGGTCGAGGCCGACAAGATCATCGTGCTTGATGACGGCGGCATCGTCGAGCGCGGCACCCACGCCCAGTTGCTGAAGAAGAAGGGCGTCTATGCCGCGATGTGGAACCGCCAGCGCGAGGCCGACGAAGCCCGCAACAAGCTCAAGAAAGCCGAATCCGTCGAATCGATCGAAGCCGAACGCGAACGCGCCGACTGGCCAACGCGGCTGGCAACGGTTTACACACCCTGATCTCCAACCGGGCATTAAGCCTGCCCGATGGAACTGCGCGGCCGGTTTCCTTTCGTTTACTTCCACCGGGCAGATTGGCTTCAGGCCACGGCGAACAAAAGTGGCGAAGGCCAAGCTCCAGAAAGAGAGCGGCCCGAACAGGGAAACCAAAACCGGGCCCCGCGCGAAGATCAACTCCCGCGCGGGGCCCGCGTCTATTCAAAGCCCGAACACCCCCAGATCAGGATCGTCCATCCCGCCGATGGTGCGCGACACGATCTCCGCCGCCAGCATCGAGAAGGTGAACCCGTTGCCGCCGAAGCCCAGCACCGCGTAGGTCCGCTTGCGCCGCCGCACGCGCCCGATCGCCGGCATTCCCGTATCGCTCGCGCCGAAACTTCCCGTCCAGCGGAACTCGGGCGTGAAATCGATCGCCGGAAACAGTTTCGCCGCCAGCTTGGCGATCTTTTCCGTCTTGGCGCCAATCAGGCGATCGCGCTTCGCCTCGTCGGAAAATTCCTCGTCGCCGCCGCCCGCGACAATCCGCCCGTCAGTGGTCGTGCGCATATAGAGATAGGGATCGGCCGCATCCCAGATCAGTTCGCGGCCCGGCCAGAGTTTTCGGGCCTGCGGCTTCGTCGCGATCGCCCAGGTCGAGATGATGCTCAACCCCCTGGGCCGCGCGTAAGGTGGAAATTCATAGCCCGTGCACAGCACCGCGTGCTTCGCGACAATGCGGCGGCCGTCGGCCGCGGTCACTCGCACCCGCGACGGACTTTCCTCCACCTCGGTTACATCGAAATCGCGCAGGATGCGGCCGCCACAGTTGCGCACCTTGCGCCACACTCCCGCCACCAGCTTCACCGGATCGGCCTCGCCATTGCCACGAGACAGGATGGCGCCGCTCTTGCGCAAGCCCGCCACTCGCAGCAAATCGTCGCGCCCGATGAATTCCGCCCGGAGCCCGAGCTTTTGCCGAATTGCCGCTTCTCGCTTCAAACCGTCCGTGTCCAGAACATTGCCCGGCAGATAGAGCGAGGACCGTTCGCGATAGTCGCAATCGATGCCCAGGTCCGAAATCCGGTTGCCCAGCGCCTGAACCGCACCGGCGGACCGTAGCCAGACTTGCGCCGCGGCTTTCAATCCAACCTTCCGCACCAGCTTCGTCAGCGGCGTATCGAGCTCCGCCATCAAGAGCGCCGTGCTGGCGGGCGACGATCCCGTCATTGGCTGGCGCCGGTCCACGGCGACGACGCTGAGCCCCGCCTGCTGCAGGGCATCGGCCATCAGCGCGCCGGAAATGCCGGTGCCTACGACAACCACATCCGGCCTGAAATTGGAATCGAACCGGTCAAGGCCCAGCGGCGGCGCGCGGCCCTGCTGCCACAAGGACTGTCCGCTCTTGAGATCGCGCCTGGAGGTGAGTTCCATCAGACATTGTCAATGCCCTTTGCTTGGCTTTGGTTCCATGCACACCGGCATCATTTGCCGCTGACCCGGCTTTCGCCTAGAACTTCGCCCATGAACATCCGCCCCGATATCGCCACCGGCCTCTCGACCTGCCCGCATGACTGTCCGTCGACCTGCGCGCTCGAGGTCGAATTGCTCGATGCCCACACCATCGGCCGTGTCCGTGGCGCGCGAGCCCAGGATTACACGCTGGGCGTCATCTGCGAGAAAGTGGCGCGCTACGCCGAGCGCATCCATCACCGCGCGCGTCTCCTCCATCCCATGAAGCGCAAGGGGCCGAAAGGCTCAGGCGAGTTTCAGCCGATCTCGTGGGACGACGCGATGGCCGAGACGGCGGATGCAATGCTCCGCGCCGAGTCCCGCTATGGGGCTGAATCCGTGTGGCCCTATTATTACGCCGGCACCATGGGTCTCGTCATGCGCGACGGCATCAATCGTCTGCGCCATGCCAAGCGCTATTCCGGTTTCTACGACACGATCTGCGTGGCTTTGCCGTGGACCGGCTTCATGGCGGGTACCGGCAATCTGCACGGCAGCGACTCGCGCGAGATGCAGAAATCCGATCTCGTCGTCATCTGGGGCGGCAATCCGGTTTCGACCCAGGTCAATGTCATGACCCACGCCATGTTGGCCCGCAAACAGCGCGGCGCCAAGATTGCCTGCGTCGATATTTACGATACCGGCACTATGAAGCAGGCCGACGTCAAGCTGCTTATTCGTCCGGGTACGGACGGTGCGCTGGCCAGCGCCATCAAGCATGTGCTGTTTCGCGATGGGCTCGCCGACTGGCCCTATCTCGAGAAATACACCGATGTCCCCCGCGAATTCGAAGCCCATCTCCGCGATCTCACTCCCGAATGGGCTTCGACAATCTGCGATATTCCTGCGGCCGAGATCGAATCCTTCGCTCGTCTCATCGGCGAAACGAAGCGCAGCTATTTCCGCCTGGGCTACGGCTTCGCGCGCCAGAGGAACGGCGCCCACAACATGCATGCGGTGACTTCGATCCCCGCGGTGACCGGCGCCTGGGCGCATGAGGGAGGAGGGGCGCTTCATTCCAACAGCGGCATCTACAAGTGGAACAAGACAATGATCGAAGGGAGCGATCTCCGCGATCCCTCGATCCGCCTGCTCGACCAGTGCCGCATCGGCGGCGTGCTGCTGGGCGACGGTTACGATCTGGCCGGCGGCCCGCCAGTCACCGCGTTGTTCGTGCAGAACACTAATCCGGCCTCCGTCGCTCCCGACCAGACCAGAGTGAAGCAGGGTCTGGCGCGTACCGATCTGTTCACCTGCGTCCACGAGCATTTCATGACCGATACGGCGAAGTTCGCCGATATCGTTCTGCCCGCCACGATGTTTCTCGAACACGACGATCTCTATCAGGCAAGCGGTCACCAATATATCCAGCTTGGCAGGAAGCTGGTCGAGGCCCCTGGCGAATGCCGCAGCAACCATGATGTCATTTGCGATCTCGCGGCCCGCGTCGGCGCCTCGCATCCGGGCTTCGCCATGTCCGCCCGCGAACTCATCGACTGGACACTGGTGAATTCCGGCCGCCCCGGTCTTGCCGCCCTCGAAGAGAACAACTGGATCGGCGTCCAACCCGATTTCGCGACCGCGCATAATTTGAAGGGCTTCGGCCATCCGGACGGAAAGTACCGCTTCCGCCCCGACTGGCAGGCGATGCGCTTCGGCAAATCGCAACGCTCCTACGGCCCCGTGACCGAGATGCCGCCGTTCCCCGGCCACTGGAATGTGATCGAGGAAGCAAATGACGAGTATCCCTTCCGCCTCGCCACCTCGCCCGCCCGCACCTTTCTTAATTCCACTTTCAACGAAACGCCTTCGTCAAGAAAACGCGAAGGCCGCCCCACCGTTCTGGTGCATCCCTCCGATCTCGCCGATCTGCAAATCGCCGATGGCCAGAAAGTGAAAGTCGGCAGCGCCCGCGGTATCGTGACGCTTCACGCCAAGGCGCACGCAGGCCAGCGCCGGGGCGTATTGATCGCGGAGTCGCTGTGGCCCGACGATGCCTTCGAGGATGGGCACGGCCTCAACACCCTGACCGGCGCCGACCAGCCGGCCCCATCGGGCGGAGGAGCCTTCCACGACAACCGCGTGTGGTTGAGGGCGGGGTAGAAAGCCCCTCATCCGGCCTTCGGCCACCTTCTCCCATTCTTCGAACGGGAGAAGGCCCAAATATTATGCCTTCTCCCGCGCGGCACGCGGGG
>JANNSP010000415.1:0-3309 GCA_031402975.1 Hyphomicrobiales bacterium
TGTCCTCGAAATAGCGCTGGGTGCCGCCCGTCGCCACGATGGCGAAGCCCATATCCACGAGTTGGAGGATGGCGGGCAGCACCTGCGGCTTGTCCTGATCCCTGACCGAGATGAACACGGTTCCGGCCTGGGGCATGCGCATGCCCGCCCCGGGGAACCGGTTGAAAGGGAACACCGCTTCCTTCCCGGCGGCATGGTTGAGTTTTCTAACCGTCAGCTTGAAACTCGCAAGCGATTCAACCGCCATGACGCGGGCGGCGATCTTGGCGACGGGCAACCCGATGACCTTGGACACGAACGGCACGGCGCGCGAGGCGCGTAGGTTCACTTCCAGGACATAAACTAGGCCGTCCTCGATGGCGAACCGCACATTCATGAGGACCACTCACGGTAAGGCGTCACCGCCTCACCGTAAATCGGGCAATTCACGGCTACACTCTAGCCGTTATCGTCTGGTCCCGTTCCTCCGGCGTTAAGGTATTTTTGGGCAAACCACGGCGGTATATTCCACATCGGTAATCCTGATGTTGGCAAAATTCGTGGTCGCTGAATTAACGCTCGCACCCAAGAATGTGAGTACCTTGGATTTGAGGTTGGCGATCCTTGTCGGGTTATCCTGGACTTTGATGTCCAGTTCAACATTACGCGGCAATTTGTCAAGGTCCCCCTGGTCAGCAGGGAGAGCGGCTACCAGCCCACCGGTGATAACAAAGACGATTTTATCGGAATGGTACACGCTCGGGACGGCAAGCTGTGCTGGACACTTGCTGATAGCGGGTACCCCTCTGTTATCGACACCAGGAACTATCGCCCATGCTGGACTGAACAACGCCACTCCAGCAAACATTGCTAGAGGCAACATACCAGATAGTTTTCTCATCTGAATCTCCTCTTGAGGGTGCAAAGTCCGAATTCTGGGCTGGTGGAACTACACCCAGAGCATCGCAAATCTTAGTCTGTTTTCTGTCGTTGGCAAGACGATAACCGCGTTCGAACCGCTGTGGCAGGAGTTGTTTCCCAAAACGGCGATCATTCCCCCCCTCGAAAATACGCCTGCAGCGGCTTCACCTCTAGCGTCCCCTCCCGCTGGGCGGCGATGGCCTTGGTGACCGCCAGGATGCCGGGCAGTGTCGTGTAGTAGGGGACTTTCTGCAGCAGCGCCGTTTGCCGGATGGGCTTCGAGTCGGACTGTGAGGAGCGGGTTTCCGTCGTGTTCAGCACTAGCTGGATTTCGCCGTTCTTGATGGCGTCGACGACATGCGGGCGGCCTTCCAGGACCTTGTTGATCTTGGTGGACGGCACGCCCTTGTCCTCGAAATAGCGCTGGGTGCCGCCCGTCGCCACGATGGCAAAACCCATCTCGATCAGCTTCCTGACGGCCGGCAGCACCTTGGGCTTGTCGGGATCGCGGACCGAGATGAACACCGTGCCGGCCCTCGGCATCCTCATACCCGCCCCCAACTGGCTCTTGGCGAAGGCCATGTCGTAAGTCGCGTCGATCCCCATCACCTCCCCGGTCGAGCGCATTTCGGGGCCCAGCAGCACATCCACGCCGGGGAACCGGTTGAAGGGGAAAACCGCTTCCTTTACAGCCACATGGTTGAGCTTCCTTCGCACCAGGTTGAAGCTCGCCAGCGACTCGCCCGCCATCACCCGGGCGGCGATCTTGGCCACCGGCAGCCCGATCACCTTGGCGACGAAGGGCACGGTGCGCGACGCCCTAGGATTGACCTCCAGCACATGGATGACGCCGTTCTGGATGGCGAACTGGACGTTCATCAGGCCGACGACGCCCAGCGCCAGCGCCATCTCCTTGGTCTGCCGTTCAAGCTCGTGGATCACCGGAGCTTTAAGCGAATAGGGCGGCAGCGAGCAGGCGCTATCGCCGGAATGGATGCCGGCCTCCTCGATATGCTCCATGACGCCGGCAATGAACACGTCCTTGCCGTCCGAAATCGCGTCGACATCGACCTCGATGGCATTGGCCAGATACGAGTCGATCAGCACCGGCGAATTGCCCGAGACGACCACGGCTTCCGTGATGTAGCGGGCAAGTTGCGCCTCGTCGCGGACGATCTCCATGGCCCGGCCGCCCAGCACATAAGAGGGCCGGATCACCACCGGGAAGCCGATCCGCTTGGCGATCTTCTTTGCCTCGGCGGCGGAGCGCGCCATGCCGTTGACCGGCTGGCGCAGCTTCAGTTTCTTCAGGAGCTTGGCGAAGCTCTCGCGGTTCTCGGCCAGGTCGATGGCCTGAGGCGTGGTGCCGAGGATCGGCACGCCGGCTTTTTCCAGCGCCGCCGCCAGCTTCAGCGGCGTTTGTCCGCCGAACTGCACGATCACGCCCTTCAGAGTGCCGCTGGATTGTTCTTTGTGGATGATCTCCAGCACGTCCTCGACGGTGAGCGGCTCGAAATAGAGGCGGTCCGAGGTGTCGTAATCGGTCGAGACGGTTTCCGGGTTGCAGTTGACCATGATCGATTCATAACCGGCGTCATGCAGCGCGAAGCAGGCATGGCAGCAGCAGTAGTCGAACTCGATGCCCTGACCGATGCGGTTGGGGCCGCCGCCGAGGATGATAATCTTTTCGCGTGATGAGGGAAACGACTCGTCGCCCTCGTCATAAGCCGAATACATATAGGCCGTGGGGGAGGCGAATTCAGCCGCACAGGTGTCGATCCGCTTGAACACCGGCCGGACGCCCAGTTTGTGCCGATGCGCCCGCACCCGGTCCTCGCTCGCCCTCACCAGTTCGCCAAGCCGCGCGTCGGAAAATCCCATCGCCTTGAGGCGGCGCAGGTTGACGGCATCTTTCGGGATTCCGCGCGCCCGGATCGTCTCCTCCATCGCCACCAGCTCCTCGATCTGGCGCAGGAACCATGGATCGTATTTGCAGCTCTGGAAAATGAGATCGACGGTGGCCCCCATGCGGAAGGCCTGGGCGATGGTGCGGATGCGGTCGGGCGTGGGCCGTCCCAATGCGGCGAGGATGGCGTTCTTGTCATCGCCTTCGCCCGCTCCCGGAATGTCGATTTCGTTGAGCCCGGTCAGCCCGGTTTCAAGTCCACGCAAAGCTTTCTGCAGGCTCTCCTGAAAGGTCCGCCCGATGGCCATCACCTCGCCCACCGATTTCATCGCGGTGGTCAGGATCGGCTCGGCGCCGGGAAACTTCTCGAAGGCGAAGCGCGGAATCTTGGTCACGACGTAATCGATGGTCGGCTCGAAGGCGGCGGGCGTCGCTCCGCCGGTGATGTCGTTGGCGAGTTCGTCCAGCGTGTAGCCGACCGCCAGCTTGGCGGCGATCTTGGC
>JANNSP010000416.1:0-7836 GCA_031402975.1 Hyphomicrobiales bacterium
CACATGACGAAGACCGTGGGGTCGCGGGTCATTTCCTGGTCAAGGGCCTCGTTGAGCGCCTGACGAAAACTTATTGTGCGTGCCATGTTACTTGATATCCCTGAGCTCAATAGCTGACATAGACGTCGTTGGTGAGGTCGGCCGCCGTCGGCAGGTCCGATGCCTTGGCATAGACAAGGGCTTCGCGGATGAGAGCGACGATCTCCTTGTCAATCGCCGCGAGTTCGCCTCGCTGGATGACGCCGGCCTCGACCACGCGCTCGGAGAACAGCTTGATGCAATCCTTGTTGGCGCGGATATCCTCGACCTCGCCCTTGCCGCGATAGGTCTGCTGGTCGCCTTCGAAATGGCCGAACATGCGGACCATCTTGCATTCAAGCAGTGCGGGGCCACCGCCTTCGCGGGCCCGCCTGATGATTTCGCCCGCCGCTTCATAGACGGCGAAGAAATCGAGGCCATCGACGGTGACGCCGGGAAGGCCGAAGCCCGCCGCGCGGTCGACATAGCTGTCGACGGCCACCGCATAGTCGCGCGAGGTCGATTCGGCATAGCCATTGTTCTCGACCACGAAGATGGCGGGCAGATTCCACACCGCCGCGAGGTTGAGGCTTTCCAGGAAGGTGCCCTGGTTCGACGCGCCATCGCCCACGAAGGAGATGCCGACCGCGCCGTCGCCGCGGTATTTGGCGGCGAGTGCGGCGCCGCAGATGAGAGGCGCCCCTGCCCCCAGGATGCCGTTGGCGCCCATCATGCCCTTGGAGAGATCGGCGATGTGCATGGAGCCGCCCTTGCCCCGGCACGATCCCGTCACCTTGCCATAGATTTCGGCCATCATGGCGCGCGGATCGACGCCCTTGGCGATGCAGTGGCCATGGCCCCGATGGGTGGATGCGATCCGGTCGATGTCTTTCAGATGCATCATGATGCCGGTGCCCGACGCTTCTTCGCCGGCATAGAGATGGACGAAGCCCGGAATGTCGCCCTTGGCGAATTCGCCGTGCAAGGTTTCCTCGAACTCGCGGATCGTCCGCATGGTCCGGTAGGCCTGCAGGAGATGCGACTTGTCGAGTGGGAAGGCGGTGCTGGCGGCGCGGGATCTGGAGGCCGGTTTTCTGGCGGCTGCCGCTGGTTTCGCCGTGGTCTTCCTTGCAGGCGAAGCCTTCTTCGCAGGCGTTTTCTTTGCGTTCGCGGCTTTTGCAGCGCGAGGCTTTCGGGCGGTGGCGGTTTTTTTCACCGGCGCTCTGCGAGCTTGCACGGCGCGTTTGGCGGTACTCTTCCTGGCTTTTGGTTTCTTCATGGCGGTCTCCCCGTCCCGTGGTTAGTGGTTCAACTTCTTACGCATCAATCCATGCTTGGCGGCATATTGCATGCAGGCGCTTACATTCACCGTCCGGAATGCCGCTGGCAAGAGTTCGACGCTGACGTCGTCCGTCGGCGTGAACGATAATTCGCGCTCCCCGTCGAGAGCGATCGACCCCTCCCTGATTTCAGGGCGGATTTTCCGGTTCGCCGGCATCGAGCGAAAGCTGCGGATGCCGATCGAACGAATATAGCCCGGAGCAATCGGCGTATCGAGGCTGATCTTTGCCTCCTCGCCTGCGCCCAAGCGAACGTGGAGGCCATGCGGGTCGAGCCGTGACACGGGCTTGAGCAGTCCGGCGATGGCCGACATGCCGATGGCTTCGGGATCGGCGAAGGTCACGAACAGTTCGCGAAACGTCTCGGTGCGCCAAAGAGCCCGCGCACCGATAAACCGGTCGGTGACGACGGCGACATCGACCAGAGCGATTTCCTCTTTGTCATTCACCCGGACAAGAAGCTTCTTGTTGGGCAGATACGCAGTCCTGGGTGGCACCCGGCCGCTCACCGCCAAACCTACGGCGAGGCCGGTGATCGTCGGTTCGCGATGTTCGGGAAACGCGTTGTTCGTGCCGGTCGAGATGCCGGCCACCGGCACGTCGCCGCAAGCCGAAACCACGGCGCGATGGGTGCCGTCGCCTCCCAGAACGACGATGGCGGCAACCCCTCTCTCTTTCATCTCGCGGGCGGCTCGTATTGTATCAT
The DNA here is from genome assembly GCA_031402975.1 of Hyphomicrobiales bacterium. GTDB lineage: Bacteria > Pseudomonadota > Alphaproteobacteria > Rhizobiales > Aestuariivirgaceae > Aestuariivirga. The sequence continues at coordinate 2,065 of JANNSP010000416.1, forward strand.
CGACGGTGCCCGAAATCTTGTAATCGAGATGGTCGAGGTTAGGAAAATGCCGCTCGCCCTGATTCTCCGAGCGGTCGATACCGCGCCGTACATGATGCCGGATCCCTCCGTTCTCGGGCATCATCACGACCGACTTAACGCCGCAGGCATGAAGACACGAAAGAATCCGCAGCACAATATTGGCGCGGTCGGTGATCTGCAGCGCCGTCGCGTTGGCGATCACTCGCCGGATATCCCGCGCGGACACTGGATTGGCAATGATTCCGACTGTTTTTCCCATCCATCCCGGTCGTTTTTTGCTTTTTGTTTGAGCTAGTGGCGCATGAGGGACAAGCGATGTCAAGGGCGGAGCATCGCATAGCTTGCCAGCGTCAACAGTGACGCAGAGTCACTGCTAATGCCTTTCTCGCAGCCTCAGGTCTTGCCAACAATATTGATCTGCTCCAACATCACGCCCAATGAGCTGGCCATCGTGCTGATGGCAGCCAATGGGAGGAGTGAATATGAAACTTACGAGACGCGATTTCACCGTCGGCGCGCTGATTGCGGCCGGAACCGCCGGCATGCCGGTTTTTGTCAAGGCGCAAGGCACCAAGACAGTTGCGCTGTTGTTTGATAGCCTTGTCTCTCCGTTCTGGGTTTCGGGCATCGAGATCATGCGGGCGAAGGCCAAGGAATATGGCTGGGAGACGCTTGAAAATATTTCCGACTTCGATGACAACAAGCAGTTCGAGCACGTCAAGGCCATGATCGGCCGCAAGGTCGACGGTATCCTGATCATCCAGACGGATTCGAAGGCTGTTATCCCAGCGATCCGTGCGGCGAACGAAGCCAACATCCCGATGGTGCACTTCAATCGCCCGCCGGCCGAAAGCGACGCGTATTCGGTGGCGATCCAGGCCGACAACCGCAAGATCATGGCCGACACGGTGGAATTCCTCGTCTCTGAAGCCAAGAAGCTGGGCGGTAAATACAAGGCCTGCCTGCTGATCGGCGATCTGGGCGACGTCAATGCCATTCAGCGCCGCGACGGCTTCTTCGATGTTGTCGACAAGAACACTGACATCATCGAGGTCGTTGCCCGCATCTCGACGGAATGGAATGCCGACAAGGCCTTCGCCGGATTGACCAACGCTCTGCAGGCCAACCCCGACATCAACTTCCTCGTTACGTCATCGGACTTCATGCACCCGCAGATCGAGCAGGTGTTGCAGACTGCCGGCAAATGGCACAAGCGCGGCGAACCCGGACACGTGCTGTTCGGCGGATTCGACGGCGACGAAGGGGCCTACGCGCGCCTGAAGGACGGCTACCTCGATGCCTGCGGCGTGCAGAACCTTTTCCTCGAAGTCGACATGGCATTCCAGGCCTTCAAGGACATGTGGGACGGCAAGAAGCCGGCCAAGCTTCTGCTTGATCCGGGCTTCGTCATCACCCAGGACAATCTGGCGGCGAAGCAGGAAGAAATGTGGGGTTACGTCGTCTGGAAAAAGCAGAACGGCGGCTGATCCAACCCTCGCCGCCGCCATGACGGATCGTCGTGGCGGCGGCGGCTGCCCTATCTTCTGCGAGCACCTTCCCAGATGAATACTGTCGACGCTTCGGTTGTCTCGATGCCTCGCGCGCAAGCTGCATGGAAGCGGTTACTCCTGTCGGAGTATCTCGTCCTCGTTCTGACCGTTGTGTATTTCCTCGCGATGTGGACGATCGTTCCGGAGATCGCGACGCTCGATACCCAGCTCGACATTCTCAGTGCGATGATGCCTCTCCTGGTCGTGGCCATCGGCCAGACATTCGTGCTGATCGTCGCTGGCATCGATCTCTCGGCTCCCTCGATCATCGCCATGGCGAGCGTAGTCGGCGCATCGGTGCTGACTGGCGATGGCGGCTATGCCAGCGGAACGGGATTCGAGATTGCGGCGGGCATTCTGGCTTTCATTGCCGTGGGCTGCGCCATCGGAACATTCAATGGCATTTGCACCACCCGTTTCAACATGCCCTCGTTCATTGTCACGCTGACGACGATGATGTTTTTTTCGGGCGCGGCGATCTGGTACACTACCGTCCATACCGACGCGAGCAGCATTGGCAATCTGCCGCGCGCCTTCGTCGCTATCGGTCAGGATCGGGTTTTCGGCCTGCCGATATCCTTGGCCGTCGTGCTGGCCGTCGCGGGAACCGCCCATTTTGTGCTCAGCCGGACGGTTTATGGCCGCTGGCTCTATGCCGTGGGCCTCAATCCGCGCGCTGCTGCCGTGTCGGGTATTCCGGTGCGGCGCGTCATCTTCTGGGCCTTTGTCATCTCCGGCATGTGCGCGGCGATAGCCTCGATCCTCTATACCGGCCGCCTCGAGACGGGCACCCCTGTGCTTGGCCAGCGCATTCTTCTGGACGTGGTGGGCGCCGCAGTGATTGGCGGCGTTAGCCTGTTCGGCGGCAAGGGCAAGATTCTCTGGACGATTTTCGGCGTTCTGTTTCTGACCGTGATCGACAAGAGTCTGCAGCTCCTCGGGCTTCCGATCGCCTCGGTCTTCGCCATCAAGGGCAGTATCATCCTATCGGCAGCGATCATTGACGCTGTGCGTCACCGTCTGCTGGTGCGCGCGTGACCGCGTCCGCCCTCGATTCATCACAATCTTCCCCAATGCCGGAAAACAACAGCCAGCCGCTGCTCGCGGCTGAAGGTCTCTGCAAGAGCTTTTTTGGCGTCGAAGTCCTTCACAAGGTGGGCTTCTCGTTGCAGGCAGGACGGGTGCTCGGTCTTGTCGGAGAAAACGGCTCAGGCAAGTCGACCGCCATGAACATCATTGGCGGCGTTCATCAGATGGATGCCGGCCGCATCCAGTTCGATGGCGCGGACTACCGGCCGAAGGGACCGCGTGATGCTGCAAAACAGGGCATCGCCTTTATCCATCAGGAACTGAACCTTTTCCGCAATCTCAGCATTGCCGAGAACCTGTTCATCACCGACTTTCCCAAATTGGTGCCGGGGCTGCCTTTCATCGACCGCAGAGCGGCCCGTGCCAGTGCCGCCAAACTGCTGGCAGCTGTCGATCTCAACCTCTCCCCCACGACGGTGGTCAACCGGCTGTCGCAGGGCGAGCGCCAGCTTGTGGAAATCGCCAAGGCGATTGGCGGCAAGGCCAGAGTCATCATCTTTGACGAACCGACGACCTCGCTGACAACGCGTGAAACCGGCCGGCTCTTCGACATCATCAACCGCCTGCGCCAGCAGGGCATCGCGATCATCTACATCAGCCACATTCTCGAGGACATCATGCGTCTGTGCGACGACATCGTCGTTCTTCGCGACGGCCATGTCGTCGGCACGGCGCCCAAGTCCGAGATGACAATCGAGGGCATGATCTCGCTGATGGTGGGGCGGCGCATTGATCAGCTCTTTCCACCGCGCGAGGCTCCCGTCACCCCCGGTACGCCCGTCCTCGAGGTAAGGGGCCTCACCCAGCATGGAACTGTGAAGGACATCACCTTTACGCTGCGGGCAGGCGAAGTCCTTGGACTCTCCGGCCTGATGGGCGCGGGGCGCTCGGAGCTGGCGCGTATCCTTTTCGGCATCGACAGTTTCGGATCGGGCGAGATCGTCATACAGGGTACGCCGGTCAAGACTCCCACGCCAGCGGCCTGCATGGACCATGGCATGGCCTTCCTCACCGAGGACCGCCGCGCCGAAGGCCTGATGATGGAAGCGCCGATCGGCCACAACATCGCGCTGTCCTCGCTCCAGACCTATGCAAGCGGGCTTGCCGGCGTGATCGACCGGACCCGCCTTGACGGCGACATCGCCAAGATAAGCGCTTCCGTCCAGATCGGCGCCCGGGATATCGCGCGCACGCTCGTCAAGAACCTGTCGGGCGGCAATCAGCAGAAGGTCGTCATCGGGAAGTGGCTGTTGCGGGCGCCCCGGGTATTTATCCTCGACGAGCCGACGCGCGGCATCGATGTGGGGGCCAAGAATGAGGTCTACAAGATCATCAACCGCCTGGCCGCTGGCGGCGCGGGTATCTTGATGATCTCGTCTGAAACCGAGGAGCTGATCGGCATGTGCGACCGCATTATGGTGATGGCGCATGGCGAGATCCGCGCCACGTTCGAACGCGGTGGCTTCAACCGCGAAGAAATTCTACGCGCCGCGATGTGGGACGGAATCAGGAACGCCGCGCAATGACGGGCCTTCGCGGCAAGCTTGTGCTTCTCGTGCTTCAGAACGCGCCGCTTCTGTTGTTCGCCGTGCTTGTCATCGTGTTCGGCCTGATGTCGGACCGCTTTCTCACTCCCATAAATTTTGTCAACATCGTCAATCAGTCCAGTCACATCGCGATCATCGCCATCGGCATGACCTTTGTTCTCTTGATCGCGGGAATCGATCTGTCGGTTGGAGCAAACATGTATCTGAGCGCGGCGGTGCTGGGCGTGTTTCTCCCCGGATTGCCTCCCCTCCTGGCATTTCCCGTCGTCGTGGTGCTGGGGCTTGCCTTCGGCATGGTCAATGCCTTCATGATTACCCAGCTGCGCGTCGCGGCATTCATCACGACGCTTTCGACCCTCTTTATCGGAAGAGGAATCGCGCTGTATTTTTCCGGTAACAAGATGGTGCCGTTCAGCAAGGATGTCCTGACCTTCGGCCGCACCGCGTTTTTCGGCGTGCCTTCGGCCATCTGGGTCTTCCTGGTTGTTCTTTTGATCGCCCTTGTCGTGCTCAGGCTCACGGCCTTCGGCCGGCAGGTCTACGCAATCGGCGCCGATCCGGATGCTGCCGCCAAGGCAGGCATCAACGTCAAACGTGTCGTCTTTTCCGTCTACTGCATCTGCGGTGTCTGCGCCGCCGTGGGAGGACTTGTCTCGGGCAGTCAGGTCGCGGTTGCCTCATCGACATTCGGGTTTCAGAAGGAGTTCCCGGTAATCGCCGCCGCAGTGCTGGGAGGAACGAGCCTTTTTGGCGGCCGCGGCGGTGTGCTCGGTACGGTTTTCGGCGCGGTGTTGATCCAGACGGTGGAGAACGGACTGGTCATGACCAACGCCAACCCCTACCTCTATCCATTGGTCATCAGCGTGATCATTTTCATCGCCGTGTTCACCGACAGTTCACGCACCACCGTTCTCGAACGCCTCGAGCGGCGAAAAATCCGCGTTGAGCCGGACTGAGCCTCTTGCTCGCCCCGAAACATCTGCATTTGAAAGTGGAAAAAATATGAGTGATCCATTCGATCTGACCGGGCGGGTGGCGCTGGTAACCGGCGGAAATGGCGGTATCGGGCTTGGAATGGCGAAGGGCCTGGCGGCGGCGGGCGCCATGGTTGCGATAGCGGGACGAAATGCCGCCAAGAACGCCGCCGCGGCCGCCGGACTGGAATCGCTTGGAGCGCGCGCGATTTCCATTGAGGCGGACATCACGGATGAGGCATCCGTCGTGAAGATGACGCGTGCCGTAGCGGAGGCTTTTGGAAGAATAGACATTCTGGTCGCCAATGCCGGCATGAACATCCGCAAGATGCCCGAGGATTATTCCCTCGCGGAGTGGAATGAGATCCTCGATACCAATCTCACTGGAGTATTCCTCTGTGCCAAGGCGGTGCTTCCGGAGTTCAAGAAAGCGGGCGGCGGCAAGATCGTCACCATCGGCTCGATGTCCTCGATCTTCGGCGGCGCGATCATCGGACCGTACGCGGCAAGCAAGGGCGCCATCGTGCAGCTGACCAGGTCACTTGCCGTTGCGTGGGCCTCGCACGGAGTTCAGGTCAATGCGGTGCTGCC
>JANNSP010000417.1:0-4424 GCA_031402975.1 Hyphomicrobiales bacterium
CTCAGGTGATAGCGGCAGGCGGGCACGGTGAGATCGGGCCGCAAACACATCTCGGCCCCCGCCGGATCGGTGAACACGAAAGTCCGCGCGCGGATGTCTTCGCCCGAGCGTTCGAGGAAGATGTCGGCGGGCTGGATGATGTCGGGGGCGATGTGGTCGAAGGAGGCGCGCTCGAACACCGCCATGATGGCGGCATTCTGGCGCTCGAGGCCTGCGCGTTCGAGGGAGGATTTACCGGGCATGGTTATCCCTCCCCCTTACCTTATCCCTTCCCGTCTGCGGGGAGGGTGGCGCGAAGCGCCGGGTGGGGGATGTGTAACGATGAGACTTCCCCCACCCCCGCCCTGCGGGCGGACCCTCCCCGCAAGGGGGGAGGGATGAAGGGGGAGCGGCGATCATGGCCGCGCGAGTGCCTTGCGGACTTCCTCGACCAGATCGCCTTCCTTCACCGAAAACTGCGCCAGGCGCTGGCTGGCTGGCATAGTCTTCGCGGGTCTCGATTCCCGCGGCGAGTTTGGAGCCGAGCCTCAGGTCCTTGATCTGCACTTCGCCCCTGGCCTTTTCGTCGCCGCCCTGGATGATGACGAGGGGGGCGCCGCGCTTGTCGGCATATTTCATCTGCGCCTTGAAGCCGGCGGTGCCGACATAGAGTTCGGCGCGGATGTTGGCGGCGCGCAACTGCTGCACGAAGCGCTGGTAGTCGCCGAGCCTGTCTCTGTCCATGACGGTGACGACGACGGGGGCAAGGGTTTTTTCATCTTCGGCCTTGCCGACAAGCTGGAGCGCCGAATAGAGCCTCGACACGCCGATGGAAAACCCCGTGGCCGGAACCTTCTGCCCGGTGAAACGTGCCACGAGATCGTCATAACGCCCGCCGCCGCCCACCGCGCCGAAACGCACAGGGCGGCCGTCGTCGTCCTTGGTCTCCATCAGGAGTTCGCATTCGAAGACGGGGCCGGTGTAATATTCGAGGCCGCGCACGACACCAGGGGAAACTAAAATTCGATTCGGACCATAACCTGCCAAATCAACGAACTTAGAAATTTCTAGCAACTCATCGATGCCGTCAGTTCCCATGCCCTCCTCTACAGCCATCTCTCTCATTTGTTGGCACGTCTGAATGTTCGAAAAGTAGAAATTCCCTCCCTGCCACCAATGCGGCTGACCCTCTATCTCAGCTTGCGAGGCCTCCGATCTCGGGATCGCGGGTGCAAATCGTGAACTCGTGAGCATGAATAATTTGAGGAGTTTCTGTATTTGAGTGGGAGAGAGGTCCACACCACGAGTACGATCTCCGCTCGAATCTATGCGGCCATGGGGGCCCAGAAGGGCGGTCACTCCGTCTTCACCCAAACGATCAAATTTATCAAGTGATCGAAAAGTCTCGAGACGCTTTTCTACTGGAACTCTTATTGCATTCATCAAGTCGTCCAGCACTTTGCGACTATTGAGATGGACAACGTACTTTCCGCGCCCGATCCCCAGCTTCTCCATCGTATCCGCCGCCATCATGCACACTTCCGCGTCGGCGGCGGGGCTGGCGCTTCCTACTGTGTCGGCGTCGAATTGCATGAACTGGCGGTAGCGGCCCGGCCCCGGTTTTTCGTTGCGGAAGACCCAGCCCTGGCGGTAGCTGCGGAAGGGGGTTGGGAGTTTCTGCTGGTTCTCGGCGTAGTAGCGCGCCAAGGGCGCCGTCAGGTCGTAGCGCAGACTGAGCCATTGCTCGTCGTCGTCCTGGAAGGAGAAGACGCCGGCGTTGGGGCGATCCTGGTCGGGCAGGAATTTTCCCAAGGCGTCGGTGTATTCGACGAAAGGCTGCTCGACCGGCTCGAAGCCGTAGCTTTCATAGACGCCCTCGATCACGCGGAGCATGCGCTTGAGGCCGCGGATTTCGTCCGCGCCGATGTCGCGGAAGCCCCTGGCCGCGCGCGCCTTCGGGCGGTTGTGCTTGTTGTCGCCGGCCATCAAAACTTGTCTTACTTGTCCCGCACCACGACCTGGTTCTGTTCGCCCAGCCCGTCAATGCCGATCCGCATCTTGTCGCCGGGCTTGAGGAAGCGTTGCGGCTTCATGCCCATGCCGACGCCGGGGGGCGTTCCGGTGGTGATGATGTCGCCCGGCATCAAGGTGAAGAACTGCGACAGGTAGGAAACGACGAAGGCCACGCCATAGACCATGGTCGAGGTCGAGCCATCCTGCACGCGTTTGCCGTTGAGTTCGAGCCAGAGATGGAGCTTCTGTGGGTCTTTCACTTCGTCGGCGGTCACGAGCCAGGGGCCTACGGGGCCGAACGTGTCGTAGGATTTGCCCTTGGTCCACTGGCCCGAACGCTCCGCCTGGAATTCGCGTTCGGAGAGATCGTTGATGGTGCAATAGCCAGCCACATGCGAGAGCGCATCGCGCTTCGCGATGTTCTTGGCCCTGGTGCCGATGATGACGCCCAATTCCACTTCCCAGTCGGATTTCTTCGATTTGGGCGGCAAGGTCACATCGTCGTTGGGGCCGGAGAGACAGCTCACCTGCTTGGTGAACACCACGGGCTCCGGCGGGACAGCCAAGCCGGATTCGGCGGCGTGGTCGGAATAGTTGAGGCCGATCGCAATGAATTTCTGCGGATTGGCGATGCAGGCGCCGATGCGGGGAGTGCCCCGCACCAGTTTCAGCTTTTCCGGCTTGAGCTTCGCCAGCTTCGCCAGTCCTTTCGGCGAAATCGTTTCGCCGGTGACGTCATCGATCAAGCCGGAGAGATCGCGGATGTTTCCGTCCTGGTCGAGAAGACCGGGCTTCTCCTTGCCCTTCGGCCCGTAGCGCAGCAGTTTCATTATGCGTCCCCCGTCAATGCCGACTCATGCCAGCGTGGTTTGTAGCCCCTGTCTTACTTGGTCTTGAGATAGGCGATCAGGTCGGCCCGCTCCTCGGGCTTCTTGAGGCCCGGAAACGCCATCTTGCCCTTGGGCGCCAAATCCTTGGGGTTGGTAAAGTACTTGTCGAGATTGGCCTCGTCCCAAATGCTACCCGCCTCGCCCAGGGCAACCAGATCGGCGGAATATTTGTAGCCCTCGACGCTCGCCATCTTGCGGCCCACGATGCCGACCAGATGCGGACCCGTCTTGTTGCTGGCTTCCTCGGCCGCGTGGCAGGCCTTGCATTTGTTGAAGACCTTCTCGCCCTTGGCGGCGTCGCCTTCGGCAAACGCGGGGCCGATGGCGCCAAGGACGAAGAGTGCGGCAAGAATTGCTTTCATGGGAGTGCTCCAGCGATATTGCGGGTTGTAATGCGGTTTCAAACAACAGTATCTAACGCCCGAACCTCTAAGCTAGCGATATTTTGACCAGGGTGCGACATTAATGCTCACCATGCCCCTTCCCGACCAGGACGCCATCGCCCGGCGAGGCGAGATTGCGGCGGCGCTGCGGCGGATCGTGGCCGGCGAGGGCGTGATCGAGGCGCCGGTCGAAATGCGGGCCTACGAAACCGACGGGCTGACCGCCTACCGCCAGATGCCGCTGGTGGTGGTGCTGCCGGAAACGGTGGAACAGGTGAGCGCCATCCTCCGCTATGCCCATGACAACCGGATCAAGGTGGTGCCGCGCGGGGCCGGAACCTCGCTGTCGGGCGGTGCCCTGCCGCTGGCCGATGGAATCCTGCTGGGGCTGGGCAAATTCAACCGCATCCTCGAAATCGATTATGCCAATCGCTGTGTCACGGTGCAGCCCGGCGTCACCAATCTCGCTATTTCCAAGGCGGTGGAAGGACGGGGTTTCTATTATGCGCCCGACCCCTCCTCGCAGATCGCCTGCTCGATCGGCGGCAATGTGGCGGAGAATTCGGGCGGCGTGCATTGTCTCAAATACGGCCTCACCACCAACAACCTGCTGGGCCTCGAAGTGGTTCTCATCACGGGGGAAGTGGTGCGTCTGGGGGCCAAGCATTTCGACAGCGAGGGCTATGACCTGATGGGGCTGATGACCGGCTCCGAGGGCCTGCTCGGCGTCGTCACCGAGGTCATCGTGCGCATCCTGCAGAAGCCCGAAACGGCGCGCGCGGTTCTGGTCGGATTCCCCACCAGCCAGGATGGCGGGCAATGCGTGGCCGATATCATTTCGGCCGGCATCATTCCGGGCGGCATGGAGATGATGGACCGGCCGGCAATCCATGCGGTCGAGGAGTTCGTTCATGCCGGCTATCCCTTGGACGTGGAAGCGCTGCTGATCATCGAGCTCGATGGACCACAAGCCGAGGTCGACCAGCTTATCACCCGGGTTTCGGCGATCGCGCGGCGCAACAACTCGATGACGATCCGCATCTCCAATTCGGAGGAGGAACGGCTACTGTTCTGGTCGGATTCCCCACCAGCCAGGATGGCGGGCAATGCGTGGCCGATATCATTTCGGCCGGCATCATTCCGGGCGGCATGGAGATGA
>JANNSP010000418.1:0-1695 GCA_031402975.1 Hyphomicrobiales bacterium
CCAGGAGCAGAAGGATCTGCTGCGCTTCATCACCTGCGGTTCGGTCGATGACGGCAAGTCGACGCTGATCGGCAGGCTTCTTTATGAAGCGAAGATGCTGTTCGAGGATCAGTTGACGGCGCTGGAAGCCGACTCGAAGAAGATGGGGACGCAAGGCGGCAATCTGGATTTCGCCCTCCTCGTCGACGGTCTCGCCGCCGAGCGCGAACAGGGCATCACCATCGATGTCGCCTATCGCGCCTTCACCACCGACAAGCGCAAGTTCATCGTGGCCGACACGCCGGGCCACGAGCAATATACCCGCAACATGGCGACCGGCGCCTCCACCGCCGATCTCGCCGTCATCCTGATCGACGCGAGGAAGGGCGTGCTCACCCAGACAAGGCGGCATACCTTTATCGCCACCCTTCTCGGCATCCGGCACCTCGTCGTCGCCATCAACAAGATGGACCTCATGGGCTATCGCCAGGACGTGTACGAGACGATCGAGCAGGACTATCGCGATTTCGCCAAATCGATCGGCGCCAAGGACATCACCTGCATCCCGCTGTCGGCCCTCGCCGGCGACAATGTGATCGACCGCTCGGTCAACATGCCGTGGTATCACGGTTCGACGCTGATGGCGCATCTCGAAACCGTGGCCGTCGGCGACGATCTCGTAGAGAAGCCGTTCCGCATGCCGGTGCAATGGGTCAACCGCCCGGACCAGAATTTCCGCGGCTTCTCCGGCTTGATCGTCAGCGGCGCGGTGAAGCCCGGTGACGCGATCAGGTCGCTGCCTTCGGGCCGCACCTCCACCATCGAGCGCGTGCTTGCCTATGGCGGCGACCTTGCGTCCGGCGTCGCCGGGCAATCGCTCACTGTGACGCTGACGGACGAGATCGATGTGAGCCGTGGCGATGTGCTGTGCGCGGCCGCGGACCCGGTCGAGGTTTCCGACCAGTTCGAAGTCGAGCTGTTGTGGATGGGCGACGAGCCCATGCTGCCCGGCCGCCCCTACATCATCAAGACCGGCACGCGGCAGGTTCCGGGCTCGCTCGACGAGCTCAAATACAAGGTCAATGTCAACACCATGGAGCATGTGGCGGCGAAGACCCTGGCCTTGAACGAGATTGGCGTCTGCCAGCTCGAACTCGATGGACCCATCGCCTTCGCGCCCTATGGCGAAAACCGCCATCTGGGCTCGTTCATCGTCATCGACCGGTTCTCCAACACCACCGTCGGCATGGGGCTCATCCATTTCGCGTTGCGCCGCGCCTCCAATATTCATTGGCAGGCGCTCGATGTGAACAAGGCCTCGCGCGCCGCCAAGGCCGGGCAGCGGCCCGCCGTGCTGTGGTTCACGGGGCTTTCAGGCGCCGGCAAGTCGACCATCGCCAATCTGGTGGAGAAGAAGCTCCACGCCATGGGGCACATGACCTACTTGCTGGATGGCGACAATGTCCGCCACGGCCTCAACCGCGATTTGGGATTCACCGACGCCGACCGCGTCGAGAACATCCGCCGCGTGGCCGAAGTCTCGAAGCTGATGGTCGATGCCGGGCTGATTGTGCTGGTGTCCTTCATCTCGCCCTTCCGGGCCGAGCGCCTCATGGCCCGCGAAAGTGTAGCCAAAGACGAGTTTGTGGAGATTTTCGTTAATACCGCGCTGGCCGAGGCCGAAAAACGCGACGTGAAAGGCCTCTATGCCAAGGC
>JANNSP010000419.1:0-5022 GCA_031402975.1 Hyphomicrobiales bacterium
CTTCCCATGGCTCCACAAAGGCGGATGTTTTCTTCGCAAGGTTGTCTATGAAGTTTTGTGCACCATTTTCTTTTCCATGAGTCCAGCCCTTCTTATCCGAGATGATCTTGATAGCACTTTCCAAGGCCCGCGCCGCGTAAAACGCCGGATCACCAAGACCGGAATCCCGTTGATCCAGTGCCTCCTTCATATCCAAATCGACGTTCTTCCATTCTGGCGCAGAAACAAGAGTCCAAAATGGCTCTTCTATCGTGTCCATAACCAGCGAGTCGGCTGAAACTTGAATGAAGCCATTATGATAGTGTAATCTGCACGCTGCCTGCCGAAAGCGGGTGTTTAGTTCTTCAACGCTAGCCTTAAGGTTATTATTCAAAGTCTTGTTCCTAGCGGCAATGCCTGCTGCAGGGTCACCCGGAAGTACCGTTCCCCTACGTGGTCGACGTTTCGCCTCAAGAATAGCGTCTGGCAACTGAGCATTTTTTTCCTGAAGTTCTTGCTCCTTAAGACGAAAAACAATTTCAACAAGACTCACCCGATCCTTGACAAAAGAATCTACACCGACGGGATCTGAGGGGTTCTCAAATGCCCAGTTTTCGCATACCTGGATAATAGTTCGCGACCCACTCTGGGTAAATTCCTTGCCGGCATGAACGGACTTATAAGAATAGTATCGTTGGCTGAGTGATTTTAGACCAAGTTCATTTGCCAAACGATCGTGAACACCCTCCCAAAACTGCTTATGTGTTGGAAACTCCTCCCCAGCGGAATTATAGTAAGGCGCAAGTTCCTTTGTTAAATTAAAAGTTTGCACTACCAAGCGACGCTCTCTTTCCGTAAACGCGGCCCAAATTGGATTATCCGCATAACGGAATGAAAAAATGTCAGTTAGCATTGAAAGTCCACTATTCGCCAAGCCCCACAAAATTGACCTCAATTGCGGCGATCGAGCAGACTTCGACCCGACGTCACTAAGGTTATTGGAATCTGGCTATCACAATTAAACCTGCACAGTTAGGCCGAATAGCAACGTGCATAAAGCTAAGCGTAGTTCAACTTGCCATACAAAATGCCTGCTTTGGCCAAAAGCAGATTTCATTTGAACCCGCGTCCCTCAATCACGCCGCGTTGCGGCGGATCAGGCGTTTTTCCCATTCCAGCGCCGAGGCGACGATGAGGTCGAGGTTTTCGTATCTGGGAGTCCAGCCGAGCACGCCGCGGATGCGGTCGGCTCCCGCCACGATCGCCGTGGGATCGCCGGGGCGGCGCCCTACCCGGTTGACCTTGAAGCTCGATCCGTGGGCTTTCTCGACCGCGGCGATGACGTCGAGCACCGAATAGCCCTTGCCGTAGCCGCAATTGAAGATGCCGCTGTCGCCGCCTTTGCGGAGATGCGCCAGCGCGTCCATATGGGCTTGGGCGAGGTCGCTCACATGGATGTAGTCGCGGAGACATGTGCCGTCGGGCGTGTCGTAGTCGGTGCCGAAGATGTCCATGTGGGGGCGCTGGCCGAGTGCGGTCTGGCAGGCGGCCTTGATCAGATGGGTGGCGCGCGGCGTCGACTGGCCGGCGCGGCCTTGCGGGTCGGCGCCCGCCACGTTGAAATAGCGGAGTGCGATATATTGCAGGCCGTAAGCCGCGTGCGCATCGCGCAGCATCCATTCGGTCATCAGTTTCGACGTGCCATAGGGTGAGATGGGCTGGGATGTTGCGGTTTCGAACACCGGCTGGTCGCCCGGATTGCCGTAGACGGCGGCGGTCGAGGAAAAGATGAAGCGCTGGATTTTCGCTTTGACGGCGGAGGCCATCAGCATCCGTGATTTCACCGTGTTGTTGAGATAGTAGTCGAGTGGATCGCTGACCGAGTCGGGCACGACGATCGAGCCGGCGAAATGGATGACGGCGTCGAAGCTGTGCGACGCCATGATGCGGTCGAGGAGGGCCTCGTCGCCGATATCGCCTTCGACGAGTTTGGCCTCGGGGGCGATGGCCCACCAGTAGCCGGTCGAGAGATTGTCGAGGACCACGACGTCTTCGCCCGCACCCGTCAGCGCCAGCACCATGTGGCTGCCGATATAGCCGGCACCGCCCGTCACCAATACGCTCATCTAGTCCTCCGAAATCTCCGCTGGCGTCCCTTCCAGCACTCTTGCAAAATGCGCCGTCCGTTTCGACTTGTCCGAAGTTCCCTAATAAAGAGAGGTTAATTTATGGTCCGGCCGATCAAGAAAGCCGTATTTCCTGTCGCGGGTCTCGGCACGCGTTTTCTTCCCGCCACCAAGGCGATGCCCAAGGAAATGCTGACCGTGGTCGACCGGCCGGTCATCCAGCTCGCCGTCGACGAGGCTCGCGAGGCCGGGATCGAGCATCTGATTTTCGTGACGGGACGCAACAAGGGCGTGATCGAGGATCACTTCGACAAGCAGTACGAACTCGAATCGACGCTGCGGAAACGCGGCAAGTCGGTGGAGCTTGAGCGTCTCGAAGCGGAACTGCCGAGTGCCGGCCAGGCGAGCTTCACCCGCCAGCAGGAGCCGTTGGGGCTGGGCCATGCGGTGTGGTGTGCGCGCGCGCTCGTTGGCAACGAGCCCTTCGCGCTGCTGCTCCCCGACATGGTGATGCATGCGAGGCCTGGATGCCTCAGGCAGATGATCGATGTCTATAATGCGCGGGGCGGCGGCAATGTCATCGCGGTCGAAGAAGTGCCGTGGGACCAGGTCAGCCGTTACGGCGTGGTCGGCGCCAGCGACTGGCGCGACAACGCCTTCGCCATCACCCGCATGGTGGAGAAGCCGAAACAGGAGGACGCACCGTCCAACCTGATTATATCGGGTCGCTACATACTGCAGCCTGAAATCTTCGCCGAGATCGAGAAACAGGCGCCGGGCGCGGGGGGCGAGATCCAGATCACCGACGCGATGATAAGGTTGATGGCGCGGCAATCGTTCTGGGGCTTGAAGTATCGAGGCACTACTTACGACTGCGGTGACAAGATCGGATTCCTCGCGGCGAATGTCGCGTTTGCGCTGGAACGCCCCGATCTGGGAGAGGGATTCAAGGTAGCGCTGCGCAAGATCATCGAGGATCACGGCGGGCTCTAACGCCGGAGCGTCATGCCCACCGAGATGCGCTGCTCGTTGTAATCGCGGCTGTTGCCGGCTGTGTCGAACCACGTTCCGTCATAACCGGCGGTCAGCAGCCAGGACGGGTTGAGGGCCCATTCGAGCCCGAGATTGGTGTCGATGGTGATGTCGGTGCCGCCGTCCGACCGTTCGAATTCCGTGGTAGCGCCGGCCAGCACATCGAGGTTTTCGCGTAACGCGTGGCGGAGCTGCGTGCCGAATGTCCAGGTCCGCCGTCCAGATGAGGTAGCCGAAACCGTCTCGCTCAGACTGGTCGAGGCTGTATAGACAATCGAGGTCAGCTCGGTTGGCGACCAGGTGAGGCGCGAGTCGAAACCAAGCACGTCGTTGGTCTTCAGAGTATCATCCTCATAGTCGCGGACCTGGTAGACGAGCGAGGTTTCACCGGTGAGGAAGGGAGCGTTGTCGACGATGAACCCGGCGCGCGCCGTCCAGCCCTGCGAATCGCGCCTGAGACCGTTGCGGTCGAGGGTCCGGTCATGGAAGCGGGGGCGGTAGGCCACTTCGGCGAAGGGCTTGAACACCGGTGGATCGCGGTAGACGCCGCGCAACGATACGATCGGCTCGACCAGATTGCGGTCGCTATTGTCCTCGATCCCGCCGCCCGCCAGTTTCACATCCTCGTAGATCTGCCACGACGCTCCCCCCCGCAACTTGGCCTCGAATGGGCCGAAATCATGCGCCAGGGCGGCGCTTGCCGAAAATTCGTGCTCCGTCCGGTTGCCGATGGCGGTGTCCGGCACTTCGCTGTCTTCGATGCCGGTCTGGATGAGAGCGTAGCTCGATTCGAATTCCATGAAGGTGAAGCGCCGGATATCCAGGCGGTACAGGCCCGATACATCGGCCTGTTGCGAGTCGAAATCCTGGCGATCCTCGTACCAGGTCCAGTCGCCCGAGGCCTGGCCGGTCCAGGAATGGCGCGACCAGTCGCTCTCCCAACGCAGCGCGGGGCGGAGCCGCAGGCCAATGTCCGGCTCCTCATCCTTCGACGCCTTGGCGACGTTGGAGGTGTAGACCGTGGCGATGTTGACGGAGGGAAAAACCAGGAAAGAGCCGAACTCGATGCCGAGTGGCGCGTAGGGGTCGGCGTCCTGGATCTCGGTCCTGCGAACCACCACCGGTTCGGGCGGCAGCGTTGCCAGGTCGTCGGGGGCTGGACGCAAAGGCGGAGCGGTCTGCGCCAGCGCCTGTGCCGCCGACAGGATCGCGGCAGCGAAACCGAATGTGACGTGCCGCCGGCAGTGCATGGGGATCGCAACTCCTGGATCATGCCAAACTAGCGAAAACATGGTTAACGATGGATTGACGCCGCTTCCATTCCCGGCGGCGAGCGACTAAACAGGCTTGATGCCAACTCAAGCCCTGCGCCAGCGCGCCTCCAGCCGAGCCACGTGGCAGGCTTCCGTGAAACTTGCCCTTGCGACCGAAGCGGAGGGCCTCCGCATCCTCGCCGACGCCGTTGACGGGCCCTTGGGGGCCGCCATGGCCGACGCGATCGAGATCATCCTGCGTTCGAAGGGGCGCGTCATCCTGACCGGCATGGGCAAGAGCGGTCACGCCGGACGCAAGATCGCGGCGACGCTCGCCTCGACGGGCCGGCCGGCAATGTTCGTCCATGCGGCCGAAGCCGGCCACGGCGACCTCGGCATGATCACCAAGGACGACGTCATCATCGTTGTCTCGAACTCGGGAGAATCCCCGGAACTACGGAACATCCTGGTGTTCTCGCGGCGTTTCGCCGTGCCTCTCATCGCCTTGACCGCGCAGGGCGAAAGCACCATCGCGCGCGAGGCCGACGTGGTGCTGCTGCTACCCAACGCCAAGGAAGCCTGCCCGATTGGCCTCGCGCCCACTACCTCGACGCTGATGCAGATCGCGGTGG
>JANNSP010000420.1:0-3692 GCA_031402975.1 Hyphomicrobiales bacterium
GAGCTGCGCCAGGAGGCCGCCGAGATCGGTCAGGTCGCTGGCGGAGGCGGGCGTCAGCTCAACGATCCTCCGCAGGCATTTCTCGGCGTCGGGCAGGCGGCGCAACTGGCTGAGCGCCCTGGCCTTCCCCCGAAGAGCGTCAATATCGTCGGGCCTGGCGCGAAGGGCGGCCGAGAACGCCGACTCAGCACCCGCCGCGTCATTCATCTGCAATCGGACGATGCCGATATTGCGCTGGACATTGGGCGAGCCGGGGCGGAGTTTCGCCGCCGCTTCGAGCATGTCCAGGCCATCTTTCAGCCGCCCGGTCTGCACCAGCAAGGTTCCGAGCAGCGACCGGGCATCGAAATTCTGCCGGTCGGTGGCCACAACCTTGCGATAGATGGCCTCGGCCTCGGCGGCCATGCCCCGGCGCTGCGCCTCAAGGCCCCGGCGCACATCGGGATTGGGCGGTGTGTTCTGCTGCGGTCCCGGCTTCAAGACGAAAGGAACCGGGCGTTCAGATGCATTGCCGGCGGGCGAGCGCGGCAAGCGCCTGCCAGGACTCAGCGCAGCTAACGCTCGAGCACAGGAAGGAGGCGAGATCGCGCGCCGGCACCGCATGGGCGAGGTTGAGCGGCTGCCCGTCGCTGGTTGAAAGCGTGCTGACCACCATGCCGGCGAGGCGCCCGGAATTGTTGAAGACGGGGCCGCCCGATTCGCCCCGCTTGGTTTTCATCCGCATGACCATCGCATCCGGGTAGCCGAACTTTCCATACTGCACCGCCCGGCCGAAACTCATCGACTGGAGTGTGCCGAGGCGCGCGGTGTCGCCCATTTCATGCGGTTTCCCCAAGGAAAACAGCTCAGTGCCCTGGCTCATGCAGGGCTCCGAATCGGGCTCCACCGCCGGACCGTGAAAGCCCTTGAGCTTGATCAGCGCCATGTCGTTGGAGGGCAGGATGTTGACGACCTTGCCGCTGTATAGCCGGCCGTCGGCGGCGCGCGCCGATACCGTATAGCCCTTGCCCACCGCGACATGGGCGGCGGTCATCACATAGCCCGAACTGTCGACCACGAACCCGCTGCCCGACGTGACCGGAGTCTTGTTGTCCTTGTCGCGGCCGAGATTGGGATCGCTGATCGAGGACACCGTGAGGGTGACATAGGTGGGCGTGGCGCGGGCGACGAGAGGCTGGAGGGTGGTTTCTCCGGCGGGGCCGGCGGTTGGCACCGAATCGTTCTCGAAACTGATGTTGCGGCTTTCCACTCCGACATCGGTTCCCGCACACCCGGCAAGCAGCAGGGCGGCGCAGAGAGCCAATGAGCGTCGCAGGATGGCAGTCACCGATGAATCCTAGGAATTTTCCTTCTCCCCCTGGGAGAAGTGAAGACTCTAGCTTCGCCGCAAGGCGGCAACAAGGCGAATCGCGCGGGCATAAAAAAATGGCCCGCCGAAGCGGGCCATTCTTCAGGACATTGCGGACTGGTTACAGGTTGAACCAGGTGATGAAGGCGACCATGAACGCATCTTCGTCAAAGCCGCCAAGAGCGAAGTTGTCGCTGCTGTCGTAGTCCCTTTGGGCCCAGTTAGCTTCGAGACCGAAGACCAGCTGATCGACCGGCGAGTGATAGATGCCGGCATCGACGACCTGACGAGTAAACTCGCGGTCATCAAGCGCCACGCGCTGCTGGCTCTCGGAGTCCAAGTAGCCATAGCTCGCTTCGACATAGGTCTGCTCGGTGATGTCGAGGCGGCCGTAGATGCTGGCACCCCAATAATCGCCGTAGTCCCCGATGACGTCATCGCGGTCAAGCGCGTCACCGATGGCGGCGGCGACGGAGATCGTCGCCATGTCGCCGAGTGCCGCAGTCGCGCCGGCGCCCACCTGCCAGAAGTCATCCTAGTCGTCGATGATGCCCCTGACGCCAACCGAAATCGTATCGCCCGCGTAAGTCGCAGCACCGGCAACCGACGGAAGGTCAGGACGGAACGCGCCGCTGTCTTCGATCGCACCAGCCAAGGTCAAAGGTCCGGAAGTCCAGGTCAGACGCATCTGCTCCTGGTCGCCGGAGTTGAAGCCGACGGTCGTGCCGATACCGGTGATGTATTCGTCCTGGCCGAAGTTCACGTTACCGATCGAACCAGTATAACCAGCGCCGAACTGGAGTTCGGGAGTCATCTGCCACCAGCCCCAGGCGATGTTCATGACAGTGGTAGCACCACCGCCGAAGTCGCCGCCGCCATAGGCACCGAAGTAGCTCGAGCCCTGCAGACGGAGGTCAACGCCGACCGCGCCGACTGCTGTGTCCATCGACGCCTTGACGCGGATACGGCCGCGGGTGATGACTTCGATATCATCTTCATCATCATAGCCATCGACGTAGCCGATCGCGGCGCGGATCTGGAAGTCCCAGTCAACCGTCGCGGCGGCCGGAGCATCGGCGGTCGGAAGGACCGAGATGCGGTTCGAGCTGTGATAGCCGACCAGATCCTTGGCCTGCTCGCCGGTCAGCGAGAGGGCTTCGATGTCGGAAATCGTCATCACGGAATAACCGGCCGGAACAGCGGGAGCCGTTTCGAGCTGGACAACGCGTGCATTCAGGGCTTCGATCTCGGCCTTCAGAGCGCTGAGATCATCGGCCTGGGCGCCCATGGCCGACACGGCGAGAGCCGCTGTACCAAGGAGCGCCAGTTTCATCATCTTCATTCTTATTCTCCCACAATCCCGGAGTTGAGCGGCCCCCCCATCCCCTGCAAACGGTGCTGGAAGGCGATGCACGAGTCGTTCGCACACAGTCAGTGTTTTCGCTTTAAAGCCCGGCAAGGTCAACGGCGAAGCGCGGCAAATGACCAGAATTTCGCCATATGTGTCTCTCTTGCCACAGTTTTGGCGGGACCGGCCGGTTCTGATTTCCCTAAATATGTCAACGCTTTAAGGAGTGGTTAACAACATCCCCCCAAGCCCGGCCGCGGCGCTTCCATTATCCTAACACAATTGCGCTAGGGGGAAAGAGGGACGCGGGCGGATTTCCGGTGGAAGTCGAGGGAATCGCCCGCAAGCCACTCGTGGGGTGTGGCAGGCTCGTGCCGGGGAAGGTGATGAGATGACGTTTCGACCGTCCAAATGGCTTCTTTACGCGCCGGTGGCGGCTTTGCCGCTTCTGGCGGCCTGGGTCATCAATACCGGACCGCTGCAGCAGGACATTCTCGAACGCGCCTCGGCCGATCTGAAATCGCAAGGCACCGGCTGGGCCAGGCTCGGCATCAGCGGGCGTGATGTCGAACTGGCGGGCGACGCCGCCTCGGCGGAGGCCATCGACGCGGCCGTCAAGACCGTGGCCGGAACCTACGGCGTCCGCGCCGTCGCTTCCGGAGCGCGCGTGGTGGCCCCACCCAAGGTCGAACTGCCGGCGCCCGCCGTCAACAAGGTCGAGGCCGAGGCCCGGAACCTGGTGGTGACCGGCACCTGGCCGGAAAGCCAGGCGGCGAAACTCTCCGCCGCCCTCGCCGGCCAATCGTGGACACTGGGCGCCGGCCCTGAACTCACCTCCGACGGCAAGGGCAACTGGACGCTCCGGCCCTCGCTGGCGCTCGAACCCGGCCTCTACGACCTGGTGGTCGAGGCGTCCGATGCGGCAGGCAACCGGGCGCTGGACCAGTCGAAGGATGAAATCACCATCGTGGCGGCCCCGCCACCACCACCACCTCC
>JANNSP010000421.1:0-7761 GCA_031402975.1 Hyphomicrobiales bacterium
AGACACTTGCGCCGCGCGACCGGGCATTTTTCATGACCTTGGTGATGACGGCACTGCGGCGAAGGGGTGAGGCCGACAGCGTCATAAAAAGTTTTCTGGCAACTCCTCTGCCGCGAAAGTCAGGACGTGCCTCTCTCATCCTGCTGCTGGGAACCGTGCAATTGCTGTTTCTCGGCGTCGCACCCCATGCGGCAATCGACCTCTCCGTTCGTCTCGCGCGCAATGACAGCGGGGCCAGGCATTTCGCCGGCCTGATCAATGCGGTGTTGCGGAAGATCGCGGCTGGCGGGCATTCGCTGCTTCGGGACGCCGATGCCGCGCAGCTCAATACGCCGCTGTGGTTGTGGACGAAGTGGTGCCACGCTTATGGATCGCCTGTGACCGAAGCCATGGCCCAGGCGCACGGCTCTGAACCGCCTCTGGACGTTACGGTGAAGGAGAACAGCGCGCTGTGGTCCGAGCGGCTTGGCGGCTTGGCGCTGCCTACGGGAACCGTTCGCCTGGAGCCGAACCAGGGAGTGGTTGACCTCCTTCCTGGTTATTCCGATGGTGCCTGGTGGATTCAGGATGCCGCCGCCGCGATGCCGGTGAAACTGCTTGGCGATCTCTCGGGCAAGACAGTTCTTGATCTGTGCGCCGCCCCGGGAGGAAAGGCACTTCAGTTATGCGCCGCCGGAGCGGACGTCACTGCGGTCGACATATCGGCAATCCGGTTGCAACGCCTGGCCGAAAATCTCGGACGCGCCGGCTATCGTCCAAAAGTGATTGAGGGCGATGCGATGCGGCTGGATCCTCAACTGCAGTTCGACGCGGTGTTGCTGGATGCGCCTTGCTCCGCCACGGGGACTATCCGGCGCCATCCCGACCTGCCCTATCGCAAGACTGCAAGACAGATCGACTCGCTTGTCGCGCTACAAAGAAAAATGCTCGAAAAGTCGGCCCTCCATGTGAAAAACGGGGGCACGCTGCTGTATTGCGCATGCTCGCTGGAACCGGAAGAAGGCGAGCTGCAGATCGAACGTTTCCTGGACGACAATCCACATTTCAGCGCGGTTCCGATAACACCGGGCGAATCGGGCATCGAAGGACATTTCATCAGCCCGGCCGGGTACCTCCGGACGCTCCCCCAAATGCCAATCGGAATGTCACTGACTCTGGACGGATTTTTTGCGGCAAGGTTAACGCGGCGTAACTGACCATCGTTAGCAAATCATTAACCGGGCCGCAGCCAAACTGTTTCCTTCACTTCGATTGGGCAGACTATCCATGAGCGGGCGCGGCGATATCTATCGTTTCGAGCCGCCGCGATTCTTCCGCGGTCTTGCGAGTCTCAGTCGAGAGATCAGTACATTGTTCATGGCGCGGGAGGCGCCGGCACTCTTCGGTCTCAGACAATGCATTCCAGCGCTGGTGCCCGGTGATGCAGTTGTCGCACGCGACCTCTATCGAGGCCGCCTGAGGTTGGCCAGCAGGCTCTTCGAGGGCGAGCCCCACGGACTGTTGTCTCCATCTGCCGATGCCCGAGTCACCGATGAGATGCTCTCTTTATCCTGGCTTCCGCACCTGGCGGCCGCCGACATGGCGCTTTATCGGGGTTTTTCGCGCAGTCTTTACAAACTTTGCGCTCGACCGCGCAGCCTTTCCACTCTCATCCTCTGCCGCCGACTCATGATCCTTTCCCGGCACGCTGACTTCATGCTTGCGGGTGCCCCTTCGAGTTTCGCGCGTGAGTTCTTTGATACGATGTCGCGCGAGATACGAACGCTGAAGGCCGCGCGAATGCGGACCGCAGAGGAGGAACTCCACCAAGCTCTTGCTCTTTTGGCCGTTTCCATGGCGTTCCGGGGCGCGGAAGACTTGCGTAGCTGGGCGTTGGACAGAGCGGCTGCGACAATCCCAAAGGTCATCCTGTTGGATGGCGGCCACGCGTCCCGCAATCCTCAGGCGCTGCTTGGACTTCTCCTCGACCTGATCCCTTTGCAAGAGGCGTTACGGACGTCTCGCGTATCCGCGCCCCAGTTCCTGGATGCCGCCATCGGTCGCGCCTGCTCGATGCTGCGCATGATGTGTCATCCAGATGGCGGACTGGCGCTGTTTCAAGGCGTGGACAATTCTTCGGTTGCGTCCGTTCTGGCCGTTCTATCGTCAGATCCACACCAGCAGGCTCCGACGCGGCACGCGATGCAGAGCGGCTACGCGCGTCTCGATCGAGGCAAGAGCGCGATCATCATGGATGTGGGTGGAAATGGAGACTATCGCGGAGCGCTTTCGTTTGAATTCTCTCACGGCTACAACCGCATCGTCACCAACTGCGGAACACCGGAATTCGCCACTCCGGCCTGGCGCGCGGCGGCAAGGTCGGCGGCGGCGCACAGTGGATTGCAGCTTCACGAGCCCGAACGGCCAAGGTTCTCCTCATTCCGCGGCCGCAGCCGTCGATGCCCAACGGACGACATTCTTCGGGTGGACGTAACCGAAACAGAACAGGGGACTGCAATAGCGGCCGCGGTCAATTCGTCCGGCCTGGTGCATCATCGGGAAATCCTTCTGGACAAATCCGGATATGGCCTTGAGGGGCAGGATCGGTTCGTGGCGTCGCCTATGGGCAAGCCGCCGAATGGCGAGGCTCGCTTCACGTTGCGGTTTCATCTCGATCCCGCCGTCAAGGCGTTCAGCGGCCGCAGCGGTTCGGCGATCATGCTGATGTTGCCCAACCGCGGTGTCTGGCAGTTTTCGGCGGGGAGAGGGAAAGCCATGCTCGAGGACAGCGTCGCGCTGGCGGGTAGCGGGGGACTTCGGAACAATCAACAAATCGTCATCCGCGACACGGTGGAACGCCTGCCTCAAATAGACTGGACGTTTCGCCGGGTTGAAAAACCGTCTCGCCACGACGGCTCGGGCGAGGACAGCCCGGGTCTGCCTTTCTGATGGTTCAATATCACTGGCATGCTATGCTTGGTCATGGTCATCCGGCGCGCCCTTGTCTCGGTTTCAGATAAGACAGGATTGATTGAGTTCGGACGCTCGCTGGCCGGCCTTGCAATCGAGATTCTATCGACCGGAGGAACAGCCCGCGCTCTCACCGCGGCGGGTATAAAAGTTACGGACATCGAAAGCTGGACCGGCTTTCCGGAGATCATGGATGGCCGGTTGAAGACGCTGCATCCCAAGGTGCATGGCGGACTTTTGGCCGTACGCGGCAATCCGGCCCATAGAGCGGCGCAGAGCCTGTATGAGATCGGCGATATCGATCTCCTCGCGGTCAATCTATATCCGTTCGAGGAGGCCGTGGAATCGAACGCCTCCTGGTCAGACACGATCGAGGCCATCGACGTTGGCGGCCCGGCGATGATTCGCGCCGCGGCCAAGAATCACGAAAGCGTCACGGTGATTGTTGATCCCGGCGACTATCCGGAAGTGATCGCGGAATTGCGCCGGCACGGAGGATCAACTGCTTTGGAAACACGCCGGAGACTCGCAGCCAAGGCATTCGGGCGGACGGCCACTTACGATTCAGCGATTTCCCGGTGGATTGCTGGCCAGTCGAACGAAAAGTTTCCTGAATATTTCGCCATTGGCGGCAACCGTCTGCAAGCACTTCGCTATGGCGAGAACCCGCATCAGGAAGCGGCACTCTACCGGGTGCCCGGGAACGGCGGAGGAATTGCCAATGCACGTCAGCTCCAGGGCAAGGAACTGTCCTACAATAATTTCAACGACGCGGATGCCGCGGTTGCGTGCGCGGGCGAATTCGATCCCGCAGCCGCTGCCGCGTGCGTCATCGTCAAGCATGCCAATCCATGTGGCGCCGCTGTTGACGCTTCCCCGCTGGAGGCCTATCGCAAAGCGTTGCGTTGCGACCCGGTCAGCGCGTTCGGCGGGATCGTCGTTTTCAATCGCTGTCTTGATGAAATGGCAGCGGCGGAAGTATTGGACCTGTTTACCGAAGTCATCGTCGCTCCGTCGGTGAGCGAGACCGCTCGCGCCATTCTATCGGGAAAGGGAAATCTCCGTCTGCTCACGCTCGACCCATGGCCCGATCCAACCTCGGCGCAACTGGACGTCAAGACGATCGGCGGTGGATTGCTGGTCCAGTCCCGTGATTCGCCGAAAGGCGACTGCATTTTCAAGGTGGTTACCGAACGGGCGCCGACGCCGGGGGAGTGGCTGGATCTCGAATTCGCCTTTCGGGTGGCCAAGCACGTCAAATCGAATGCCATCGTTTATGCCAAGGACGGAGCGACCGTGGGAATCGGAGCCGGACAGATGTCGCGAGTCGATGCCGTTTCGATCGCGGTGCGCAAGAGCGCCGATGCGGCGCGCGCCGCCGGTTTGAGCGAGTCGATGGTCAAGGGATCGGTGCTTGCCTCGGATGCCTTCTTCCCTTTTGCCGATGGTCTGATCCAGGCGGCCGAGGCGGGAGCCACCGCCGTCATCCAGCCGGGCGGTTCAATCAGGGACGCCGACGTCATCAAGGCTGCCAATGCGGCGGGACTGGCGATGGTTTTCACCGGCATCAGGCATTTCAGGCATTAGGTCATCCACAGCAAACCACGGGAGAAACATCATGCTGGTCATCACCACCCACTCCGTCGAAGGACGCCGCATCGTCGACTACAAGGGGCTCGTCGCCGGCGAGGCAATCCTCGGCGCCAACATCTTCCGCGATCTTTTCGCCTCGATCCGCGACATTGTGGGTGGCAGGTCAGGCTCATACGAGAAGGTTCTGAATGACGCCCGCCAGACGGCCATCGCCGAGTTGACCGACAAGGCCGAACGCCTCGGCGCCAACGCCGTCATCGGCGTGGATATCGATTATGAAACGGTCGGAACCAACGGCAGCATGCTCATGGTGACCGCGGCGGGCACGGCGGTATTGCTCGAATAGTCACTGTGGCTGCTGGTATCCGGGACCAATGACCAATGGCTCCTCAGGAAGCGAAGCCTGATCAACCTCGGTGGCAAAGGTCTTCTCGACATGCCCGAGTTCCGTGCCG
Organism: Hyphomicrobiales bacterium; assembly: GCA_031402975.1. Classification (GTDB taxonomy): domain Bacteria; phylum Pseudomonadota; class Alphaproteobacteria; order Rhizobiales; family Aestuariivirgaceae; genus Aestuariivirga. Next base: position 4,998 of record JANNSP010000421.1, read on the forward strand.
GTCTTGCCGTCGACCAGCTTCAGAACGACCTTGTAAGGGTGCCCCTTGACGATTCCCAAGAGGTGCCCGGTGCGGAACATGTATTGCAGACGTCCCGGTTTCACAGGCTCGGTGAGAACCAGGGGCGGCCGTCCACCCGGCATCTCGAAGTGAGCCTCGAGAATGGCATCATCGGGCAGCCCTCGCTTGGGTCTGACCACGAAGCCGTAATAGTGTTCGGCGTTGCGGTAGTTGAAAATGAATCCGCCGCCGGCGAACTCAAAATAGGGCGCATCCTTGTCTTCCCCGCAGCCCGACTGCAGGGTACCCATGGAAAGCAGCATCAGAAACATCATGACGTGCCGCATTATCCCTCCCTGCCGGTTTCGCCCCGCAGCGGGACACCCAGAAGTCCCTCGGGCCTCAGTACAAGTATCATCACTACCACGGTGAATATCGCGAAGTCGCGATAGGCGAGCGGAAACATGACAGCCCAGGTCACTTCCAGTATAGCCAGCAGCACGCCACCCGCCAAAGCACCGCCAATTGTGCCGAAACCGCCAACAATGGCTGCGAACATCGCCTTCGTTCCCAGCATCAGGCCCATGTAGAAACTCACGCCGCCATAGGCCGCCGCCGCGATCCAGCCCGCGAGGCCGGCAAGTGCTCCTGCCGAAATAAACGACCAGCGGAACACCGCATCGGTGTCGACCCCGCTAAGTTGAGCCAGCCGCGCGTTCTGCGCGCAGGCCCGCCACAGCCGGCCAGCGCGGGTAGAGCGCATCACCAGCACTACGATTGAAAGAACCGTGAACGCGACAACCACGGAGATCATCTGCAACATGCCGAACCTGACCGGAAAGTCGCGCATTTCGATGTGCAGAGCATGATCGTAATAAGGCGGAAGCCATTGATCGCGCGCATCGGACTGCAGACGCATCACTTCCTGGAGGATGATCGAAACGCCGATCGATGCAATCATCACCGCCTGGCCGGGCGACCGGATCAAAGGCGCGAATACCGCGGCATTGGCGAAACGGCCAAGAGCTGCGGCGGCCGTAACCGCCGCGAGGCAGGCCAGTGCCATCAGCGCAAAGATCGCGTATCCCCCCGACATGGCCCAAAGAGCCGTGTAGACCGCGCCAAATGCGCCAAACATGGCGAAGTCGCCGAAAGACAGCACGATCTTGTTGGTGATGCCCTGAAGGAGCGCATAGGCAGTGGCCAGCGTCGCATAAAATGATGCGAGGACCAGCGCGTTCAGGGCCTGCTGAAGCCAGTAACCCCAGGACCCGTCTAACATGTCTTGATAAGTTCCACCCGCACACCCTGACCGAGTCGGGCAGTATCCGTCAATTGGACAGGAGAGCAGCGGGGAAGGGGGAGGCGGCTGAGGGGCTGAGGCCACCTCCCCGTTCTAAACGCAAAACCAGTCTCCATCTATGGATGGAGTTGCGAGTCCAGTCTGCGTCTTTGGCAATTCCAAGACTGCCCAAGAATACAAGCCGATTATGTGATGCACATCACAAGTCGATAATAATTACGCTCAATAGAGTCCGCGAAGCAGCCGATCGATATAGTCGCGCTCGAGACGCGGCCGTCCCTGCTCACCGGCGCGGGCCCGCAGCATGTCGAGAATCTCCCGGGCACGGCGGATGGCAAGGTCGGAGGGAAGCATGTCGCGCTCGGGTCCGAAGTCCTCGCTTCGGTTCGGCATCGGACGCCCAAGCGGATCGCGATCGTCACCGCGCGCTTCGCCATTGCGTCCCTGATTGTCCTGCTGACCCTGGCCTTGCTGCAGCATCTCGCGCACCATGTTCTGGGCGCCTTCGCGCAGCCGTGCCAGCGCCTCACCCTGCTGGCCAAGCGCTCCCTCCCGGTCCTGCTGGCGGAGTGAGCCCTCGGCGCCTTGCATTTCCTTTCCCGCCTCACCCAGCGAGGGAGCGGGCTGCATGCCGTTCTGCCCGAGCTGCCGCATGAACTCCTTGAGCATGCGGCCTAAGTCCTGTTGCTGTCCGGCAAGGCCGTTCGCGTCGGGCTGCTGACCCTGATTTCCCGGCTGCTGTCCATTTTCGCCCTGCGGATCGCCCTCGCCCGGTTCCCGCATGCGCTGCGTGTCATCCATCAATTGTTGCTGCCGCCGCATGAGTTCGGAAAGCTGATCGAGCATCTTGCCCATGGGCGAATCGCGCTGCGGACCGGATTGCTGGGCGTTCATTCCAGGTTGCAGGTTGCGCAGGATGTTTTCCAGCTCCGAGAGAAGTTGCTGGGCCGCGTCGCGGGCGCCGCTCTCGGCCAGCTTCTCGATCATGTCGAGCATCTTCTGCAGGTCCTGCGGCGAGATCGGCTGGCCCTGCTGCTGTTGCTGGTTCTGATCGAGATTGCCCTGTTGCATGCGCTTCTGGGTTTCCTCCATCAGCGACTGCATGTAGCGATCCATGGCGGCGCGCAACTTGTCCATGAGTTCGGCGATGCGTTCAGGCGATGCACCATCGCGGAGCGCGCGTTCAAGCTCTTTGCGCAATGCCTCAAGTTCGGCCTTGGCGTTGGCCATGGTGCCTTCCTCGATGCCCACGGCGATCTGCCAGAGCATGCGAATGCCCTGTTCGATCTCGGTCTGACCCTCGGCGGAATTGAGGCGCGACATGACGGTGGCAATGGCGATGTGAGTGCCGCTGCCCTCGATCAGCCCTTCCGGATAGGTCAAAATGGCATCGAGCATCTGCACCACGTGGCCGGAGCGCTCGGGCTCCATGATGAGACTTTTGCGCTGTTCGATCAGGGC
>JANNSP010000422.1:0-14428 GCA_031402975.1 Hyphomicrobiales bacterium
GACGATTTCGGGCGCGGTCTTCATGTCTGCCGGCATGAAGGCGTCCGAGCCCTTGATGCCGTTGGCGTAGCGCGCGAAGGACGACAGCATGGCGGCGTTCTCGGGGTCCATCACGAAGTTCTGAAACAGCTTGGCGTTCTCGACATTCTTGGCGTCCTTGAGCACCGCCAGATTGTCCATCCACAGCAGCACGCCTTCCTTGGGATAGCCGTATTTGATGGCCGGGTTCGCCAGACGCTGGCGGAAGGCCGAGCCGTTCCAGTCGCTGGTCGCCGCCATGTCGCCCTTCGACATGGGTTCGATGGTACCATATTCCATCGACAGCCAGTCGGGTTTCGCCGCCACCAGCGTATCGCGCACCTTCTTGAGAATGTCCTTGTCGCCGGTGCAGTTTTCGCCGCCATGATACTTGACCGCGCCGAACATCACGTCGTGCATTTCCGGCACGACATTGGTCTTGCCCTTGAGTTCGGCCGGCACGTTGAAGATAATACCCCAGGTGTTGATGTCACCTTTGTAGACCGAGGTGTTGACCGCCATGCCGACGGTGCCCCATTGCCACGGCACGGTGTAATGACGGCCCGGATCGAATGGCGCCTCGGCCCAACGGCCCTCGACATTCTTGAAATTCTCCATCTGGTCGGGCCGGGTTTCGAGCAGCAGGCCTTCCTTGATCCAGATCGGCACATAATTCGCGGATGGCACCACCATGTCGAAGCCGTGCCCGCCCTGCCTGATCTTGGCGAGTGCCGTGTCGTTCGAATCATAGTCGGTGACCGTCACCTTGACTTTGTATTTTTCCTCGAACTTCTTGACCATCTCCGGGCTGGTGTAGTTGCCCCAGTTGTAAAGCTGCAATTCGCCCTCGGCCTGGGCCAGCCCGGCCGAGGCCAGACAAGCAACAGCGAAGGCGACAGTCGATAGTGTCCACTTCATTTCGCTTCCTCCTGTTAATATCTAGGGCCGCTTTCTGTTGACCAGGAAAAAGCCCGTGACGATGATGACCGAGATGACCAGGAACACGGTGGAAATCGCGTTGATTTCCGGCGTCACCTGGCGCTTGATCTGACCCAGCATGTAGGTGGGCAGTGTATCCTGTCCGCCGGATTTGACAAACTCGGTGATGACCACGTCGTCGAGCGAGATGACGAAGGCCAGCATGAAGCCCGACAGGATGCCAGGCCACAGCAGCGGAAAGGTGACCCTCCGGAACACGGCCCACGGTGCTGCATAAAGGTCGGCGGCGGCGCGTTCCAAGGTCAGGTCCATGCTTTCGAGCCGCGCCCTGATCGGCATATAGGCGAAGGGAATGCAGAAGGCGGTGTGGGCGGCGATGAGGTAGCCCAGGCCCGAATAGCCGGTCCATACCTTGATGCGCGAGAAGAAGATGAGCAGCGCCACGGCGGTGACAATCTCGGGCACCATCAGCGGCTGGTTGATGAAGGCATATTTGAAGGTGAGGCCGCGATAGGGCGCGGTTCGCGTCGTGGCGAGTGCCGCCATCGTCGCTACCACAGTTGCCAGTGTTGCGGCCACCACGGCGATATTGAGCGAGCGGAGCGCCGTTTCGATCACGCGTTCGTTGTTCCACGCCGATACGAACCAGCGTAGCGAAAACCCTTGCCAGATGGCGATCGAGGTGCCGGCATTGAAGGCATAGACGACGAGCGTCGCGATCGGCAGATAGAGCACGAGGAAACAGGCAATGGCGACGAAGCCAAAGCCCGGCATCCGGATGACGGAAAATCCTTTAGCCATTGCGGTTTCCGCCGCGTGACACTGTCCGCACATAGAAGAGTAGCGCCGCCATGACGATGGCCATCAGGGTGATCGAGAGCGCTGCTCCCAGCGGCCAGTTGCGGCCCTGTCCGAATTGCAGCTCGATGAGGGTTCCCAGCATCAGGCTTTTTCCGCCGCCCAGAAGCCTGGGCGTGACATAGGCGCCAAGGGCTGGAATGAAGACGAGGATGGACCCGGCGACGATGCCGGGCCTGACCAAGGGCAGGATCACCCGGCGCAGCACCTGTAGGCGTCCGGCGTAGAGATCGTAACCCGCTTCGACCAGGCGGAAATCGAGCTTCTCCATCGAGGCATAGATCGGCAGCACCATGAGCGGCAGGAACACATAGACCATGCCCACCATGACGGCGAATTCGGTGAACATCATCTGGATCGGTTGATCGATCAATCCGATCCATTGCAGAAAAGAATTGACGATGCCTTCGTTGCGGATGAGTTCCTGCACCGCGAAGGTGCGGATAAGAAGATTGGTCCAGAACGGGATGGTGACCAGAAGAATCCACACGTCGCGCTGCCGCTCGGGCCGGGTCGCGATGAAATAGGCGGTGGGAAATCCGAAGACGAGACAGAGCAGCGTGGTGGCGGCGGAGAGTTTGACCGAGCGCCACAACACGCTCAGATGCGCATCGGCGAAACTGACCGTGTCGTCGAACAAGTCGCGCTCGAATAACACCGAGATCCAGGCGTCGGAGGTGAACTGCCAGAATTTGACGTCGCCATAGTCGCCTTTCACCATGAAGGAATAGAGGAGAACGATGAACAGCGGCCCGATCGCCGCGAAGAAGATGATGAGGAGCGCGGGGGCACTCAGCAGCCAGCGGTCGCGGATGTCGCGGCGCGCGGCGGCGGTTGCAAATTCGGCGGCCCTGGGCATGCTCAATCTCTCAGCACCTGCGCGGCATCGTCCTCGAAGCGAAGACCGACTTCCATGCCCCTCTCGAAGCCCGCTTCGCCGGCGCTCCGGTTCTGGTGGCGCACGATGAAATCGCCACCGCAAGACGGCTTCAGGTGGTAGTGCGTGTCGGTGCCGAAATAGACGATGTTGTCGAGCGTGGCCCGGATCGTGCCCGACTTCACGTCGCGGATGATCGTGGCATGCTCCGGCCGGATCACCACCGTCACGCGGCCCGCCGGGACAAATCCGTCCGGCAGTCCAGCGGAAATGACAGCGCCCGCATCTAACTCGATATCGGCCTTGCCGGCCTTCGTTCCCAACACGCGGCCTTCGAGGAAATTCGTTTCCCCGATGAAGTTGGCGACGAAGCGCTCGGCCGGATGATCGTAGATCTGCCGCGGGCTTCCGGTCTGGAGGATGCGGCCCTTCGACATGACGGCGATCCGGTCCGACATGGTGAGCGCTTCCTCCTGGTCATGGGTGACGAAGATGAAGGTGATGCCGGTCTCGTGCTGCAGGCGTTTCAATTCGATCTGCATGTCCTTCCTAAGCTTGTAGTCGAGCGCCGACAAAGGTTCGTCGAGAAGCAGCACTTTGGGAGACGGTGCCAGCGCCCGCGCCAGCGCCACGCGCTGTTGCTGGCCGCCGGAAATCTGGCTGGTCCGCCGCTTGCGCAACTCTTCCATGCGCACGAGCCGCAGCATGTCCGAGACCCGCGCCGCGACCTCCGCTTTGGGCTTCCCCAGCATTTCCAATCCGAAGCCGATATTCTGTTCGACCGTCATATGCGGAAACAGCGCGTAGTTCTGGAACACCGTGTTGACCGGCCGGCGGTAAGGCGGGAGCGGTGCGATGTCGCTGCCATAGAGCAGGATCTCGCCTTCGTTGGGAAATTCGAACCCGGCGATCAGCCGGAGCAGCGTGGTCTTGCCGCAGCCTGAGGGTCCGAGAAGGGTGAAGAACTCGTTCTCGCGGATGGTGAGCGAGACATTGTCGAGCGCCCTGACGGCATCGTGCCCGCCGCCCTGGAAAATCTTGGTGACACCCTTTGCCTCAATGGCTATCTGGCCCGCTGACACCGCGCGCAACCCTGTTGCTCAGACCGACCAGCCTCCGTCGATCACGAAGGTCTGGCCGGTGACGAAGGCCGATTCGTCGCTGGCGAGATAGACCACGAGGGACGCGATCTCGGAGGCGTCCGCCATGCGGCCCATGGGCTGGCGGCCAATGAAGGCGGCTTTTGTCGTCTCGAAATCTCCTTGCGCCTTCATGCGTTCGATCAGCGACGGGCTTTCGACCGTGCCGGGGCAGATGGCATTGACCCTGATGCCTTTGGCGGTGAAGTCGGCGGCGAGCGCCTTGGTCATGCCGATGACCGCGGCCTTGGTCGCGCCATAGACGAAACGGTTGGCGACGCCTTTGATCGAGGAGGCGGCCGACGCCATGTTGACGATGGTGCCCTGGCCCCGTGCGAGCCAGCCGGGCATGAACACCTTCATCATGCGGAAATGCGCCTTGACGTTGAGGTCGAAGGAAAAATCCCAGGCCTTGTCGTCGGTGTCGAGAATGGTTCCGGCATGGACGTGGCCCGAGCAGTTGAACAGGATGTCGGGAACGCCCACCCGCTTCGCCGCGGAATCGACCTCGTCCTGCTTCAACACGTTGAGCACGAAGGTCTCGATCCCGTCGTGTTCCTTGCCCAGCGTTTCGAGGAGGTCGGCGCGGATATCGGTGGCGTAGACTTTTGCCCCCTCGCGCGCCATCGCCAGCGCCGAGGCCCGGCCGATCCCCTGTCCCGCCGCCGTCACGATCGCCGTCTTCCCCGCTAACCTGCCGCGCATGGACTTGCCGCTCCGTTCCTGTGAATTTGCCGCTCCTGCCTAGCGCCGGGACCCGCAGCCTGTCCATGGCCATGACGAGGCCTCGTCAGCCACCGAGAAAACCTTCCAGCACGTTCACCGTATTGACGCCGACCTGATCGACGGCATAGCCGCCCTCCATGATGAACAGCGTGGGCAGCTTCAGTTTCGCGATGCGCCCGCCATAGGTGCGGAAATCCTCGGAGTCGAGTTTGAAGAAACTGATCGGATCATCCTTGTAGGTATCGACGCCGAGCGACACGACGAGGACATCTGGCTTGTAGGATGTGATACGGCGGCAGCCGCGGTCCAGCGCCTGGCTCCATTGATCGAAGCCGGTCCCCGGCGGCATTGGCAGGTTGAGATTCAAGCCCTCGCCTTTGCCCTCGCCGGTTTCATCCTTGTAGCCCAGAAAATACGGATAGGCGTCGCGTGGGTCGCCATGCAACGAACAGTAGAACACATCGCCCCGCCGGTAGAAGATATCCTGCGTGCCGTTGCCGTGATGGAAATCGACATCGAGGATGGCGACGCGCTTTGCTCCACCGTCGCGGAACCCCTGCGCGGCGATGGCGGCGTTGTTGAGAAAGCAGTAGCCGCCATAGAGATCGCCATGGGCATGATGGCCGGGCGGCCGGCACAGCGCGAAGGCCGTGGCCTCGCCCCCGCTCATCAGTTTCTGCGCGCTCTGCGCCACGCTGGCGGAGGCCATCGCCGCCTCCCATGAGCCGGCGGTGATGCAGGTTTCCAGCGAATGGGCATAATATCCAACCTTGCCGTCGATATTGCGCGGGCACTTCTGGCGGAGACCGCGGGCCGGAAAGCCCGTCGGCAACACGTCGCCTTTGAAGCCCGCAACCTTCCATTCGTCCCACACCGTTTCGAGAAATTCCAGGAACCGCGAAGCGTGAATTTTGCCCACCGGCCGCATGTCCAGCGGAGAGGGTTCGACGACATCCGTCATGCGGCGTTTATTCAGTTCACGGAGAATGTAGTCCATCCGCGCCGGCCGGTCGAACGGCGTCACGAACTTGCCGCCATGCAGTTCGCCCTTGGGAAAATGCCGGCGGTGCGCTTCGCTGTAGACGATCTTCATGGCTATCCCTCTCGCTGCAAACTTGCAGCGCGGGGAGGTGACGTCAAGCGGGGGTCAGTCGGTCAGGACCACTTGTCCGGTTCCCATGATGCCGGCGGGAACCGGCACGTTGGTTGCCGTATAATCCGCGTTGAGCACGAGATGCGGGCCCGAATTGAGTTGCAGGGTCCTGACGATGATCGCGGTATAGGCCGACTGGTCGGCGACCACCGCGGCGGAATCCACTTTGAGATTTCCAACCGGCAGATAGATGGTGCCGATCAATCGGCGGGCATCGCTGCTGGTGATCCTGTGATCGAGCACTTTTCCCAGATTGCGGTCTTCAAAGAACAAGAGGCCCGCCAGCGGTCCATTGACCGGGGCCGACAGATCGATATGGGTATTCGCCAAAAAACTGAACGGCTCCGGTTTGCTGCCGGTGAAGTAGAATCCAACGCCGGTGCCGATGATGGAGGCCTGGCCGCTGACTTCCAGCGCGCCGCCATTGATGATATAAATGCCGGGATTCAAGGTGACCTTGGACGTGCCCTGGATCTTCAATCCACCGCAATAGACGCCGGGGTTGATGGTTTGCGTTATATTCTTAAGATCGATCGTGTTGTGATCACATCCGCCGAAGCCCGGTGGCAATCGGTTGGCGAGCGGATCAAGAATGGCGGGACAATCGGTCACGGGAACAGGGGTGGCGGTCGAACTGCCGCTGATCGAATATCCGCCGGCCACGCAGGCAACCGACGACGTCATGGATGACCCCTTGTCGAGCCGGATGCCACTGCTTGACGTCGAATTGGAAAACACCCCGCATTTCTTGCCGGTGAGGCGGGCCTTGTCGTTCAGAAATACGCTTTCACCGGTTGTCTCCAGCCCCAGCACACAGAGATTGTGGCTGCCGGCGAACCGCGCCGTGGCGGTCACCCGCACCGGAGTGATGCCCTTGCTGACGAAATGCGCGAAGAACGGCGTCCAGGCCTCCGCGATATCGACCTTGACGGCGGAGAAATCGTCGATCACCGAGGCGCTCACCGTCAGGTGCTTGGCGGCCAGTAGCGAATCATCGCCACTGGAGTCACCGGTCAAGGCAAACGCCGCAAAGGATTTGGCCGCGCTTTCGATCTGGTTTTCATCGGCCTGGGCGAGCGGGATCTCGCGGGCTCCCGCAACCGCCGCCGAATCGGCCGCGACCTGAAGATCGGTTCTGACCTTGGTCAGCATGACATAGTCGCTCGCCAGGCCGAGCGCTGCGAGTAGCACCGGCAGCGACAGCGCGAAGCTCACGGCGATTCCGCCTCTTCGGTCGCGATAGAGTTCTCTTGCGAGCAACCACGGGAAACCGGCGGCAAGACTGGGCCGGCTCATGGGAAGTGCCGCGGCGCGGACCTGGCCCGGCTCTCGTTTGCGTCGCGATCGGGCAACCGGATCGTCACCAGCATTCCCTGGCCAGGGGCCGTCTCGCATGTCAGTTCGCCGCCATGGGCTTCCGCGATCGCCTGGGCAATGGGCAGGCCAAGACCAAGACCACCCGCCGGACGCGCATAGCTCATGTCATCCTGGATGAACGGCTGCAGGCACTCCTTCAGCTTGGCGGCGCTGAGCCCCGGTCCGTGATCGCGCACCGACAGCGCCTGGGATCCGTCCTCGCCCGCCTGCGACCAGATTTCAACGGTTCCGCCGGGATGCGAGAACTTGACGGCATTCTCGATCAGCTTGCGCAGCGCCTGCCGGATCAGTTGCTGATCGCAGTGAACCAGGCAGTCGTTCGAGCCTATGTGGACCGCGAGCTTGATGTTCCGTTGCCGGGCCAGGGTCTTGAGGCCAACCGTGCTATCCTCCAGCAGCTCCGCCAGCGAACAGGGCGCCAAGGACAGCCGGTCGCGCCCGGCCAGCGCCTTCGACAGAATGAGAATATCGCTGACGATGGTGTTGAGGCGCTGCGCGGCTTCGACGACATAGTCGAGCTGCTCGGCCTCCTCGCCAGCCACCCGGTCCTTGAGGGAACCGGCAAGAACCCCCGTCAGCCCGACAAGGGCGGCGAGCGGGGTCTTCAATTCATGGCTCAGGACCTGGAACAGCCCGTTCTTCATTTTGCTGGCGGACACCGCCTCGGCCTGGGCCGCCCGGAGAGCGCGCTCGATTTCGCCGGCCCGCATGACGAACTGCACCAGATGCGAGAACTTGGCCCAGTTGATCGGCTTGGTGATGAAGGAGGAGGCGCCGAGCCGATAGGCGCGGTCGACCGAGTCGCGGTCGTCGCTCGAAGTGGCCACGATCACCGGCAGATCGGCGGTGGCGCGGTTCTCGCGGATGCGGCGGAGCAGGCCGAAACCATCGAGCTTGGGCATGCCGAGATCGATGACGGCGAGATCGAAATGCTGCGCATCGATCAATTCGCCGCCGGCCTCGCCGTTGCCGGCACCGGTCACGGCGTAACCAGCTTCGCGCAGCCTGGCGGCCATGACCTCGCGTAGAATGGGATCGTCATCCACGATCGCGATGCGCCTGGGCGTCGCGGTGGTGGATGAGGTTTGCTGGCTGTCCGGTGTGTCGCGCACCATCATGATTTGGGGACCGTAATGCGCCGCCGTTAATGCCCGGTTAGGGTCGGCCGCGCGTGAGTCCATTCTTAACCCCTCGTGGTTAAGCCTTTGCCATGACGCCAGCGCAACCGGCCCAGCCCAGGTCAACCATCGGCCGGCGCATTTCGGCGCTGGTGGCCGTTGCCGTTCTGACCTCGGTCATCCTGGTGACCGGCGCCTTCATTTGGATCCAAACCGGGGACAATATCCAGGAACGAAGAAAGGCGATCGAGGCGACCGCCTATGTCTTCGCCTCCGCCATCGCCGACCACGTGGCGCTCGGCAACCGCCAGGAAGCCTTCAAGGTCCTGCGCTCGATCGGCCGTGTCCCCGATATCACTTACGCAGCGGTAATCGGCCCCGACAACCGCGAGATCGCGTCGTTGGGCAATTCCGTTTTCCTGCAGGAGAACCTCGTCGATTCGACGCCGGGCCTGGCCGAACTGCTGACCAGGGGTTCGTTTCCTGTGGCGGTCGACATCATCAAGGGGGGTGCCCTGGTGGGACGGTTGATCGTGATCGCCGACATTTCCGGCCTGCGTGCCCAGTTGACAACAGCGCTGCTGACGGCACTCATCACCGCCGCCGCCGCGAGCCTCCTTGGCATGGCCATCGCCAGCACGTTGCAGCGGCGCATCACCGGTCCCATCCTGGCCTTGACGCGGGCCATGGCGGTGGTTCGCGACCGCCGCGATTATTCGGCCAAGGTCGAACACCGGGCCGACGACGAAACCGGCGTCCTGGTCGAAACCTTCAACGGCATGATCGCGGAGATCAACAGCCGCGACGCGGCGCTTGAAAGCCACCGCCAGAGTCTCGAGGCGACGGTCCAGACGCGCACCCGCGAACTCAGCGTCGCCAGGGACGCGGCCGAAGCCGCCAATCACGCGAAGTCGGGCTTCCTCGCCACCATGAGCCACGAAATCCGCACCCCCATGAACGGCGTCATGGTGATGGCCGAACTGCTGGCCGGCGCCGGCCTCGATCAGCGCCACCAGCGCTATGCCGAAGTGATCGTCAAATCCGGCCAGAGCCTGCTCACCATCATCAACGACATTCTCGATCTGTCGAAAATCGAGGCCGGTAAGCTCGAGCTCGAAAAGGTCGAGATCGATCCGGTGTCGATCGGCGACGATGTGGTCAGCCTGTTCTGGGAACGCGCCTCCTCGAAGGGGCTTGATCTCGCTTGCTGCGTGGCGCCGGGGCTGCCGCGGCGGATCGCGGGCGACCCCGTCCGCCTCAACCAGATCGTCTCGAACCTGGTCAACAACGCGCTCAAATTCACCGAGCGCGGAGAGGTGCTGATCCTTCTGCAATACGAGACGGGAACCCTCCATCTATCGGTGCGCGACAGCGGCATCGGCATTGCGCCCGAGAAACTCGCAGGGCTCTTCGAAGCCTTCACCCAGGCCGACCAGTCGACGACGCGGAAATATGGCGGCACCGGATTGGGCCTCACCATCAGCAAGCGCCTTGCCGAAGCGATGGGCGGAACGATTTCGGTCACCAGCGAAGCGGGCAAGGGCTCGAGTTTCACCGTGTCGATCCCGGTCGAGGTGGTGGAGCCAGCGAGGCCGGGGACAGTGGAAAAACCCATGCGGATCGGGATCGCGCTGGCGGGACCCGCGACGCAGGCGAGCCTTCGCGCCTATTTCGCAGCGAGCGGTCATTCGGTCGCCAGAGCGGAACCGGACTTGCCGTTCGACGTAATCTTCGCCGCCGCCGCCGATCTCGCGTCCTATGCCCGCACCACTCCGCGCCCCAAACTCGTTTGCGTCGCGGGTTTGGGCGATTCGTCGGGCGAGAGTGCGATCGCTTCGGGCCTTGCCGACGATCTCATTTTGCTGCCGCTCCGCCACTCCGATATCGAGGAGATGGAAGCGCGAATGGCGAGGGGCGAATTTCGGGGACGAAGCCTGCTCGACCGACGGAGCGCCCCCAAACTGCCGGCACGGAGTTTCTTTGGCCGCCGCATCCTGGTGGCCGACGACAATGCGGTCAATCGCGAGGTCATCATCGAGGTCCTGCGGCAACTCGACGCCCAAGTCGAGACGGCGGGTGACGGGTGCGAGGCGCTGGCGCTGTGGCGCCGTTCGCGGCCCGATCTCGTATTCATGGATTGCAGCATGCCCGGGATGGACGGCTTTGCCGCGACGCGCGCCATCCGCGCCGAGGAACCGGCGGGCAGCCACACGCCGATCGTGGCGCTGACCGCCCATGTGGCGGGCGGCGCCAACGATGCCTGGCGCGAAGCCGGGATGGACGCCTATCTCACCAAGCCCTTCACCATGCGGACGATCATCGACTGCCTCGACGGGAGGCTCACCGGCGCCGCCGTTGCCCCCGCGAGGCCGCACACCGCCGTTCCGGTCATCGACACTTCGATGATCGACGAGCTCAGATCGATCGGCGGCAGTGATGCACTGTTGCAGCGCGTGCTCGTTCTCTTTCTAGAAAATGTTCCGGATGCCATGGCCATTATAGAACATCACGACGGCGCCGATCTCAAGGCGCTGGCCGATGCCGTGCACGCGCTCAAATCCATGTGCGCGAATATCGGCGCCAGGCGCGCCCTGATGGCTTGCGACGAACTCGAACTCCTCGCCCGCACCGGCCAGGATTTCGACGCCGGTGCGAAAATCGGAAACATCGCCAGGGAAATCGAGGCCACGCTCGCCGAAGTCAAAAAAATCCGCGCCGCGTGATCGCGGACGCATCGACGAACACTTACGCGTCGCCCGACAATTCGTCGTAGAATGCCTTGTCCGCTTCCAGCCCGGTTTTCGGGAACTTGCTGAGGCCTTGTGCTATCGCATCAATTCTTTCGGACAGCGTTTCGCGCCGCTCCTTGCGCAATTCATTCTCCACCGCCTCGCGGATCGTCTCGGCGCCTTTGAAGCCATTAGGCATTGACGCTGTCCTTGTGTTCGTAGCGTAATCCACCATCCTTCCCTGTAACCTTGAATGATGATGCCCAAGGATAATATTTTTTCCCATGCAAAATCAGAGTTGCCAGTTCGACGGTAGCGGCGAGGGGATACCTACTGTTATAGGCGCAAGCCCTGGCACTAGCATCGCTCTTGTCTTTCTCCCGAGGAAGAAACTCGACCTTTAACGTTTCTCCCCAACCGAAGCGTTCATCCAACTGTTTATGGGTGATAACCATCAAACACCCACCTGCTTTCCGCCAAGCATATATAGGAAACTGGGGCCGGATTCGATAGGTCGTCAAGATCGGCGGATTTCAAACTGACACAACTACGCTAGGGCGTAACATCCACCCGCTTGACCGGCTTCGGCTGGGTCAATCCCTTCCAGATCGCGTTGGCCACATGCACCGGGGCGTTGGCTTTCCTTGCCACGAAATCACCGTCGCCCGGTTTCGCCCGCATGTCGCCTTCACTCCACGCGATCCGGCCGCGCGACAGCACCGTGCGGGGTGCTCCCTTGCATTCGTAGCCCTCGAAGACATTGTATTCGATCCGGCTCACTTGCTTTTTCGCGGTGATGGTTTTCGTCGCTTTCGAATCCCAGATGACGAGGTCGGCGTCACTCCCCACTGCAACGGCGCCCTTTCTGGGATACATGTTGAGAATGCGCGCGATGTTGGTCGAGGTGACCGCGACGAACTCCTCCTTGGTCAGGCGACCCGTATTGACGCCGGCGTTCCACAAGACCGGCATGCGGTCTTCGAGACCGCCGGTGCCGTTGGGAATCAGGGTGAAATTGTTGAGCCCATGGCGCTTCTGCTGCACCGTGAACGAGCAGTGATCGGTCGCCACCACCGAGAGCGTGCCCGACTGCAATCCGGCCCAAAGGCTGTCCTGATGCTTCTTGTTGCGGAACGGCGGCGACATCACGCGGCCCGCCGCATAGTCCCAATCCTTGTTCTGATACTCCGAATCATCGAGTACCAGATACTGCACCAGGGGCTCGCCCCACACCCGCTGGCCGGCAAGTTTCGCGCGCCTGATCGCCTCATGCGTCTGCTCGCAACTCGTATGCACGATATAGAGGGGCGAACCCGCCATGCCGGCGATCATGATGGCGCGGTTCGCCGCCTCCCCCTCGACTTCCGGCGGCCTCGAATAGGAATGGCCCTCGGGCCCGGTGACGCCGCGCGCCAGCAGATCCTGCTGCATGCGCGCCACCACATCGCCGTTCTCGGCATGGACCAGCGGCAGCGCGCCCAGTTCGGCGCAGCGCTTGAACGAGTTGTACAGCTCATCGTCATTGACCATGAGCGCGCCTTTGTAGGCCATGAAATGCTTGAACGTGTTGATGCCGTAGGTCTTGACCACGGTCTCCATCTCGTCATGCACCTGCGGACTCCACGAGGTCACCGCCATGTGGAAGGAATAGTCCGTACACGCCTTTTCCGCCTTGTGGCGCCAGGCCTGGTAGGCGGCGAGCATCGATTCGCCGGGTGCTGGAATGCAGAAATCGACGATCATCGTGGTGCCGCCGGAGAGTGCTGCCTTGGTGCCCCATTCGAAATCGTCGGCCGAAACGGTGCCCATGAACATGAGCTCCATATGCGTGTGCGGATCGATGCCGCCCGGCATCACGTAACATCCGCCGGCGTCGATCACGTCAGTGCCGGAGAGTTTCTCGCCGACGGCGACGATCCGGCCGCCATCGATCAGCACATCGGCCCTGGCCGAGTGGTCATGATTGACGACGGTGCCGCCGCGAATGAGTGTGGACATGGATTGAGCCTTTCTAATGCATGCTGGGCTTGAGCAGTTCCTGGACAATAAAATCGGGTTCTTCCGCGAATGGGTTCAGAATCGTCACGTCGCGCCAGTAAAAACCGTTCTGCATGTCTTCTGAAAACAGCACCTGCGCGCCACTTGCGGAAGCACAAGACAAAATGATTGCGTCCCATATCTGAAAACCATGACTGGCGAACAGTTCGGCAGCCCCGGCAAAGACTTTCTGGTTCGTGGCCTGGATGCGCGTACTGCCGAACCACGGCTGAAGCAATGCAGCGGCCTCCGCCTTGCTCAGCGCATTGCCCTTGGTGAGCCGATTCATCGATTCGCCGAGAGCCTGGAAGGAAATTGTGATATTTTCTGTCCCGATAGATTCGATCAGTCGCAATGCCACCTTCTGGCGCACCCTGTCGTTCACCCCTTCCGAATACAGAATAATATTGCTGTCCAGCGCAAACAGCATGGGTCAATCGTCTTCGTAAAGCTGCTCTCGCGGTACCCTCGGCAAATTCATCACCGGCCTGTTCCGCAGCTCCGCCAGATGTTTTCGAAACGATTCATCCCGCCTGGTTTCCGCTTCTGTCGCGGGAACGAGCTTCGCTACCACTTTGCCGCGCACGGTGATTTCTGTCGTTCTGCCACCCATGGCGTCCGCGACAAGCTTTGAAAAGCTGCGATTGGCATGAGTAGAGGTTACCTTCGCCACAACCGGCATCCTATGTAGTGAACTCACTACATAGCGTGTCCGGCGCAATCTATCAAGGGGAATGGAGGACCGCCGGGCGATCCTCCATCTTAGATAGCTACATCGCCTTGGCGGCGTCGGTCACCACGTTGGTCCACGCGCCTTCCGGCTTTTTCGAGATAACCGGATCGGAGCCGCCCTTCATCAGGGTGTCGACGGTGCGATCGGCGGCGGCGGTGTCGAGCGAGCCATCGGACCCCTCGGTCAGTTTGTTGATCTCGCCCATCATGCGGACCTGATGCGCCTCCGTCTGGGCGCCCGTCGCGTCGTTTTCGAGCACGACCTTGGCGGCGGCTTCGGGATTGGCCCTGGCCCAGTCCCAGCCCTTCATCGAGGCCTTGACGAATTTCGCCATGGTGGCGACGAAGGCCGGATCCTTGAGCTTGTCTTCAAGGACATAGAGACCGTCTTCCAAAGTCGAGACACCCTGGTCCTCGTATTTGAACACCACGAGATCTTCCGGCTTGAAGCCCGCGTCGACGACCTGCCAGTATTCGTTATAGGTCATGGTCGAGATGCAGTCGGCCTGCTTCTGGATCAGCGGATCGACATTGAAACCCTGCTTGACCCAGAAACAGCTTGGATGGGACATCGCAACCGCCGTCCTGGTACTCTGCCTCTTTGCAATCTCCACCCTCTAACATGGACTACGACGCGTTCAAAGACCTTCAGGGTGAGCAAGAAAGCGTAGATCGCCACGAACGCGCAGGTAAAGAGGCAGACTTCGACGAAGACGTAGCCGACG
>JANNSP010000423.1:0-3935 GCA_031402975.1 Hyphomicrobiales bacterium
TCCGCCCACGGACCTTTGGCCAGGTCGCGCAATTCCTGCGGCGGCAATTCGGTGATGCCGTAGAACGCCTTGAACTCCTGTGTCACCGTATCGCGCGCGGCGTGGAACCACTTGCCGCAACCCCGGTCGCAGCGCCAACGCTCGAAATGCAGGCCCTTGGGATTGTGGCGGAGGAACAGATAGGAGCGCTGCTGCTCGTCCGTTACGCTGGCCGGATCATGGGAAGCCGGGCGCCTGAGATGCGCCTGGCCGCCGCAATGAAAATCGGTCTCGTCGCCGCCAGCGCCACAGACCGGGCAGGTGATCAGGAGCATGAATGTCTGCCTTCTCCCTCCCCCCTTGCGGGGAGGGTGGCGCGTAGCGCCGGGTGGGGGATGTGAGTAAATGACACGTCCCCCACCCCCGCCCTTTGGGCGGACCCTCCCCGCAGGGGGGGAGGGATGAGGACAGTGCGGGACTTCTTCATCAATGCGCCACCGCCGCTGCGACGCTTTCGTCGATCAGGCGGCCTTCGGTGAAGCGGTTGAGGCCGAACGGTTCGGCGATTGGATGCGGGCGGTTGTTGGCGATGGTGTCGGCGAACACCCAGCCCGAACCGGGGATCGACTTGAAGCCGCCTGTGCCCCAGCCGCAATTGACGTAGAGGCCCTCGACATCGGTCCGGCCGATGATCGGCGAGCGATCGCCGGTCATGTCGACGATGCCGCCCCACATCCTGAGCATGCGCAATCGCGAAATGATCGGGAAGGTTTCGACCAGCGCCGTCACCGTATGTTCGAGCGACGGGAAGGAGCCCCGTTGTGAATAGTTGTTGTAGGGGTCGGTGCCGCCGCCCACCACCAGTTCGCCCTTGTCGGACTGGCTCAAATAGCCATGCACCGTGTTGGCCATGACCACGCAGTCGAGCACCGGCTTGATCGGCTCCGATACCAGGGCCTGCAGGCACAGGCTCTCGATCGGCATGCGCTGGCCCGCCATGTCCATGATGGTCGTGACGTTGCCCGCGGTAACCACCGCGATCTTCTTTGTACGGATGAAGCCGCGCGTAGTTTCGAGACCGCTGACAGCGCCGCCGTCGCGCGCGATCCCCGTCACCTCGCAATTCTGGATGATGTCGACGCCGAGCCCGTCGGCCGCCCTGGCATAACCCCAGGCGACCGCGTCGTGGCGCGCCGTGCCGCCCCTCGGCTGGTAATAGGCGCCCAAGATCGGATAGCGGCAGTTTGCGTCCGCATTGATGATCGGCACGATCTCCTTGACTTCCTCGCGGGTGATCATGCGGCAGTCTAGCCCGGCGAGGCGGTTGGCATGGGCGGTGCGCTTGAAGGCGCGGAACTCGTGCTCGGTCTGGCACAGCATCATGACGCCCCGGGGCGAAAACATGATGTTGAAATTCAGCTCCCGCGACAGGTCTTCATAGAGCGAGCGGGCGAGCTCATAGATGGCGATGGATGAATCCTGGAGATAGTTGGAGCGGATGATCGTCGTGTTGCGCCCGGTATTGCCACCGCCCAGCCAGCCTTTCTCGACGACCGCGATATTGGTCAGTTTGTGGTTCTTGGCGAGGTAGTAGGCGGTGGCCAGTCCATGTCCGCCGGCGCCCACGATCACCGCGTCGTAGGAGGGTTTGGGCTCGGGCGAACGCCAGGCCTGTTCCCAGTCCTTGTGGTAGTTGATGGCGTTGCGGGCAAGCGCCCAGACGGAATAGCGCGGTTTCATGGGAAAGCGGTGTATCAAAGGCGGGCCGCAATGACCAAGGATTTTCCGACGCCCCAATGCCGCCATGCGACAATGCGACGTGGGGCCTGACAAGCAGGAGAGTTTGCATTTTCGGCTTTGACGGGAATAACTGGACGGGACATGGTGATCTGGTTTGTCTTTGCCGCTTTGACGGCGGCGGTTGTGGGCGCGCTGGCGCTGCCGTTTCTGCGGCGCTACACGGTTGCGCCTGAACGGGCCTCCTTCGACCGCGCCGTCTATATCGACCAGCTGGCTGAATTGGACCGCGACCGGGCGCGGGGAATCGTGGGCGAGGCCGAGGCCGATGCGGCGCGGAACGAGATATCGCGCCGCCTCATCCAGGCCAATGTCGTGGAGCCTGAAGGCCGGCCGCGACGCTCGCCGCTTGCCGTGGCGGGACTGCTTCTGATCCCCGCGATGCTGCCGCTCTATCTCCTGTCGGGGAGCCCCAGGCTTCCCGATGTGCCGCTCAAGCCCCGGCTCGCCATGGCGGTCGAGAACCAGGATTACATGGCGCTCATCGCCAAGGTCGAACAGCACCTGGCGCAAAATCCCGGCGACGTCGAAGGCTGGAAGGTGCTGGCGCCCGCCTACAAGAAGCTGCAGCGCTGGAGCGACGCGGCGGAGGCTTTCGCCAATGTCGCGAGACTGGCGCCCGCTGACGCAGGTGCCCGCGGGGACCATGCCGAGATGCTGGTCTTCGCCAATGACGGCATGGTGACGGCGGAGGCGGGGCGCTGGTTTGCCGAGGCCCTGCGGCTCTATCCCGGATTGCCCAAGGCGCGGTTTTTCCAGGGCCTCGCCCTGAAACAGGAAGGCAAGACCGAAGCGGCGCGGGCGGCGTTCGCGGCACTTCTTGCCGATAGTCCAACGGAGGCCCAATGGCGGCCGATGCTGGAAGCCGAGATGGGCTCGCTCGATTCGCGGGCTCCGGTTTTGACCCAGGAACAAGTCGCGGCGGGCCAGACCATGGCAGCGGGCGAGCGCCAGGCGATGATCCGCTCAATGGTCGATGGGCTGGAGGAGAAACTGAAATCCGGCGGAGGCGATCTCGAAGGCTGGCAACGTCTCATCCGTGCACGGAGCGTTCTGGGCGAGACGGACAAGGCGAAAGCGGCCTTGGCAAGAGCGCGCAAGGAGTTCAAGGACAGACCGGACGCGTTCGCCGCGCTGGCGAGTTTGGCCAGGGAGGTTGGGATCGAATGAGGAGGGGTGTTGCGCAGAAGGAAGGAATCGTTCGAGCGGGTGGCGAGACCCCACCCGTCGCGCTGGCGCGCGCCACCCTCCCCGCGCTGGCGCGCGAAGAGGGAGGAACATGACCCGCAAGCGGCAGCGGCTTACGCTTATTCTCGGCGGTCTCTCGGTACTGGGTGTCGCGGCGGGCCTGGTGCTTTATGCGCTGCGCGATTCGATCGTGTTTTTCTATACGCCGAGCGAGATTGCAGAAAAGGGTGTACAGCCGGGACAGCGCTTCCGGCTTGGCGGACTGGTCGAGGCGGGCAGCATGAAGAAGGGCGAGGGCACGCAGGTGATGTTCACCGTGACCGATATGATCAAGGCGCTGCCCGTCACCTATGAGGGCCAGCTTCCCGACCTGTTCCGCGAAGGCCAGGGCGTCGTCGCCGAGGGCAAGCTCGATCAAGGCGGGACCTTCGTGGCCGATACGGTGCTGGCCAAGCATGACGAGAATTACATGCCGAAGGATGTGGCCGATCGCCTGAAGGAAAAAGGCGTGTGGCAGGAGCCGGTGAAATGATCGCCGAGCTTGGCCATTTCGCCCTGGTTCTCGCATTGGGCGTGGCGCTGTTCCAGTTCGCGGTGCCGCTGTATGGGGCGCAGGTGTCCGATGGCCCGGCGATGCGCGCCGCGGTGCCGGCCGCACTGGCGCAACTGCTGCTGATCGCGCTGGCCTTCGCGGCGCTGACGCAGGCTTATCTCATCTCCGATTTCTCCGTCGCCAACGTGTTCGAGAATTCGCATTCGGCGAAGCCCTTGCTCTACAAATTCTCCGGCGTGTGGGGAAACCACGAGGGCTCGATGCTGCTGTGGGTCTTGATCCTCGCGATCTTCGGTGGCGCCGTCGCACTGTTCGGCGGCAACCTGCCGCTGGAATTGAAATCGCGCGTGCTGGCCGTGCAGGGCTCGATCGGCGCCGCCTTCCTGCTGTTCATCGTGCTGACGTCCAATCCCTTCGC
>JANNSP010000424.1:0-10996 GCA_031402975.1 Hyphomicrobiales bacterium
CTCACAATCCCAGCAACCGCTTGATCTGTTTTTCGTCACTCTTGCCACCGGCGAAGTCGTCGAAGGCCCGCTCGGTCACGCGGATGATGTGGCTCTCGATGAAGGGGGCGCCCTCGGCCGCTCCCTGCTCGGGATGCTTGAGGCAGCATTCCCATTCGAGCACGGCCCACGAATCGTAATTATGCGCGGCGAGCTTCGAGAAGATCGCGGCGAAATCGACCTGTCCGTCGCCCAGCGAGCGGAAGCGTCCGGCGCGGTTTATCCACGGCTGATAGCCCGAATAGACGCCCTGCCGGCCGGTCGGATTGAACTCGGCATCCTTCACATGAAAGGCGCAGATGCGCTCGTGATAAATGTCGATGAAGGCCAGATAGTCGAGCTGCATGAGCACGAAGTGCGATGGGTCGTAGTTGATCTGGCAGCGCTTGTGGCCCTTCAACGCGTCGAGAAACATTTCGAAGGTGGCGCCGTCGAAGACATCCTCGCCTGGGTGAATTTCATAACCGACATCGACGCCCGACTCGTCATAGGCATCGAGGATCGGCTTCCACCGTTTCGCCAGTTCGCCGAAAGCCGTCTCGATGAGGCCCGGTGGGCGCTGCGGCCAGGGATAGGCATAGGGCCAGGCCAGCGCGCCGCTGAAGGTGACGCTGGCGCCGAGTCCCAGATTGCGCGACGCTTTCGCTCCAAGCTTCACCTGATCGACGGCCCAGGCCTGGCGATCCTTCGGCTTGCCGTGAACGGAGGGAGGTGCAAAGGCATCGAAGGCCTCGTCATAGGCCGGGTTGACGGCGACGAGCTGGCCTTGCAGATGGGTCGAGAGTTCGGTGATAGCGACGCCGTTGTTTTTGGCCACTCCAGCGATCTCGTCGCAATAGGTTTTCGATTCCGCGGCTTTCTTCAGATCGAACAGACGCCCGTCCCAGGTCGGGATCTGCACCCCCTTGTAGCCGAGCTCCGCCGCCCACTTGGTGATCGCGTCCCAGGAATTAAAGGGAGCCGTGTCGCCGGCGAACTGGGCGAGAAAGATCGCCGGTCCTTTGATATTGGTGGCCAAGTTTCTTCTCCTTTTTTTGTCCTACGACTCGTCCCCCACCCCTGCCCTTCGGGCGGACCCTCCCCGCCAAGGGGGAGGGAAAGTGTTAGAGATACGTGTTCAGTATCGACTCCAGATATTCCTGACGGCCCGATTGAGGCTGCGGATCGATATCCGTTTTGTGCACTCGCGCGGCGATCTGTTCCAGGCTCTCCTTGCCTTCGAGCATGGCCTGGTTGTGCGGCTCGTTCCATTTGGCGTAGCGCTTGGCCACTAGCTTTTCCAGCTTGCGGTCCTTGATCATTGCGGCGGCGATCAGCAGCCCCCGGGCGCAGGCGTCCATCGATCCCACATGGGCGTGCAGCAGGTCGTCTGGGTCGATCGACTGGCGCCTGATCTTGGCGTCGAAATTCATGCCGCCCGAGGTGAAACCGCCGGCTTTCAATATTTCATACTGGGCCAGCGCCATTTCCGGAATGTTCATGGCGAACTGGTCGGTGTCCCAGCCCGACTGGTAGTCGCCGCGGTTGATGTCGATCGAGCCGAAAATGCCGAGCGCCGAGGCGAGTGCGATCTCATGCTCGAAGGTGTGGCCGGCGAGGATCGCGTGGTTCTGCTCGATATTCACTTTGACGTCGTTCTGCAGGCCGAGCGAGGCGATGGTCGTATAGACGCTCGCCACGTCATAATCATACTGGTGCTTGGTCGGCTCCTGCGGTTTGGGCTCGATCAGGATCGGGCCCTTGAAACCGATCTTGTATTTGTAGTCGACGACCAGTGCTAGAAAGCGCTTGGCCTGTTCCAGTTCGCGGCCGATATCTGTGTTGAGCAGCGTCTCGTAGCCTTCGCGCCCGCCCCACATCACATAGTTTTCGCCGTCGAGCCCTTTGGTCACGTCCATGCAGTGCTTCACCTGGGCGGCGCAATAGGCGAATACGTCGGGATCGGGATTGGTCGCCGCACCCGCCATGAAGCGGCGGTTGGAAAACATGTTGGCCGTTCCCCACAACAGCTTCTTGCCGGTCTTCGCCATCTTTCCTTCGAAGATGTTGGCGATCGCCGTCACATTGGCGTTGAACTCCTTCAGCGAGTTTCCTTCGGGCGCTATGTCGAGATCGTGGAAGGAGAAATAATCGACGCCCAACAGGCGCAGCGTCTCGAACATGACGTCGGCCTTGGTGCGCGCACCTTCCATGGGATCCCCCCGGTGCCAGGGGCGCTTGAAGGTTTCGCCGCCGAAGGGATCGGGACCGGGCCAGCCGAGACTGTGCCAGTAACACACCGCGAAGCGCAGATGCTGCGCCATGGTCTTGCCCAGCACTTTCTGTTTCGGATTGTACCAGCGATAGGCCAGCGCCGATTTCGCCTCCGGCCCCTCAAAGGTGATCGGCTCGGTGATCGAATAGAACTTCATGGGATACGGATCTCCTTGATGGCCGGATAGATCTGGACATAGCGCGCATAGGCGCGTTCGTAGGATTGCTGCAATCCGAGTTCCGGCCGGATGGTTCTGGCGATTTTGGGCGGCGCGCAGACCTGGGTGAAATCGGCGCCGGTCGCGGCGATGAGGCCGAGGCGCGCCGCGCCGAATGCCCCGCCGAAGTCGCCGGCCGCCGGCACATCGACCGGCACGCCCAGCACGGTCGCGATGATCTTGAGCCACAGCTCCGAGCGCGAACCGCCGCCTACTGCGGTCAGGCGCTCGATCCGGGTGCCCGCCACTTTCAGCACTTCGAGGCAGTCGCGGAAGGCAAAGGCCACGCCGTCGAGCACCGCGTGCGTGAGGATCGCGTCATCGGCTTCGGGTCCCAATCCCATCAGCACGCCACGGATATCGGCATCGCCCACCGGCGTCCGTTCGCCCGAAAGATAGGGCAGGAAACTGACCGGCGAGGGCCCCTTGATCTTCGAGCCCAGCGCCTCCGTCAGTTTGGGCGCCGGCCGTTTGAGGATCGAGGCCAGCCATTCGAGACTGGCGGAGGCCGACAGGATGACCCCCATCTGGTGCCAGGTTTGGGGCACGGCGTGGCAGAAGGCATGGACGGCGTTGTCGGTGTTGGGGCGGAATTTGTCGTTGGAGACGAACAGCACGCCCGATGTTCCGAGCGACAGGAAGGCGCTTCCCGGGGTCACGGCGCCGATGCCGCAGGCGGATGCCGCATTGTCGCCGCCGCCCGCCGCCACGACAGGGCGCTTCGGCATGCCCCAGGCCTTCGCCACGGCCGGAGACAATCGCCCCGTGGGCTCGGTGCCCTCATACAGCTTCGGCATCTGACCTTTGTCCATGCCCGAGGCCCCGAGCAATTCATCCGACCACTGACGTTTGGCCACGTCGAGCCACAGGGTGCCGGCCGAATCCGACATGTCGGAGGCATGGTCCCCGGTCATCCGCAGGCGGACATAGTCCTTGGGCAGCAGGACTTTCGCCACTTTTTCGAAAATACGGGGCTCGTGCTTCGCGACCCAGAGCAGTTTGGGCGCGGTGAAACCGGCCATGGCGACATTGCCGGAAATGGCCCGCGAGCGTGGCTCGTTGGCCTCCAACTCGCGACACTCCGCCCCCGAGCGCGCGTCGTTCCACAGGATCGCCGGGCGCAGCACCTTGTTCGCCGCATCGAGCAAAATGGCGCCATGCATCTGGCCCGACAGGCCGATGCCCTCCACCGCCGCGATGGCTTTGGGCTTGCTTCGAGCCAGCGCCGCCACCACCGCGTTGCAGGCCCTCCACCAGTGCTGGGGATTTTGTTCAGACCAGCCGGGCCTCGGCCGCGACACCTCTAAAGGCGATGTCGCGGACGCAATGAGCTTCTGGTTGCCGTCGATCAGGACGCCCTTGACCGACGATGTTCCGATATCGAGTCCGAGATACATGGGAGATGCCGCCGCCATGGCCCATGTGAGTGTGGCGCGGCGTTTTTGTCAATTGCCTTCAAGCGGCGTCGGCGTATTCCGCCTGGGTCTTGGCGCCGGTGATGTAGGCGACCACGTCTTGGCCGTCGGTTTCCTGCTTCTTCAGGTTCGCCACGATCCGCCCGCGGCGGAAGACCACGATCCGGTCGGCCAGGTCGAAAACCTGCCGCATGTTGTGCGAAATGATGATGAGCGGCTCGCCGTTGGCCTTCAAGGTGCGGATGATGTTTTCGACCTGGGTCGTTTCCTGGACGCCCAATGCGGCGGTCGGCTCGTCCATGATGATGAGCTTGGACGCGAAGGTGGCGGTGCGGGCGATCGCCACGCATTGCCGCTGGCCTCCCGACATGTTGCGGATGGCGTTGGCGAGGTTGGGTATCTTCACCGCGGTGCGCAGCAGCGCCTTTTCGGTCGCGGCCCGCATTCCCTTGAAATCGAGGATCGAGAACGGCCCGAGATTGAGCCAGATCTTCTCGCGGCCGAGAAACAGGTTCGAGGGAACGTCGAGATCGTCGGCTAGCGCCAGGTTCTGGAACACCGTCTCGATTCCGGCCTCGCGGGCATCGAGAGGTCCGGCGAAATGCACTTCCTTGCCATCGAACACGATCTTGCCGCGGGTGCGCTGCTCGACGCCTGTAATCTGCCGAACGAAGGTCGATTTGCCAGCGCCGTTGTCGCCCATGATCGCCACATGCTCGCCCATGCGCAATTCGAAATTGGCGCCTTCCAGCGCCTGGACACCGCCATAGTGCTTGGTCAGCCCTTCGGTTTGCAGAATGACGTCCGGCATGCGTTCAGCCTCCCCGGCGGCGGCGCTGCCGCCATTGATCCAATACGACGGCGCCCACGATGATTACGCCCTTCACCATCTCCTGGTAATAGGCGTCGAGCCTGAGGAAGGTGAAGCCTGAAATGATGACGCCGAAGATCAGCGCCCCGATGACGGTGCCGATGATCGAGCCCCGGCCGCCCGACAGCGAGACGCCGCCGATCACCGTCATGGCGATGGCGTCGAGTTCATACATGACGCCCATGCCGGCCTGTGCTGTCAGGTTTTTGGAACTCAGCACCAGTGCGGCGATCGAAGCCATGATGCCGGCAATCACATAGACCAGGATCTTGTGATGCTCGACCTTGATGCCGGAGATGCGGGCTGCTTCCTCGTTCGACCCGATGGCATAGCAGTGCTTGCCGTATTTCGTGTAGCTGAGGATGAGCTGGAACAGGATGGCAAGGGTAATGAAAATGACGACTGGCATCAGTCCCTTGCCGATGATGGCGAAGCTGTCGGTCGGAAATGAAATGGGGCTGCCTTTCGACCACCAGCGTGACAACCCGCGCGCCATCACCATCATGCCAAGCGTCGCGATGAAGGGCGGAATGCGCGTGTAGGCGATCAGCGATCCATTGATCAGGCCGGCAATCACCCCGCAACCTATGCCGACGATGATCGGCACGATCACCGGCAGGTCGAGCCAGCCCAACTCCGGAAATATCGCTTTCGGATTGGGATTGCCGTTGACCACCGCGACTTGCGCGAACGACATGGCGATCATGGCGGTGGCGCCGACGATCGAGCCGGAGGACAGGTCGATGCCGCCGGAGATGATCACCTGGGTGACGCCGATCGCGATGATGCCGACGATCGAGACCTGGAGAATGATGATTTCGAGGCGCTGCTGATTGAACAGGCCAACGACGTTTTCGCGGGTGTTGAACAGGAAGCTGTCGCCGATGACGAGGCGGCCGAGAATTTCGAAGGCAGCGGTGATGACGATGAGGGCCAGGAAGACGTTCAGTTCGGGCGGCCACGACCGTTTCGAGGCGTCATACTTGACGCCGCCAACACCATGTGCCGCTTGTGCCACTTTCACCCCCCACCGAAGAGAGGGAACGGCGCCGTTGCGCCGCTCCCCGCAGTGTTCAATACGCCCTTAGTTCTTCTTCAGATACTGGTCGATATTGGCCGGCGTCACAAGCTGGAAGGGGATATAGACCTTCTGGTCCACCGCTTCGCCCTTGGCCAGCTTGAGGGCCGCATCGAGAGCGCCCGCGCCCTGGCCCGCCGCGTCCTGGAACACGGTCACATCCAGATCGCCCGCCTGCATGGCGGCCAGCGCATCCTGGGTCGCGTCCACGCCGCCGACGATCACCGACTTCATGTCGATATTGGCGGCCTTCATGGCCTGGATGGCGCCGATGGCGCTTTCGTCGTTGTTGGCGATCACGCCGTCAAACGCCGTGCCGGTCGACAGCCAGTTGGTCATCAGATTCTGGGCTTCGTCGCGATTCCAGTTCGAGGTCTGCTTGTCGATGATCTTGATGAAGCTGCATTCCGGCGTGGCGATGACGTCGTCGATGTCCTTGGTGCGCATGACGGCGGCCTGGTTCGAAAGCTGGCCCATGATCACGTAGACATTGGCTGCGGTCTTGCCGGCTTCCTTGAACAGGCGGCAGATTTCCTGGGTTTCAAGCGTGCCTGAATCCTTCTCGTTCGACGCGACGAAGGCCTGGTTGTCGGGCAGCGTGTCGACATTGACCGGTTCGCGGTTGACATAGACCAACGGAACATTGGCGGCTGCTGCAGCGTCCGACATCGCCTGGGTGGCCGAGGTATCGACCGGGTTGACGATGATCGCGTCGACGCCCGAAGCGATGAAGTTCTTGATCTGATCGAGCTGCTTGGCCACGTCGTCCCCGGCGTCTTCGACCTGCAGGTTGACGTCGGTCATGCCTTTGGCCTGCTCGATCATGCCGTTGCGCAGGACGGTCAGGAAGTTGTCGTCGAACTTGGCCATCGAGACACCGATATTGGCGGCCAGCGACGAGGTTGACATCAGTGTGGCCAGTCCGAGGCCCAGAAGTATCTTTTTCATTCGTTCAGCTCCTTCGATAGGATGTCCGGCGGCACCCGTTTGTTTGCCGGAAGTCAAGTCGGTGTCGAAGGGGGAATTTCCTCAGGTGCCGCTACTATCGCGGCGGAGCCTGCAATTTTCCTCCCAATCCGGTGGTGCGCTCTTTGGCCGCCTTAGCCGGGTCAATTTCAGGATGGAATTTTTAAATCATCCTGCTATTATTTGGACAGAATATTCTATTTTAGTGAAGAGTCAAGATAAACGGTCAAGTGGGGCAAGTATCCGCCTCAAGCCGGAAGTGAGTCAACTCACGGAGCTTACGGCCGAGGGCAGGGCTAGTTGTCGCAAGTGCCGTTTTTCACTATGAGGGACAAACTGGAGAGCAATATGAACACGCCTTTGAGCCCACGCGACTACAGCCTGGTCGGCGCCCAATCCAAGCTTGCCGAGGAGCTCGGCCTGGCTTCGGCGCAGTGGTATGCGGCACCCATCCCGCGCAAGCGCCTGAAGGAACTCATGCAGAGGAAGGATGGCCCGGCGATCCGCGACACCGCGATCTGGGCCGCGGCCTTCCTCGTCACCGGGGGACTGGCCTGGTATTTCTGGCCGGCGCTGCTCGCGCTTCCCTTTTTCATCGCCTATGGCGTCCTCTACGGATCCTCGAGCGACTCGCGCTGGCATGAGGGCGGCCACGGCACGGCCTTCAAGACCCGCTGGATGAACGACGTTGTCTATCATATCGCCTCCTTCATGATCATGCGCGAACCGACCGCCTGGCGCTGGAGCCACACGCGCCATCACACCGACACCATCATCGTCGGGCGCGATCCCGAAATCGCCATCATGCGGCCGGTGTATCTCATGAAAGTGGCGTCGATGTTCTTCGCCATTCCGCAAACCTGGAGCGCCATCAAGAGCATCCTCCGCCACGCCGTGGGCCGCATCGGCGACGAGGAGGCGACCTTCATTCCGGAGCCGGAACGGCCAAGGCTCTATCTCGTCGCGCGCATCTGGCTCGCCATCCATCTCGCCGCGATCGGCTTCTCGATTTACATCGGATCGATCCTGCCGATGCTGTTCGTCGGACCCCTTCCCACCATGTATGGCGCCTGGCTGCATGTCGTGACCGGGCTCACCCAGCATGGGGGTCTGGCCGAGGATGTGCTCGACCACCGTCTCAACAGCCGCACCGTGCTGATGAATCCGGTGCTGCGGTTTCTCTACTGGAACATGAATTATCACATCGAGCATCACATGTTCCCGATGGTGCCCTATCACGCGCTGCCGGACCTGCACGAGGAGATGAAGCCGTTCTGTCCGCCGCCGTCGCGGAGCGTTTTCGCCGCCTATCGCGAAATCGTTCCGGCGATCCTCCGGCAGGTGAAGGACCCGGGCTATCATATCAGGCGCCAGTTGCCGGCCGGCGCCGCGCCCGTCCGCCTCGCCGCCGAATAGGGGAATAGACATGGCACAATGGATCGCCGCCTGCAGTGCTGGCGACATCGACGAAGAGGATGTGATGCGCTTCGATCACGGCGGGCGCACTTTCGCGCTCTACCGTTCGCCCGACGACAAATATTATGCGACCGACGGATTGTGCACCCATGAAAAGGTGCATCTGGCCGACGGACTGGTGATGGACAACATCATCGAATGCCCCAAGCACAACGGCCGCTTCGACTACCGCAGCGGCGCCGCCAAGGGAGCGCCGGTGTGCGTCGATCTCAAGACCTATCCGGTCAGGATCGAAGCCGGCAAAGTCATGATCGATATCGGTTGAGACAGTGAGCGAACCCGGAATGATAATCGTCGGCGCCGGCAAAGCGGGCGCCCGCGCCGTCATCGGCCTCCGCGAACATGGGTGGCAGAGCGAGATCACGCTGATCGGCGAAGAGACGCTGCCTCCTTACGACCGCCCGCCCTTGTCGAAAGCCTCGATCACCGAGGAGACGGAACCGTCGCCCGTTCTGCTGCTCGACGAGGATACGATCAAGTCGCTGGGCGCGACTTGGATCGGCGGATCGGCTGTCGTCTCAATTGATCGCGCCAACAACCAGGTGCGCCTCGGCGACGGACGCATCATCGGGTACGGCAAGTTGCTTCTTGCCACGGGTGCCAAACCGCGCCAGCTTTCCTGCCCGGGTGCGGCACGCGCCATGCTGCTGCGCGACTTCGCCGACACGCTCGCACTTCGCGCCGCGTTCGTGCCGGGAGCCACGGTTGCAATCGTCGGCGGCGGCTTCATCGGCCTCGAGCTCGCGGCTTCGGCCACGAAACGCGGCGCCTCGGTTACGGTGATCGAAGCCCTGCCGCGCGTCCTCATGCGCGGCGTGACGGAGGAAATCGCGGCAGCCGTCGCGGCGCGCCACGCGGCGGCCGGTGTAAAAATTCTGATCGACAGCAAAGTCGAGCGGATCGATGCCGATTGCGTGCTGCTGACCGACGGGCGCCGCATCGCCGCCCAAGTGGTGGTCGCGGGCATTGGTGCTGCTCCCGCAATCTCCCTTGCCGAAGAGGCCGGGCTTGACCTCGACAACGGCATTGCCTGCGATGCCATGATGCGGACCAGCGATCCCGACATTTACGCCGCCGGGGACTGCTGCTCGTTTCCGCATGCGGTGTTTGGGGGCAAACGCCTGCGGCTCGAAGCCTGGCGCAGCGCCCAGGACCAGGCGGCGGTTGCCGCCGAAAATATGACAGGTGGAAATCGCGTGTTCGAGGCCGTGCCATGGTTCTGGTCGGACCAGTTTGAGCTTACGCTGCAGATCGCGGGCGAGCCGTCTAACGGTAATCGCATTGTGAAACGCCCACTCAAGGACGGCGCGTTCATCCTCTGCCATTTGGACGATGCCGGGACCCTGGTGGGGGCCAGCGGAATCGGACCCGGCAACACCATCGCGCGCGACATCCGGCTGTGTGAGTTGCTGATCGGGAAGCGGGCGAAACCGGATGAGGCCGCCCTGACCGATCCGGCGTTTCAACTCAGGACGCTGCTGAAATAGATTCACTGTTCACGGCTTCTTCTCCACCCACTCATGGAAAGCGGCGAGCCATTTTACGAGGGCCTGCTCGACCGCCCCATCGGTGAGCTTTCCGGTTTCGTCGAATTTTTCCGCCGAGCGGGTGACGAAGATTTCGGGCTTCGGCATGACGATCGCTCCCAGAGACTGCAAGGTCTGGCGCAGATGATACTGGACACGCGCCGTGCCGATATTTCCGCCCGAGGCGCCCATGATGCCGGTGCGCTTGAAATTGAGCGGCTGCGATTTCCGCGACAGCCAGTCGATGGCGTTCTTGAGCACGCCGGGGATCGAGAAATTGTACTCAGGGGTGGCGATGATGACGCCGTCGGCCGCCACGATCCGCCGGTCGAGTTCCACCACCGATTGCGGTTTGCCGGTGGCCGTCTCGCTGTCGCCGTCATAGAGCGGGATACCGTGCAGCGTAACGATCTCGATCCGCATGTGCGGCGGCGCCAGCGTCTGAACCGCGCGCAGCAGCGCCGTGTTGGTCGAACCTTGGCGCAACGCGCCGCTGATCGCGAGGATGTTCATGTCAGCTCCCTGAAGGCGGCGAGAGCGCGCTGTCGCGCCGCTCCGTGCTCCACCACAGGATAGGGATAGGTAACGCCCAGTTCAATTCCGGCGGAGGCGAGGACGCCTGCGGGCGCATCCCAGGGACGATGGATGAACTTGTCCGGCAGCGCGGTGAGCTCCGGCACCCAGCGCCGCACATAGTTGCCTTCGCCGTCGAACTTCTCGCCCTGCAGCACCGGATTGAAAATGCGGAACCACGGAGCGGCGTCGGCGCCCGAGCCCGCCACCCACTGCCAGCTCGCGGCATTGCTGGCGAGATCGGCATCGACGAGCGTGTCCCAGAACCAGCGCTCGCCCTCAGTCCACGGCACGAGCAGATGCTTTATCAGGAACGAGGCGGCGATCATGCGGACGCGGTTGTGCATGGTGCCCGTTGCCCACAACTGCCGCATGCCGGCATCGACGATGGGATAGCCGGTCTGGCCTTTTTGCCAGGCGCGCAATCCCGCTCGATCATCCGTCCACGGAAAGTTTTCGAAGGCGGGGCGCAATGGCTTCGACGGAAGCTCCGGGAAAGCGTGCAGGAGGTGATACGAGAATTCGCGCCACAGCAACTCGCGGAGAAATTTCTCGGCCGCCGCGTCGCGCTTTCCTCCCGC
>JANNSP010000425.1:0-12885 GCA_031402975.1 Hyphomicrobiales bacterium
TGATCCAGGCGCGGGCGGCTTCGACGAAGGTCATCAACTGTCCCTTGTCGTCGGCGGTGCCCCGCCCGTACAGCCGCTCGACCCCGTCGGCGCCGGTCTGGCGCGTGGGCTCGAAGGGCGGCGTCGTCCACAAGTCGAGCGGGTCGGCCGGCTGCACGTCGTAATGACCGTAGAACAGGTAATGCGGCGCCTTGCCCGGAAGGTCCTTGGGGATGTAGTGGGCGACGACCATGGGCCGGCCCGCCGTGACACGGGCGCGGGCCTCGAAACCGAGCGCCGAAAGTTCGTCCACCAACCACTGGGCCGCCCGCTCGCAATCCGGATGATAGGCCGGGTCGGTCGAGATCGAAGGGATGCGCAGCAGCCCGAACAACCGCTCGAGGCTGTCCTCGAAGGCAGTGTCGGCTGCCGCCAATACGTCGTTCAAGCCGCTCATCGTGTTACTTTCCTAAATTCGGCCTTGCCGCCTTCTTCGCCGCAAGCAAAGATGCGGAATCTGTAACATCGGTATCGATGCGAGTTTGTATTTGGTCAAGCCCGTAATCCATGGTCTCAACGGGAACGCCGGCCGGGCAGGGACGGGCCGATGAACGCCACGGCTGCGACCTTTTCGCTGGCCCGCGACAGCCTCCAGGCGCATGAGCCGTTAGCCGGTCTCGATCGCTTCCGCCGCCGCGGTTACCAGCGCTACCGGCTGCTCCGCAGCTATATCGATCTCGCTTTCCTGTGGAAGCGCCGCTGGTTCGTGATCGCCATGATTCTGGGCGCAGTGCTGATGGCAGCACCGACACCAGATGGCCTCACCCATGACGGACAGATCATCCTGGTGATGTCGGTGATGGCGATGATCCTGTTCATCACCGAGCCGGTGCCGCTGCCCTCGGTCGCCCTTCTCATCATCATCGGACAGGTGATCCTGCTCGACCTCGATTCGACCAAGGTGGCCAAGAGTCTGATGACCGATTCGGTGCTGTTCATCATGGGCTCGCTGATGCTGGCGGTGGCCGTGGTCAAGCAGAAGCTCGACAAGCGCATCGCCCTCGCCATCGTCAGGGTGACCGGGACGAGCGTGTTCTGGATCAGCTTCGGCATCACCGCGGTGAGCGGGGTCCTGGCTTCCTTCATCGGCGAGCACACCGTCGCCGCCATGATGCTGCCGGTGGGCGTGACGCTCATCAGCCTCACCTCGATCGATGCCAAGAAAGTGAAGAACCTCGCGGCCGTGCTGCTGCTGTCGATTTCCTATGGCTGCGCCATCGCCGGCATCGGCACGCCGTCGGGCGGCCCCCGCAACGCCATCATGATCGGCTACTGGCAGGAATTCTTCTACGATCCGCTCAACCCCGCGACGCGCCGCTACCTGATGGATTACCTCACCTGGATGCTCTACGCCTATCCCATGTTCCTGGTGCAGTTGCCGCTGGTGACGGCGCTGCTGTTCTGGACCTTCAAGCCGGAATATCGCGATCTGTCGCGCGCCGTGGCCAGGCTCCGCACCCAGGTCGCGATGGACGGTCCGCTCGGCGCCAATGGCTGGTCGGCGATCGTCATGTTCCTCCTGACCATCGCCGGCTGGATCGCCTTCTCCGAATCGCTCGGCCTCGGCATCGTGGCGATCGCCGGCGCCGTCGCCTTCCTGGTGGCTGGCCTCGTACGCTGGGAAGACATCAATTCGGGCGTCAACTGGGGCGTGGTGCTGCTCTATGCGGCGGCCATTTCGCTGGGCGTCGAGATGCAGGAAACAGGTGCCGCGCAATGGGTGGCCGAAACCTTCATCGATGCGCTGAGACCGTTTGGCGCCGGCCACGGCATCGGCCTCTATGCGGCGATCGCGGTCCTCACCACGCTTGTCACCAACACCATGACGGCGGGTGCCGCCGTCGCCGTGCTCGGCCCCGTCGTCCTCAAGACGGCGACGGTTGCTGGCGACGATCCGCTGACCATCGGCTTCATCACCGCGATCTCGTCGGCCTTCGCCTATATGACGGCGGCGGCGCATCCGGCCTTCACCATCATTTACGCGTCTGGCTATCTCAAGGCCTCGGATTTCCTGCGCTCCGGCATCCGCATGACGGCGGCCTCGCTCATCCTCCTCATGGCGGCGGCGGTTTTCTACTGGCCGCTGATCGCCCGGTGATGCTGGGCCTGTTCAAGCGCACCACTTTGTCCGACCGCCAGGAGACGGCGGTCCGCAAGACGCTGCAGCATCTGCGCGGCATCCGGCGCAACCGCTTCCGCCTTCTCGCCTGCATCGACGGCTCGGATGAATCCTTCATCACCGTGCGGATGGCCGCGCGCTTTGCCGTCAACGACGATTGCGACCTGATCGTGCTCTATGTCCGCCCCATCGACCAGGGCCTGCATTCGGGTGGCCTCCAGGTCCGTATCGCGCGGCAGAACATGATGGATGCCGGTTTCGAGCTGCCCGGCGTCAGCCACCTGCGCCGCGCGCTCGAAATCCTCAAGGAGGAGGGCATCGACTCGACGTCATGGACCAAGCGCACCGAGCATCAGGACGCCTGGGGCGATCCGGCCGGCGACAACAAGGTTGAATACCTGTCGCCCGCCGGAGCGAGCGTGGTGCTCAAACTCAAGACCGCGCCCGACGCCGCCAACGGCATTCTCGACCAGTATGAGCTAGGCCCCTACAATCTGATGATCCTGGGCGAACCGTCGCGCTGGCGGGGCGAGTTCAAGGCGTTCTTCGACGCAGGCATCGTGCAGACCGTGACCGGCATGGCGCCATGCTCGGTGCTGGTCGCCCGCCCGAGCCTTGATCGGCGGGGATTTTTCATCTGCACCGACGGCACCTCGCGCTCGATGCAGGCGGTCAGGCGCTCGGCCGTCCTCGCCCACATGACGGGCGAACCCATCACGCTCTTTTCGGTCGCTCCAACGGAAAGCGGCCGCGCCGCCGCCGAGGAGGCGGTCGCCAATGCCCGGGCGTTGCTCAAGGCCATGGGCATTCCGGTCGCCGAAACCAGGACCGCGGTGGGAGAACCGGTGGAGGAAATCGTTGAATCGGGTTCGCTTTACCGGCTCATCGTGGTCTCCGATGAAGGGCGCTCGCGCCTGCAGCGCCTGTTCAAGGGCTCGACCGCGACCGATGTCGTGAGGAAAGCCCGCACCAGCGTGCTCAATGTGAGATAGACCGAAAAGCAGGTTTGAACTGCCTTGCGCGCTCGTCTATCAAGTTGGGTGATCGCGAAACGGAATCACTCCATGGCCGACTACAGGCTCTACTGCTTTGGCGAATCGGGCAACGCCTACAAAGCGGCGCTCATGCTCGAACTGTGCCGGCTTTCCTGGGAACCGGTGTTCGTCGATTTTTTCAACGGCGAAACCCGCAGGGTGTCCTATCGCTCCGAGGTGAACGAGATGGGCGAAGCGCCGGTCCTGGTGCATGGCGCGAAAAAGCTCAGCCAGTCGGGCGTCATTCTCGATTACCTGGCGGAACAGACGCGCAAGTTCGGCGCGAAGAGCGATGACGAACGGCGCGAGATCTGGCGCTGGATGCTGTTCGACAACCACAAATTCACCAGCTACCTGGCGACGCTGCGGTTCCTCATCCAGTTCGTCAAGACGGGTGAGACGCCGGTCACCGAATTCCTGCGCGGGCGCTGCGTCAATTCACTGAAGATCGTCGATACCCATCTGGCCTCCAACCCGTTCCTGATCGGCAAGCGCGCTACCATCGCCGACCTGTCGCTATGCGGCTATCTGTTCTTCGGCGAGGAACTGACCGTGCCGCTCGAACCTTACAGCCAGGTGCAGAACTGGCTCGACCGCATCCGCGCGCTGCCCGGCTGGAAACACCCCTACGATCTGATGCCGCGGGCCTTCAGCCCTTCGCCGCCGGCGCCATGACTTCGAGATATTCGTCGAGATGTTCGAGATTCTCGAAGCGCATCCAGCCCTCGTCGGTCTCGGCCTCGACGGTTCCGTCCGACAGCACCCGCGCCGGGCGGCCGCGGATCAGCTTTTCCTCGACCACATAAAGCTGGTCGCCGTCCTCCGGCTGGCGTTCGCCGGCTTCCTCTTCCGGAAGCTCCTCGGCAATGGCGGGCTCGATTTCGGCTTCAATCTCCGGCTCGGCAACCGGTTCCCTCTCCACGGCTGCGATCTTGTCGCTTGGCTCCTCGCCCAGGGCGCGGTCGATATCGGATTTGGCATTTTCCAGCGCGGTGATGGTATCGCGCACGCTGGGAGAAAGGTCTTCCTCCGGTTTGGGCGGCGGCATGAATTTGCTGAGCCTCCGGCTGAATTCCGGAATGACCGTATCCTCGGTGGACGCAGCGGTGGCCTCCACGGCGGCCGCGCGCGCCAGGGGCACAGCTTCCGCCGCCGCCTCGAGAGCGGCGATGACGCCTCCGAGCCCGATAGAGAGGACGCCGCCCACCAGCAGCAGCACGGCCAAATCGGGCGTCACCGCCACGATCTGCATCTGGCCGGGCGAGAAAAACACCAGGAACCCCACGGCGATTCCAATCGCCGCGAAGACGATTCCGGTGATCTGCATGAATTTGGACATCACATCCCCCAAATGGCCCTGATTCGCCCGTGGCCGGTCAGACCATACCAACTGCGGTCAGGGTTAATAATCCCTCAAACACCGTCCCGTGGGAAGGGTTCAGTTCTCGATGACGATGCGGGGCGCCGGGCGCGTGAGACCCCCCGTCTCGATCGCCGCCCACACCTGACGCGCGATGTCGAGATAGATCAAGCCATGCGGGCTGTCGGGCTTGCCGGCCATCAGGGGTTCGCCCCGGTCGGAGCGCTCGCGCAGATCCTGGTCGAGCGGCACTTCGCCCAGAAACGGCACGCCCAGCCGCGCCGCTTCGGCGCGCGCCCCCCCATGGCCGAAGATTTCATGGCGCTCGCCGCATTTCGTGCAGATGAAATAGCTCATGTTCTCGACGATGCCCAGCACCGGCACATTCACCTTGCGGAACATGTTGAGGCCTTTCCTCGCATCGATCAGCGCC
This sequence comes from Hyphomicrobiales bacterium, assembly GCA_031402975.1. Lineage (GTDB taxonomy): Bacteria > Pseudomonadota > Alphaproteobacteria > Rhizobiales > Aestuariivirgaceae > Aestuariivirga. Next base: position 4,986 of record JANNSP010000425.1, read on the forward strand.
AGGTCTTGCGGCGTGGAGACGATGACCGCGCCCGACAGCGGCGTCTGCTGCGCCATGGTCAGTTGTGCATCCCCGGTGCCGGGCGGCATGTCGACGATCATCACGTCGGTCTCGCCCCAAGCCACTTCGCGCAGCAACTGGGTCAGCGCCGACATCACCATGGGCCCCCGCCAGATCATCGGCGTGTCCTCGGCCACCAGAAACCCGATCGACATCAGTTCGACGCCGTAGCGGCTCATCGGCTTCATCTTCTTGCCCTGGGCGTCGGCGGCTTCAGGCTTTCCCGAGAGCCCGAACAGTTTCGGCATCGAGGGACCATAGATATCGGCGTCGAGCACGGCCACGCGAAGGCCCATCGCGTGCAGCGCCAGCGCCAGATTGATCGCGGTCGTCGATTTGCCGACGCCGCCCTTGCCCGAGGCGACGGCGACCAGATGCTTGACGCCGGGAATGGCGTTGCGCAGCGTCGCCGCCTGGGCTTTAGGTCCGGGTTCGCGTTGGGGGGCGCGTTCGGCGGTGAGCGCCACCATGGCCTTGGCGACGCCCGGAATGGCCGCCACCGCCTTTTCGACAACGCCGCGCAGCGCCTCCATGGTCTTCAGGTGCTGCGGATCGGCATTGAGCGCGAACATCACATTGCCGCTCGAAATGACGATGTCGGAGACCAGCCCCGACGACACCAGATTGCCCCGGCCATCGGGCGCGGCGATCCGTTTCAGCACACTCATCACATCGTCTTTCGTCACATCCGCCATTGCAAGGATCCTCTTGTCCGGGACCGGAATAGACCCAATCACAGAAGTTCCGCAACCCGCGCGCGGAAGGGTGGAAGGAGGTCCGATTCAAACCACGGGTTTCGTTTCAGCCAGCCGGAGTTGCGCCACGAGGGATGCGGCAGCGCGAAGACCGGCGGCGACAGCCCCGCGCCCTCCCGCCAGTTGCGCACCGTGGCGTCGAGCGAGCCCTTGTAGGCCGGACCCAGATGCCAGCGCTGGGCGTGGGCGCCGAGACAGATGACGAGGCCCACATTCGGCAGCAGACCGAGGACAAGCGAGCGCCAGGCCCTGGCGCATTCGGGCCGGGGCGGCAGGTCGGCGCCAGCCGGTGTAAGCCCCGGAAAGCAGAACCCCATGGGCAGGATCGCCACCCGGCTCGCATCGTAGAACTGTTCCTCATCCAGGCCCAACCACTGCCTGAGGCGCACGCCGGAGGGATCGGTGAATGGGCGCCCCGACGCATGGACCCGAATTCCCGGCGCCTGGCCCGCAATCAGGATGCGCGCCGCCGATTGGCCTTGCAGCACGGGCCGCGGTTCATGCGGGAGCGGCGTCCCGGCCGGGCTGTCGCGGCAAATCCGGCAGCTCCGGATTTCCGAAAGCAGAAGATTGAGCGCCGGATTTGCCTCTAATTGTACCATTCCAGCCAATCGCCCCTTAGGACGGGTGAGATAAGGATAATTTGAGTGGGTGGGATGGAGATAGACATGACTGAGGCAAACGCCAAGCCGGCAGAGCTCGATCGTCACAATTTTCTGGACGCTCCCGAAGCCAGCCCGCCGCCCGCGGCGTGGGAGCGCACCGACACGATTCCGTGGCAGCGCGACCTGCTCGTCCTGTTTCTCCGCAACCAGCTTCGTGTCTGGCCCGCCATGCCGATCCTGGCGATGCTGCTGGGGCTGACCACCATGCAGTGGGTTCCGTGGTATGTGAGTGCCGGATGGCTGCTGACGGCTTTCGCCTGCCAGGCGATCCAGCTCTATCTCTGCCATGACTATTTCCGCCGCGAACGCAGCCACGACGAACAGCGCGACTGGATCGGCATGCTGTCGGCGGCTGAACTGCTGACCGGCGTGTGCTGGTCATTGCCGCTGTTCCTGTTCTGGAACAGCGCCGGCAGCATGCAGCAGGTCTATCTCATCGCGTCGATCATGGCGGTGACCGCGGTCAGGCTGCTGATCGTCAACAATTTCATGCCCGTGCTGGTCGCCGGCACTGGCGTGCTGACCATCGGCGTGGCGCTACGCTGCGTGTCGGAAGCCGAACCCATCTACTTCGCTCTCGCCGGCACCATCGTCTCGCTTGAAGCCTTCTTCCTGGTGGTGGCGCGCAACCTGCAGGAAACGGCGCGCGACATGCTGATCTACAAGGCCCAGAAGGACAGTCTGATCGAGGACCTGAAGCAGGCCAAGGAAAAGGCCGACGAGGAGAAGCTCAAAGCCCAGGACGCCAACCGGGCGAAATCGGCCTTCCTCGCCACCATGAGCCATGAATTGCGCACCCCCCTCAACGCCATCATGGGGTTCTCGGAAATCTTGAAGCGCGAGATGTTTGGCCCGCTGAATGTCGCCGCCTACAAGAATTACGCCGACGATATCCATCATTCGGGCCACTATCTCTTGGCACTGATCAACGACATCCTCGATCTGTCGCGGATCGAGGCCGGCCGCCGCGATCTGCAGGAAGAGCCCCTCAGCGTCCTGGTGGCGGTCGAGGAGGCCAACCACCTGGTGTTGATGAAAGCCGCCGAAAAAAAGATCGACGTCCGCACCCATGTGTCGGAATCGCTGCCCAAGCTCCTGGCCGACCGCCGCGCCGTGGGCCAGATCATGATCAACCTGCTGTCCAACGCCATCAAGTTCACCCCCGAGGGCGGCCGCGTCGACGTCAACGCGAAACGAACCGCCAATGGCGGCCTCGCCATCTCGGTCAGCGACAACGGGCCGGGCATCCCCGCGCATGAAATCGAGATCGCCATGGGCGCCTTTTCGCGCGGCACATTCGCAACGAAGCGCGCCATCGATGGCGCAGGCCTCGGCCTGCCGATCGTCAAGGGCCTGATCGAGGTCCATGGCGGCACGGTCGAGATCGACAGCACGCCCGGCCACGGCACCGAAGTCACCGTGCACTTCCCGCCCGGCCGGGTTCTCGACGGGCCGCGCGGCGAAGTGATGACAGCACCCGGCGTCTCGACTGAAAGCCAGCGCAAGCTCATCGCCATCACCGGCTGAGCGCGAGGGTCCGCCTCTGGCGCTGAATCACGCCGCAGTCTATGACGTCTGCGAACGGAGCGGACAGCATGTTGAGAGCGGCGGTTGTTGCGGCAGGGCTTTTCCTGTGCGCCAGTGGAGCGCAAGCGACTGGCGGATTCTCCTGCACCATCGACGATTCCAATCTGAAATTCGATGCGCAAAGCGCCTTCAGCCATGGCATGGGCGAGCAACTGGTCAACTTTCGCGCCGAGGCCGAAATATTGGCCGATGGAACGCCGGAGCCGCTGCGAAAAGTCAATCTCGATGGCGCGCTCGTCCATAGTTGGCTTTATGGACCGGACCTCAAGCTCAGGCTTTACCGCGAGACCGCTACCGGAGCGCATGGCTACGTCGAGATCATCGTCGAAACCAGGTCTCCGGGCGAAGACGACACAGACTACGAAGGCACCTATAAACTGAGGATCTTTGTGGCGGAGAGTGGCGAATTGGTCTTCAATGGCAAGGCGTCCTGTTCGGTCGGGTGATTCACTCGGAAGGTGAGGCCATGAGACGGTGGATTGGGAGCTGTGCCGCGGGCCTGGCATTTGGTTTGGCGCTGTGCCTGCCGCAGCCCCATGGCAGCGCCGAGGACCTGGCGGTCGATCTCGCTCTGGTCTTGGCCGTCGATTGTTCGTTCAGCGTCGATTCGAGCGAATTCCGATTGCAGATGGAGGGCCTCGGCCAGGCCTTCATGCGCCCCGAGGTGAAGGAAGCGATCCGTAAAGGTCACCGCCAGAAGATCGCGGTGACCGCCATCCAGTGGTCGGACGAAGTGAACCAGATGGTGATCCTGCCCTGGACCATCGTCTCGGGCGATGCCGACGCCGACGAACTGGGCGCCATTCTCTCCAGGATGCCGCGCCGCCTGGCCGAGGGCGGTACCTCGATCTCGACCGCGCTGGTTTTTTCGGCCAAGCTGTTCGACGCAGCACCCGCCGCCGACCGCCGTGTCATCGATGTCTCCTCCGACGGCCGCAACAATATCGGTCCCCCCGTCAATGCGGCGCGCGACCGGATCGTGGCCCGCGGCATCACCATCAACGCACTCGCCATCCTCAACGAATGGCCCACCCTCGATCTTTATTTCGAAAAGCAGGTGGTAGGCGGCCAGGGCCATTTCGTCATCCCCGCCAATGACTACGCCGCCTATGCCGAAGCCATCTACCGCAAGCTCCTGCGCGAGATCGCGGGGCCGGGGATTTCGTAAGCCGGGGAAAGGAAAATTAAGAGCATGCGCTTGACGGCGCGATTGCCGTTACCTATCGAGGTCCCATGCAATCCTTCATCTTGAGTGCCATTCCCGAAATCATCTTCGGCGCCGGAAAGCTTTCCGAAATCGCCACCAGGGCGACGGCCTTGGCCGGCAAAGGCGCAAGCGTCCTGGTGGTTGCCGATCCGGCCCTTCGTGGCCTCGGCATCACCGCGCGAGCCCTTTCGATCCTCGCCGCCGCCGGGCATGAGGCGGTGGTCTATGAGTGTCTCAAGGGCGAGCCGAAACTTGCCGATATCGATACCGCGGCGTCCCTCGCCCGCAGCCACGGCGCTCGCGCGGTCCTGGGCCTCGGTGGCGGATCGGCGCTCGACACAGCGAAGCTCGTCGCCTGCTGCGTGGCATCTGGAAAAAGTGCCGTGGCCTATCAGCTCTGCGAGACACCGCTGCCGTCGAACCGCTTGCCGGTGATCGCCGTTCCCACCACGGCCGGCACGGGGTCCGAGGTGACGCGCGTTTCGGTCTTCGCCAACGCGCAAGGCGTCAAGGTCTGGGCCTGGGGCGAGGAATTGAAGCCCGACGTGGCGATCCTCGATCCCGAACTCACCGTGGGCGTTCCCCCCCATATCACGGCGGCGACCGGACTCGACGCTCTGGTGCATGCGATCGAGGCCTCGACCAACAAGCACCGCAACCCAGGCAACGATCTCTATTGCCACAAGGCGATTGCGCTGATCAGCGCCAATCTCGAAATGGCGGTGAAGCAGCCGGACAACATCGAGGCACGGGGCGCCATGCTGCTGGGCTCGTGTTATGCTGGCATCGCCATCGACAATTGCGGGACAGCACTCGCCCACAACATTTCCCACGCCATCGCCGATCTGGCTCCCATTCCGCATGGCCGCGCCACCGGGCTTGCCATGCTGGCGACGATCGGTTGGGTGGCGGAGGGCAATCCCGCCTTCGCCGCCGTCGCTTCCGCCATGGGCGCCGCCGATGCGGTTTTAGCCTATGACCGGCTGGTGCGCTCAACCGGCATCAAGGTTTCGCTTGCCGGCGACGGCCTCGATCTATCGAAACCGGAATTGCTGGCCGAACACATGGCATCTCCCGCCAACACGCCGATGCGGAAGTCGACGGCGCGCTATCCGGACGACTCCGACTTGCTCATGCTGGCCCAAAGGGTCTATGCGCTGGCCTGAAAGTGAGTGGCGTTGGCGTGAACCGGGAATTGTTCGATATAGCCGGCTGGCTGGTGGACTTGATCGCCGGTGGCCTCAAGGCGCGGGGCGGCGAGGGCGTCGAGAACGTCCTGAGCGGTCTGGCGCGGCAGCCCCGCGACGAGGCACATTTCCACGAGCCGCAGCCCCGCCGCATTCCGGCTGTCCGCCATTTCGCGGAGGCGACCGCCGAGGTGATGGCGGGCGAACCCCATCTCGCGGCGGCGCTGGCGGCGATCGAGGAGCATCTGCAATGGCGCCGCTCGGAGGCCTATAGCGATGCCGTTCTGGGCCCGGGCTTCATGGACGATTACGGCTGGTGCCAGCTCGTCGGCCCGCACGGATTTTTCGGTTCGCACGATTTTCTTCTGGGTCTGCTGCTGCTCGGCCCCGGCCGCCACTACCGCGACCACTATCACCCGGCGCCCGAACTCTACTGGCCCCTGACCGGTCCCTGCGACTGGAAACGCGGCGCCGGAGGATTTGTAACGAGGGAAGCCTTCGAAGTGATCTGGCATCGGCCGTTCATCGTCCATGCGACGAAGACGCTGGAAAACCCTCTGCTCGCGGTATGGTGCTGGACCGGCGATACCGGGACGCCGGCGAAACTCGTGGGTCAGTAGCCCGGCGGCGGCACGAAGCCCGCATACTCGCGCTCGAGCAATTCGGCGAAACGAATCGAGGCGTAGTCGCCATATTCGCGCGCGATGATCTGCACCCCCGACGGCAGTCCCTGTGGCGTCAAGCCCAGTGGCGCGACTGTCGAAGGCAGATAGAAGCAGCCGGAATAACCCGCCCAGAACAATTGATCCGTAGTCGGAACGGTTTTGCCATTCACGACGATGGTGCGCTGGTGGCGGTCGCCCGCCTGGTCATGCGGAAACGCCGCCGACGCCGCGGCCGGACACAGCAGCACGTCCCAGTCGTCGAAGAACGATTCCCACAAGAGCCGCATCTGATGCCGCCGCTCGTTGACCTGGAGCCAGGTCCGGTGCGGCATGACATAGGCCCGCGTCATCTGGGCGAAATAGCTGTCGTCGCCCTCGGCAAGACCTTGCGTCAGCTTGAGGTTGGAGGCGAAATCCGTATCCGACTGGCGGCGGCTGGTGGCCGAGCGCAATAGCGCGATATAGACATCCATCGCTTCGCGGGTCGAAAACGCCGGCCGCGCCTCGAAAGAAATTTTCTTCACCTTGCGCGTCAGGAATTGCCCCAGCTTCGAAATCAGGTCCTGCACCGGCTGATCGACTTCGCTGACGGGATCGCTGAGCATGACGGCGACGCGGAAATCCTTGAGCCGCGTCTGCGTGGCGGGGGGAAGCGAAATCCTGATGCCGCGCGCGGCGATCCCGTCGCTGCCAGCCAGGATCTTCATCATCGCGGCCAAGTCGCGGGCCGAGCGCGCCAGGGGCCCCGCCACCGAAATATCGGACGGCTGCACGATGCCGGGCAATGCCTGGCCGCGATTGGCAACGACGCCATAGGTCGGCTTGTGGCCATAGACGCCGCAGTAATGCGCCGGATTGCGGATCGAGGCGCCGATGTCGGAGCCGATTTCGAGCGCACTCATGCCGCTCGCCAGCGCCACCGCCGATCCGCCCGACGAGCCGCCGGGCGACCGCGTCACGTCCCACGGATTGTTGCAGGTGCCGTAAATTTCGTTGAAACTCTGCCAGTCGGCCAGCATCAGCGGCACATTGGTCTTGCCATACAACACCGCACCCGCCGCCGCGAGCCTGGCGATCGCCACCGCGTCGCTCTTCGCGATATTGTCGCGCAAAGCCGGCACGCCCCAGGTCGACGGCGTCCCCGACCAGTCGAAGGATTCCTTCGCCGTCATCGGCACGCCGTCGAAAGGCCCGAGCGGCTTGCCGCGCTTCAGTCTCCGCCCCGCAGCGGCCGCGGCCTTCCGCGCCCGGTCGAGATCGGTCACCACCACGGCGTTGAGCGTATCGTTGTGCCGCGCATACTGGTCAAGACAGAGATCGAGCAATTCGCGCGGAGAAATCTTGCCCGCGCGCAACAATCTTGCCAGTCCGGTAGCAGAACGAAAAACTTCTGGCAGCGATGTCATGCGTTGAACTTGCGGCGCTTTTGAAAGAAACGCAATTACCGAGTCGTTTTGCATACTTGCATTTTAACTGGGTGATTCAAATTGGACCGGTTCCTTATATGGACTTTAACTTCATCCATCCACTTCAACTTAAAGCTTAACACGGTAGAAGCGCGTTGGGGAGCTACGCGAGTGCCGGGGACGGCGAATGTCCACGAACACACAGGTGGTTTCCGCAACTCGGTTAAAACCCATCAAGGAAACAAAAATGCGCAAACAACTTCTCCTGCTCGCCGCCGCGGCGGCAACTGCCTATGTTACGCCTGCGTTGGCCGTTCAGACGAGCGACAACTTTCAGGCACGCATCAACATCGTGACGAGCTGCATCG
>JANNSP010000426.1:0-7852 GCA_031402975.1 Hyphomicrobiales bacterium
GGTTTGACCGGCGCAACGGGTGCCCAGGGTGAAACCGGCGCTCAGGGTCCCCAGGGTGACACAGGTGCTACCGGTGCTCAGGGTACCCAGGGTGAGACCGGCGCGACCGGCGCTCAGGGTTCGCAGGGAGCTACCGGCGCAACCGGTGCTCAGGGCAATACCGGCGCGACCGGCGCTCAAGGTCTGCAGGGTGACACAGGTGCAACCGGGGCTCAGGGTCCGCAGGGCAATACCGGCGCGACCGGCGCTGAGGGTGCAACCGGCGCAGCGGGCGCGCAAGGTGCCACCGGTGCTACGGGCGCAACTGGCGCCACGGGTGCCGCTGGGAACACGTTGCCCGCCGGCGGCAACAATGGCACGGCAACCACCAGAACGGCCGCCACCTATGCCGCGCCAAATAGCGGAACGGCCGCGACGACCACGGTCACCATCGGTCCGTCGGGAAATGCCCTGGTTATGATTGCCGCGACCGCCAGTGAAAGCGCCAACAACAGAATATGCTACGTCAGCTTCGTCACTTCGGGGACGGGTGCCACCGTGCTCGCGGCCGCCGACGCCCGCGGCGTAGTCATCACTCTGCCGTCATCGGGCGTTGCCATAGGTGCCACATCGATCGTGCAACTCACCGGTCTGAATGCCGTTTCCACCACCTTCACGGCCCAGTACAAGAGCGGCACTTCCGGCACCTGCACTTACGCCAACAATTCGATCATGGTGATCCCGCAATAGTTCCCGGCATGAAGTAAATCGCCGGACCACGATAAAAGAAAAAGCCCCGCGAGGGGCTTTTTTTGTTGCTCTTATTCGGTGCCCGCCATCCTGGCGACTTCGGCGGCGAAGTCGTCTGGGCCCTTTTCGATGCCTTCGCCAAGTTGCATGCGGATATAGCCTACGAGCTTGATGGCGCCGCCGGCGCTTTTGCCCGCTTCAACCAGCGCCTGGGTCACGGTCTTCGCGCCGTCATGGACATAGGCCTGTTCAAGGAGGCAGTTCTCCCTGGCATAGGTCTTGAGGCCCGAGGCCACGATCTTGTCCATCACATTGGCGGGCTTGCCGGCGTTCTTTTCTTCCAGGATGGCGCGCTCGCGGGCCAGCGTTTCGGGCGGCACGGCGGCCAGGTCCATGGCGACCGGGTTGGTCGCCGCCACATGCATCGCCAGCAGGCGGCCGAATTGCCCGAGTTCGTCTTTCGATCCCGACGATTCGAGGGCGACCAGCACCCCGATCTTGCCGAGGCCGGGCGCCGCCTGGTTGTGGATATAGGAGGCGATGACGCCATCCGTCACGGTGAGCGCGGCGGTGCGGCGGATGGTCATGTTCTCGCCGATCGCCGCCACCATTTCGGCGACATATTCGGCGACCGCGTGCTGGGTGCCGGGATAGGTCATGGTCTTGAGCTTCTCGGTCGAGCCCGCGGCCTTGAGCGCCAGCCTGGCTATCTGGCTCACCATCACCTGAAACTTCTCGTTCCTGGCGACGAAGTCGGTTTCGGAATTGACCTCGACGGCGGCCCCCGTCAAGCCCTCGACGGCGACGCCGATCAGGCCGTCGGCGGCGATGCGGGTCGATTTCTTGGCGGCCTTGGCCAGGCCTTTTGCCCTGAGCCAGTCGACGGCGGCATCCATGTCGCCCGCCGTGGCGGCGAGTGCCGCCTTGCAGTCCATCATGCCCACGCCCGTCTTTTCACGGAGCGCTTTCACCATAGCGGCGGTAATCTCGGCCATGACCGGTCCTCTTTTCTCGGAAAATTCGTGGTTCAGGCGGCGGGAACGTCCTGCGCGATGGGCTCCTCGGCGGCGCCGATGTCGTGGCCTTGGCCCGTCTGGGCCATGGCGATGCCTTCGATGCAGGCGCGGCTGATCAGGTCGCAATAGAGCGCCACGGCGCGGCCGGCGTCGTCATTGCCGGGGATCGGGAAATTGACGCCGGTCGGATCGCTGTTGGTATCGATCACAGCGATCACCGGAATGCCGAGGCGGTTGGCCTCCTTGATGGCGAGCGCTTCCTTGTTGGTGTCGATGACGAACATGAGGTCGGGCGTGCCGCCCATTTCCTTGATGCCGCCCAGCGCCTTGTCGAGCTTGGTCTTCTCGCGGGTGAGCGACAGCATCTCGCGCCTGGTGAGGCCGGAGGTTTCCTTAGCCAAGGTCTCGTCGATGGTGCGCAGATGCTTGATCGAGTTGGAGATCGTCTTGTAGTTGGTCAGCGTACCGCCCAGCCAGCGCGAATTGACATAATACTGGGCCGAGCGCTTGGCCGACTCGGCGATCTGCTCGGAGGCGGCGCGCTTGGTGCCGACGAACAGCACGCGGCCACCCTTGGCCACGGTTTCGGTGACGGTCAAAAGCGCCTGGTGCAGCAAGGGCACGGTCTGGGCCAGATCGATGATGTGGATGCTGTTGCGGCTGCCGTAGATGTAGTTCTTCATCTTCGGATTCCAGCGATGCGTCTGGTGTCCGAAATGCACGCCCGCTTCGAGCAACTGGCGCATGGTGAATTCTGGCACTGCCATGGTCTAGTCCTTTTCCGGTTGATCCGCCGCGGGGCATGTGACCGGACTTGCCGGCACCGGAGGGATTGACGCTATGTGGGGACTTTAAGATCCCATGCGGCACTCCCAACCCCGCGTGTGAGTTGAAGTGGCGCCGCTTTAGCCCTCCGGGTCGAGCGATGCAAGCCAAATCCGGTGACAAACGTTTGTTGCAATCGGGGGCTATCTCACTCCTGTGTTGCGTGTTAGGGTGCCTTACTTTCGGCACATTCCACTCGCCGGCGCCAAGCGCCAGCGTCATACGTCGCATCGAAACCGATCGAACGGGAGGAACTACAGTGCAACAGGCTTCCACATCCGCAATCACAGGTTTTGTCGCGCGCTGGACAACGGCGCTTTTCGGCATGTTAGCACTGCTTGTCGCGGTGGCGCCGATGGCGGCGGCGGCGGAGTTCACCCAGCCGATGAATTCGAGCCCGATCTCGGTATCGGCGGATCAGCGCCTGGTCTGGGTTGTCAACCCCCTCGACGATACGGTCTCGGTCCTGCGCACCGACACCAATGTGGTGATCGCGACGATCGCCACCGGCGATGAACCGCGCAGCGTGGCGCTGGACGAGGAGAACACCTATGCCTTCGTGGCCAACGCGGCCAGCAACAACGTCACCGTCATCCGCATCCTCAACGACAGCGTCATCAATTTCCAGGCGGTCATCGAGCGCACGCTCAAAACCGGCGCCGAACCGTGGAACATCGTGATCTCGCCCGACGGCAATCGCGTCTTCGTCGCCAATAGCGGCCAGGACACGATCACCGTCATCAACGCGATCACCCGCACCATCATCGGCCAGGTCAATATCGGCAACAGCGTGTGCAACGATCCGGATCGCAACCGGCGATTCCAGCCGCGCGGCATGGCGGTGACCTTCAACAACAGCTTCCTTTATGTCACGCGCTTCCTGTCCTTCACCAGGAGTGTCGGCGGCAAGCAGGGGCTCGACGGCGGCAAGCAAGCGGCGGTATGCCAGATTTCCATCAACACGTCGTCCAATGTCATCGGCGGCTTCGTGCCGGCGCAGGCGGTCCTGTTCTCGCAGCAGAATACCGGGTTCAATGTTGACGCCCCGGGACCAGGCAACACAGTCGGCGATGGCGTGCCCGATGCAACCTTCGCCTTTCCCAACCAGTTGCAGAGCCTGGTGATCCGCGGCAACCGGGGCTTCATGCCCAACATTGCCGCCTCGCCCGCCAGTCCCCTGGTGTTCAATACCTCGACCCAGGCGTTCGTCACCTTCCTGAACAATATCGGCACCGGAACTCTGGCCGACGGCGGCAGGATCAACCTTCATCTGGGTGCGAGAAACCCCGAACCCGGCAAGACCAGGCTGTTCTTCGCCAATCCGTGGGCCATCGCCTTCACAACCCAGGCCAATGTCGGGTCGGCCTATGTGGTGTCGGCCGGCAGCGACCTCCTGGTCAAGCTCAAGGTCAATGCCAGCGACGCCCTGGCGTTCACCGTCGATGCCGATACGACGCGCTATATCGATCTCAACGATCCGTTCGATCCGGCGACCAGCGGCGCCAAGGCGGGCAAGAACCCGCAAGGCATCGTCATCGCCGAAACCGCCAACGGGCAGCGCGCTTATGTCACCAACCAGGTTTCGGGCAATGTTTCGATCGTCAACACCGAGGTCGCGCAATTAACGTCGGACAAAGTCATCAAGGTGGTGCAGACCGCCCAGGTAGCACCGTCGGGTTCGCTCGAGGAACAATTGGCGGTGGGCGCCGAGATGTTCTTCTCCTCGCGCGGCCATTTCAACCGGCCGGCCGGAACCACGGTGTCGACCGATGACCGGCTGTCGTCGGAAGGCTGGCAGAATTGCGCCAGCTGCCATTTCAACGGCTGGACCGACGGCGTCGTCTGGCAGTTCGGTTCGGGGCCGCGGAAATCGGTCAACCTCGCCGGCACGTTCAATCCGCACAACCGCAACCAGCAGAAAGTCCTCAACTACTCGGCGATTTTCGACCAAGTCGAGGATTTCGAGGCGAATATCCGCAATGTCTCCGGCCCCGGCAATCTTGCCGCGCCCGTGCCTTGCGAAACCGGAACGGGGACGAGCCTGTTCAATCCCGACCAGGGCCTGATCTTCGGCGACAACGGCGACATCGACAAGCCGCCCTGCATCGTCAATCAATTCGTCAAGTCCAACGCCAACCGGCGCGAGCATACGGTCAATCCGGTGGGAGCGACGGCCAGCATCGAGGCGCTCACCGCGCTCCGGCAATGGGTGCGCTTCGCCATCCGCGTGCCCAACGGGCCGCTCAACAGCAACGAGATCGTTGGCGGCGTGCCGGTGGCCACCATCAATGCCGGGCGCACGCTGTTCGGCCAGCAATGCGCCTCCTGCCACAAAGGAGGACTGTGGAGCATCAGCGTCAAGAACTTCCCGTCGCCACCGGCGGGCGCCGAGATTGCCTGCGAACGCGATCTCACCCCGAACAATCCTCCGGGATCGTTCTGCACCAATAACCAGGACTTCGGCAATCCGGTCGCCACCCAGTCGCTGCGAAACTTCCTCAGGAACGTCAATTCGTTCAACCTCGGCGTGGCGGGTGGCGGCAACGCCATCGGCAACAATATCGGGGCCGGCGAATTTGCCAATGCGACTTTGGTCGCAGGGGTGGCGCAACCCAGGCAGGACGCGCTCGGCCGCGACTATAACGGCGACGGGTTCGGCAACGGCTACAGCCCGCAGTCGCTGCTCGGCGTCCATATGGTGCAGCCTTTCATGCACAATGGCGCGTGCGAAACCATCGGCTGCGTGATCGGCGACGTGGAGCACCGGACGGGCAACGGCACCATCCCCGATTTCCTCAATACCGCCCTCAAACGCGAACAGGTGCGGCGCTTCGTCGAATCGATCGACGCGCAGAGCACGCCCTTCCCGTAAACCAGATCGACCCGCGCCCGGAACAGTCCGGGCGCGGTGCTTTTTATCTCATATCTTGCGCGCCAGCGTCAGGCCGTCGCCGATCGGCACCATCGAGAGATCGACGCGGGCGTCGGCGGCGATCTTGGCGTTGAGGGCGCGAAGCGCCACGGTATTGGCATCGGTCTTGGCCGGATCGGCCACGGCGCCATCCCACAACACGTTGTCGATGAGGATCACGCCGCCTTTACGCAGCAGCGTGAGGCCGCCCTCGTAATAGCCGTCATAACCGGTCTTGTCGGCGTCGATGAACATCAGGTCGATGGTGCCGGCGCCACCCGCCGCCAGCAGGCGTTCGATCACCTTGTTGCCACCGTCGAGCGACAGGTCGATCCGCTCCGCGACGCCAGCCTTCATCCAGTAGCGCCGGGCGATGGCGGTCCATTCCTCGCTGACATCGGCGGCGGTTATGCTTGCGTCGCCGGCCAACGCCATGGCCAGCGTCGAATAGCCGGTGAAGGTTCCGATCTCGAGGATGCGGCGGGCACCCGACAGCTTGACCAGCATCGCCATGAAGGCGCCCTGCTCCGGCCCGATCTGCATCTGCGACGAACCGCCGAGCTGCAAGGTTTCGGCGCGGAGCTCGGCGAGGATCGGGGCTTCGCGATAAGCCACCGAGCGATAATATTCGGCGAGCGGGCCATCCAATCCAATGGTGGTTCGCGCCATGTCAGGAGACCTTTTTCAGTTTGAGCGGCCCGAGAAAATCCATCTTGCCCAGCGGCACGCCGTTGTGGCGCAGGATGGCGTAGGCGACGGTCAGATGAAAATAGAAGTCGGGCATGATGACGGAGGAAGCGTAATCCTCGGCGGGCATGGATTTCGAGCCGTCGAAAAACACCGGCACCTCGCGGGTGGCGCGCTCCGCCAGGCGCTCCGGCGGAATTGCTTTCAAGTAATCGATTGTGATCGTGATGCTTTTCTGCACGTCGTTGAAAGTTGCTTCGTCGCTGCCGACGTTTGGCGCCGGCTGATCGGAAAAATGCTGCGCCAGGTCGACGGGCAGAAAACAGGCATATTGCAACTGCTGGATCAAATTGAACATGTCGGGATAGAGACTTGCCTGCAAGAGACTGCCAGGTTCGGTCGTCGCTTCCGCCGCGTGTGCCTCGGCCTTCGAAAGGATGGCCGAGAGATTTTGCAGGGCCCGGATGATGGCATCGAGGCTGTGCTTGTGAAACGAGTTCGTGCCGGCTGTCGAAGGCATTGGGACATTCTCCAGTTTCAGGCGGTGGTGATCCCGCCGCGCGGTTGCTGAACGAAACGCTGGTAGAGCCAGCCGATGCCGACGAGGCAGAGGCCAAGCCCGATGAACGAGGCGATGCGGTAGAGGCCTTCCAGATCCGACATGTCGGAGAGGAACACCTTGAGCACCACGACCACCATGACGGCCAAGCCGGCATAGCGGATATACTGGCGCCCGAGCCTGATGCCGGCCACGAACAAAGCCAGCGCCGAGGCAAGCCACACCGCCGAATAGGCGTAGGACTCGGCCCCCGACAGCGACCAAGGCACCATCAATCGGCCCTGGAACAGGAACTTGGTTTCGAGCGTCACGTAAGCCAGCGCCAGCACCAGCGCCAGGATTCCCATCGCCGGGCGCAACTGCTGCCAGCCGAGGACGCCGAGTTTCCGCGCGATCGGGCCAAGCAGGAGGACGGGGGCGAGATAGGCCAGCAGCAGAGCGTTGAACAGCGCGTTGCCGGGCACCGGTTCGCCGCTGACGACGGGATTGAGCCCGCCGAGGCTGACCAAGATGATGGCGGCGGAGGACACCGCGATGAGAACGCGGGCACCCCACAGCGAGATGAAGGAGGAGAACAGTTCCTGCCGGTACATCAACCCGTATGCGGCGCCGAGCCAGGTCAAGATATGGGCGGCGATCTCCAGAAGTTGCGGCTCGTCCGAGGTGAGCCCGCCGCCGATCAGCACGCGAAGTTCGAGCGACACGAGCGAAATCGCGAGCCCCAGGCTGATGCCTTCCATGGCGGTCGCGGCGCGGGCGTGTCCGGACGAACGCAGCCAGCGGCTAGAGAGCAAAAAGAGAATCGCCGGCACGCCATAGCCGTAGAGGGGCCAATGCTGGCCGAACAGCACGCTCCGGTCGTCCTCCCACAATTCGCGCGAGACAAAGAGCCGGATCGCGGTGAGCGAGGCCAGGGCGGCGGCGATCGCGCCGATCAGCTTTACGTGCAGAGTCTTCGAAGCGAAGGCGTAAGCCGCCGCGGCTGCGGCCATGGCGACGGTCAGCCAGACGCCGTCGAACAACCGGTCGAGGCCGAACAGGACGAGCGCCGCCGAGCCGATCAACAGGATGCCCGAAGCGAAGTTGGGATTGGTTTCGTCATGGCGGTCGCGTTCGAGCCAGACC